>QWPV01000078.1 GCA_003671055.1 Planctomycetota bacterium
CACAGTTCTTCATCTGCCTCAGCCGCGACGGCTGCACGCACCTTGACAAGCAATACACCGCCTTCGGCAAAGTCATCACAGGCATGGAAGTCGTCGACAAGATCGCCGCCATCCCCGTCAACCGCGAATCCGGCAGCCCCCTCGGCACCCCCCCGAAGATGACCAAAGTCCGCGAAGTCACGACTGCGAATGCGTGAGTTGTTGGCAAGGCGGAACGGCGCTCGAGATCACTCTGGCGGAAGCGCGACTTCGCGGAGCGATGTGCTCACGATTCCAAGCAGGCCATCTCCATACATAATGCGCCAATCCTCCGGATTCTGCATCGGAAGCTGAACACGCGCGATCCAGAGTGCGGACATCGAACCATCTGCGGAGCGCACGGGCTCCCACAACGGCTGCGAAGATTCGCTCTCTCCTGCTCGAGCAGTCGCCGAGAGTGGCGGTGACGTGCTCCTAGACGCCAACACTTGAACAGTCGCGTGCACTGCATCGAATTCCACCTCACCTATCCACGCGCGGGTGTACTCCGTTGCAAGCACGCGGATTGAGGTGGTCACAACCACTCCTTCCGCAAACATGATGTATGCGAATCCGGTCTTTTCCTGCGACGTCGGCGCCGTCACAGAAAGCTCCACCTCGAGGCATTCCCCCGGCGCCGCTGTGCCTATCAGAATCTTTGCCTCTAGACAGCTGCACGAACTTTGAATACCTGAGATGACCCTTTCCTGCTGTCCCGAGTTTAGTAGCACAACGCGATGCTTAATTGGGACTCGTTGCGCAGTGAGCGCTTTACTATCGTCGACCGTGACTTCGAGAGTGAGGCTCGAGAGCGCTTCGAGGTTGAGAGATTTGAGTTGTTCTGCGGCAGTTTCTGGTTGCGTTGTACGCGGATCTGCGACCGTGCTCTCTTCGCGCGGCGAGTTTGGGGACACTTGGTCACAGGCGACGAGCGCTACTAGTAGCAAGGCGTGCGCGAATCACCTTACAACTCTGCTCGGTGCAATCATTCGCCCGAATCCTCGATTGGACTTGATGGCTCAAAGGATGGCAGGCGTCGTGAAACCTCAACGAGTGCTTTCATGTCGGTTGGAATCTCATTGAGAACTTGTGGCGCCTGATACTCGTGCCTGCCGAACTTAAAAATCGCGCTCCCAACCTGGAACACAATCGCGCGGGCGGAAACCTCAACCCGCTCACCCGGGATGAGCGCCGACTTCGACCTGAGTTGATCGCAACGAGTTGGATCAGTCACGTTGTCCGCTCTGGCAGTGACGGTGAGCGTTCGCTCGTAAACTGAAATCGGCTCCCCTTGCTTGCCCGCTCTCTCGACCCGAGTAGTCACTTGCATCGGAACGTCGGCATTCCACGCTGTGATTGTTCGAGATTCACTTGACCATCCACCGTCTTCCCGCCAGTGCTCCACATCCGGATGGATCGTCATCACAGAACGATTGACGATCCATCGCCCCTCACGGTTTTCCAACCAGATTTCCACTTCCTTTCGACTCTTCGCCTGCGGATCAAAACTAAGCCGAAAAACGTCTGCGGACTCACCCACCGATTCTCTCTGAATTGAATCAACGTCTCTGAAATAATACTCCCAACTCTTCCCAAGCGCTCGAAGCATGAACAGATTCGAGCCGTCAAGCATTCCAACTGCATCGAAATCGTAGATCGGACTCAACTGTGCAACCGCGAGCGTCAGTCGATTCGCTCCTCGGAGCAAACCAGAACCATCGGTTCGCCCGACCATCTGAAACACCATGTATGGCGCCACCACTTGAGCATCCAGTTCGAAATCAACCGAAGCTTGCTCAAGCACGAATGTTCCACCGCAGCGAATCCATCTCCCCCGTTCGAGGACGGGCGTACCGTCGAGGTTTGCGCGCTTTGCCTCGAGCGTCAGAGCGATTCCATCTTTCAGGAGCGATGCGTCGTTCAGTTTCTGAATGAGTTGGGCGAGCAACTCCCGTGGATCCTCCGCGCGCGCCCCTTCAGTTGAGGATGCGGTGGTGGGGCTTGAAGGTGGAGTCACGGTAACTTCTTGCCCTGAAGTCAGAGACGCGCAACTTGCGAGCACCGCTGCAAACACTTGAATACGCCCCGATGGCGTGCACCAAAGTTGCGTCGTCCTCATGGAATCGCCACCGGTGGGTTTTCGCAATTCCGTACACCACATACAACGCCTCCACCAGGTGTCATTTGGTGGCAACTCATTCCTTCGCAGGTTCCATGCATTGCGAGACCGCAATCAAACGTGAGCCCGTTTTCCGTCGACGATGTTCCAAATCGTCGACACACCTTTTCCTTGACTTGCCGCACGCATTCGCGCCAGTAATTGGATGTATTCGCGCATCCACTGCAAGCCGCTCCGTGAACACAACCATCGCTCGGGTTCACACATCGACCAAGCCCAGCGTGATTCGTCTGGCTCGGGCACCAACTATCCTGAACCCACGGCTCGGGAAGGGGCGGCTCCATGGCCGCTCCTAATGTTGCGCCGCAGACAAGCAAGCACAACGATGCTGTCCGAAATCCGATACCACTCGCAATATTCATCTCATATCGCCTTTGTTTGATTCTACTTCGATTCAAATCCTCTTTCAAATCCCATCATCCGGTCCCAAAGTGCAAGGTCGATCCGACGCAGCGACTCGCGCGCTTGATCGATCTCGACATCATGAAAGTCACGAAGACGCGATCCATTGACTTCGCGATACTCTGGTAACTCACGCTGACCGATCGCGCCGGCAATCAGTCGCATCAACTTCCGTTGCGCGCGTGCGAATTCTGTCGTGCCTCGAAGTAACTCATCCCACGCAAGCCGATCTTCCGCTGCCGCGGAATCGCGCCTCAAACTCAAATCGAGGAGGCGAAGCACCCGTGGCGCGTAATCCAATCCCTGCGACAATGCGGTCAGCAGTCGGATGGATAACTCATCCCCAGCCGCGTCACCAAAGTTAGTTTCCGTCAACTCAACGAGTTCTGATGCGATGAGAAGATTCTTCCGGTGGATTTGGTCGAACAGACTCGAGGTTTTACACCGTGTTTCGAAAATCGCCTCGAACCGCGTCTCGCTCGGTCGATCGAAGTTTTTCAACTCCAGCCGACTTCGGGTTCGCAATTCGCGCGCGGCACTGAGGATCAACGGCTCCGATTCAAGCAACCACCTAGACAACACCGTCGCGATCGCTATCACCTCGGGGTTATCTTCTACATCACGACAGTCGCCCTGAAAGCGCTGTTCCCATGCCCGAACCGCTCCCAAGTGCAGTGCGTCCGACCAAGCTGGATTCCGAAGTTTCAGGCTCGAGACCGTCACGAGCAAGTTCGGAACGGGCGCCGCCCCGCTGAAAGTTCCCTGCAAACCCACCTGTGTCATGAGGAAGCCGATCCGCAGCGATAACTCCGCGACGCACCGCTCGAATTGTGCTTCGTCCGAGGGAGAGACCTCGAGTGCCGCCATCGAGGCGATGAACGCATAGAGCGCCTCTTCCTCAAGTTCCTTGACACCGGCATAGAACGCACGGAGGGCGTCGACAAGCATGGTATCGCCGGCATGCTCTACATAGACAAACTGACTGACATTCAGTCCAGGCTCGCACCCCGTCGCGCGGGCGATGAGTTGATACTGATGACTAGCACGCAGGAGAATCCTTCCGCGTTCTAGTGCCGATTTGTAACCACGAAGTTCCACATCGACGAGTGGAACGCAGGAGGGAGGAATCGCTCGTGTAAACGCTTCGATTTCCACTCGTCCGGCGGGCCGCGAAAAAACTTGATCGAGGCAACTGCATCCTGCTGCCGCGAGGTTCTCGTCTGCGTTGAGGGATACTGTTGGGCGCGTCGCGGGCTCGACGACGGGCAGGGGCACGGGAGAGTGTTGTGCAAACACACAAGCGCTGAAGATCATCGATGCAGAATTCCAAGCAACTTGTTGCAGCATTGCGTTCCCTTCACACGTGCGTCCAACATCCTTTGCCACCGCGCAAGACGTCGATTGTCCCGATTGCATCATGGCGGGTCAAGCGAATTCCGATTCAATTCTGAAAATCGCGGAGAATGCTGCACGCCACAGCAGCCGCTCCCATAGAGCGCGCTACCCAAGTGAACCAAAGTGCGCGAAGTTAACTTCGAATGCGTAATCTGAAACGCCTGAAGTTGGCGCTCCGAGAGAAATCTTGGGAAAATCTGGACTCTCTTCATTGGGTTCGGACCGATTTAGCGTATGAACTACACAGTTCGGAACGAGATTCTTGACCGAGGAGTTTCTGATCATGCGCCGCTCAAACGTTTCCCTCTTCACGACAGCCGCTGCGATTGTGTTCGCCTGCGCGACTACGGTTCTCGCGCAAGAGACGCCAGGACCTTCACCGCTGCAGGATCCAGGTGATGCGCCAGCTGCGCCTGCGTACAACCCAAGTCATCGGCCTGAGGGTCCAACGTCGAAGCCTTCGAAGCGAACGCCTGACAGACAGATTGAACCGCCGAAGGCTCCGGGATTCGGTACGACGCCAGGACGCAATCCGGTTGGAACTCCTATCGAGCCACCGCGTGCTCCGGGCTTCGGCACGACGCCAGGTCGTAATCCGGTTGGAACTCCTGTTGAACCACCGCGCGCTCCGGGCTTCGGAAGTCGCCCGGGTCGTAACCCAGTTGGAACTCCCATCGATCCGCCATCAGCACCAGGCTTCGGAAGTCGCCCAGGTCGTAACCCAGGTGGATCGCCAGTTGCTCCACCATCGGCACCAGGTTTCGGAAGTCGCCCAGGTCGTAACCCAGGCGGATCGCCAGTTGCTCCACCATCGGCACCAGGTTTCGGAAGTCGCCCAGGTCGTAACCCAGGCGGATCGCCAGTTGCTCCACCATCGGCACCAGGCTTTGGTGATCGACCAAGTCGTAACCCAGGCGGATCGCCAGTAGATCCGCCACGGCCACCAGGCTTTGGCTGAGCACGCGACAACTTCAATCTTTGAATCCCCAACGCCCTTGATTTCGATCGAGGGCGTTTTTTCTTCGGAAAAATCAGTCGGATTTGGAAGGAGGGCAAATCTCGCCATCACAACACGGCTCGATGTTTCTTCCACAAACGCGACATTGTCCATGGCCATGCACCGCGACAAGTTCGAGCGGATAGCCGCAATTAGGACAACGCTCTGGACATACCTTCGCTGGCGACTTTTCCGCGTCGCGTTGCACGCCATCACTCACGGAGCGACGCCCTTGCCACCGCGTGCGCGCTGATACCACGAGGGAAGGAGGTAGCGGCGTCCTTCGAAGAGCAAGACATTTCCGCTGAGCACAACTTCGTACACGCCTTCCGATTCACGCGCGAGACGCTCGAGTCGTTCAAGCATCAAGCACGGCAACAACTCAAGCGCGAGATCATCGTGCATGCTTCGGGCTTGTTGTGGAAGAAATCGCCACGCACCAGTAGAAGGATCGCGTGTGAGTTGACCGCGTCGTGCATGCAAGCGCGGATCATCCGATACGCGAGTGTTCGCAACGTCTTCCATCGTGGCTGCCGAGGATTCTTCTTCGATGCGACGAGGATCATCGCGGCGCGGAACACCAGGAACTGCACCGATACGCGCTTCAAGTTTGCGCTCAAGTTCAGCGACTGCTGCATCATCAGGATCATCGCTCAACACAACGCTCGACTTGCCGTTGGGTGATTGCAGTGCTGCTGTCGGCGGCGCTTGGGGCGCGACAACTGCACTCGGCGCTGCATCAAATCGCATGATCGGCGGCGCGAGTTCAGGCAACAGCCAATTGCGACCGCGATAGATGAACACTTTGCCAGTCACATCAAACTCAACTGGCACCGGCGAGAGCTTCTGCACGCGAAGCATGTCTTCGAGCACAGGTGAAGGCATGAGAAGGAGCTCTCGGCGCAACGATGCAGCCGCCCCGCTGCTTGCGTTCAGCGTTCCCACACGCGCCCGAAACACCCAGTTGCGCTCGTCAGGATCTTGCGTGATTTCGCCAATCGCGTGCACAAGTGATGCGCCTTCGCGAAGCAGCGCGAGCCGATATCCACCGAGATCAGCGGAAGCAGCCGGCTTTGGCGCTTGCGGAGACGCGATTGGCGCGGCGGGCGGAGGAATCCGCGCGTCGGTCGCTTGGGAAACCGCGAGCAGTTGCGCACTTGCACCTGCGCAAAGGCAAACGAACGCGGCGCACCCGCGAACCTGGCTGCAAAGATTGAAGTACAGATGCGCGTGCATGGCGTGAGTGAAACTCAGAATGACGAACGCTAATTTCGTCCGTTTGTGTGGTTCTAGGCGAATCCTACGCTGATTTCAGTCGAGGAGATGCGGACACGGATTGACGAAGCGCAGCGTTGCTGCGAAGATCGCCTATTCGCCTCACTGAGGCGCCTGAATGCTGGCCGAGTACCCAAGCGGTCTACGGGAGCGGATTGCAAATCCGTAATTCGCGGGTTCGAATCCCGCCTCGGCCTTGACTGCAAACACGCCACCCACTGCGGGTGGCGTGTTTCATTTCAGCTCCGCTCGAAACCCACACCCGCACAAATTGCGATTTCCTGCGTCGCCACGGAATGAAAGTGGTTTCAGGGATCGTCAATCTTGCCTTCCGTCGCGTACTTGCATTTGGCCATTCATGGGTCACAATTACATGACTTCGAAGCAGAAGGGACCTTTGGTTCTATGGCTCTGAAACTTTCACTCGGTAACGCATCCGCAGTTGGCATCGCCGCTGCAATCCTCCTCGTACCAAGCACGCTGCTGAACGCCGCAACGCTGCCGTTCGCGAAGCCACCGATGGCACCACCATCAGGTGGGTCGCCGACGATGAATCCATCATCGAAACCGCAGTCAGCGCCGTCGATGCCGAATGTGAAACAACCTTCGATGCCGTCGATGCCATCAGCGCCCTCGCGTCGTGAGGTTGCGCCTCCGATGCAGGCGCCGCAAGTTGCTCGACCTGTCGCGGCTCCGATCGCTGCGCCCCGTCCGCAAGCACCTGCGCCACAAGCGAATCCACAAGCGAATCCACAAGTGAAGCCACAAGTGAAGCCACGCGAGCAAGCTTCACCGAAGCCCGCTCCTGTTGCTGCACCTGTCGCGCCACCAAACTGGCGACCCGTTGGTCCACCAACAACTCCAGCAGCGCTTCCTTTACAACGCGTTGAAGATTCACCACGAGGCAAACCACAACAATCGCGACCATCACAGACACAGCCCATCGCGAAACCAATCGATGCGCCGGTTGCGCAACCAAGCAAACCTGTCGATCGCAACTCGCGTGGCGTCGGAAGACCCGCGCAGGAAACACCACAGATTCCAGTGACTCCTGCACGAGGCGCTCCTTCGAAGCCTTCGCAAGAGAAGCCGCGCGATGCGACGCCATCACGCAAGCCTGTTGATGCGGATGTTGTTGTGCCTGTCGCTCCACCAGTCGTGCGACCAAGTGCGCCGGTCGTGACAAAGCCTGAAACGAAACCAACTGTTGACGCGGGCAAGCCTTCGTTGTCGCGACCAAGTGCGATTCCAAAGACTCCCACTGCTCCCACTGCTCCACGCGTGCGTCCTGCAACGACAGTCCCACCTACCGCGATCAAGCCACGCGGCATCACGGAGATCGTTGACATTCCCGATGTTGATGCGCCACGCAAGCCTCGCGACATCGTGAAGCCCAAGCCCATCGCAACGCCTGTTACGTCGAACGCGCCAGTGCAAATGCCTCCAGCGCAAGTTCGTCCAACTCGCGGCGCGCCGCTCGTTGATGGCAATACGCTCGGCGGCGTTCCCGCTGATCCTCCAATCACGCGCGATCGCGGCGGC
The DNA here is from genome assembly GCA_003671055.1 of Planctomycetota bacterium. Classification (GTDB taxonomy): domain Bacteria; phylum Planctomycetota; class Phycisphaerae; order Phycisphaerales; family SM1A02; genus F1-140-MAGs142. The sequence goes on from QWPV01000078.1 coordinate 7,809, forward strand.
AACACCAACAACGGCACGATCAACAACACCGTCAACAACACAACCATCTACAACGAGTATGTCTCGAATGTTTCGTACTCGAATGGATGGGGTGGTTGTGATGGTTGGGTTCCACCATGCGGGCCAGTCAACTGCTGGCAGCCCTACGACAACGATGGATTTAGTTTCGCGATCGGTTTCGGCGGCGGTGGTTGGAATCTCGGCTTCTACTATGGTGGCGGCGGCGCGCCGCTGTGCGGAAGCTGGGGCAATCCTTGGTGGAACGGCTACGCGAGCTCTTATTACTGCCAACCTGCGTGGAACCCATGTTGGAATCCATGCTTCCGCGGCTATTGGTCGAACTACTGGTGGAATTGCAGCCCTGCTCCTTACGGTTGCTATCCCGTCTATCCCTACACCCCAGCGTGGTGCACGCCCTACTGGGGCTCCTCTGTCGGGTTTAGCTCGTGGAACACATCATTCGCGGTGAACACTGCAACGGTGTACTACCCAACGATTCCCCCAGCGCCGATCGTCGTGCCCGCTCCACTCCCTTCACCCGATGCGATGTGGTCACTCGTGAGCGAGGGCTTCGATCACGATGCTGCGAATGGATTCGATCAACTCGCGCAGAGCAATCCGATGGATGCGATTTCCCGTGTGGGCAACGCACTCGCGCATGGGTTCGGTGGCGACCTCACGGGTGCAGCGATCATGATGCGTCAAGCGATGCTGATTGATCCAGGTGTTCTCGCACGCACGCCGATGAATCCAGCGCTCGCGTCACGCACAACGTTGCTCATGAACAATTTGCAAGCCGCAGTCAGTGCAGTTCCACCTTCGCTTGATGCGCTTTACATGAAGGCTTGCTGCCAAGTCTTGCTCGGCAACGAAGCGGATGCATACTTCACAACGACGCTACTCATCCGTGAACGCGATACAAGTGCCTCAACGCTCGCGCTTCAAGGCTGGCTCGATCTTCGGTTACGCAACCAGATCTAACGCGCCGCTCAACTACGCCTGATTCCACGCGTTGAGCAAGATCGAGAGATCCGCAGCATCAACGGTGCCGATGCCATCGATATTTCCCACGCCCGTTGTTCCCCACGCGTTGATGAGCATCGAAAGATCCGTGCCATTCACTGCGCCGTCGTGATTGAGATCAGCTGGGTTCGCAGGCGGCGGTGGCGTGTAGACAATCGTGAGCGTGGGACGCGTTGCTGCAACCGATGACTCGCGGCTGTCGAAGCGCTTCACCGTTTGCAATTCACCACCTTCGTCACAGATCACGATCCATCCGAAATTCGTCGACGGTGCATTGACCCACGCTTGCACATCCGCAACCAACGCTGCGGTTGTGCTCCAGGTGTAGTAGCCAACATTCGCAACGTTCTTCGTCGCGGAGATCGTGCTGCTAAATGATCCACCTGGCGTTGGCCAAAGCGTCGTCGGATAGAACTTGTAATTCCATGTGGAGTCCGGCGGCTCCGCATTTGCGCCTCCACCACCGAATGCCACCGACGGACCTTCGCCGAAGTCGAGCAACCCGCGACGAAGCTCAACTGGCTGCGCGGTCACCAATCCTACGGCACTGCTATACATCCGCAGTGACACGCTCGTCACGGTTGCACCCGGGGGAATCGCACTGATATCGAATCGCACAGCACCACGACGCAATGTGCTTCCGCCGTTCACACCCACGCGACCAGCGAAGAAGTATGTCGCCATACCACACGACCATTCGCCGGGTGATTGTTGAATGAGTGTGTTGTCTTTGGACGGCGTCTTTGTAATGCTGTCAGCGGAAGCAAACTCCGAGCAGTTGACTGCAACGAGTGCTGCGAGCAGCGACGCATGAAGCGGGCGAAGTGTTGACATCGAAATCGAATAGCTCGGCGAGAGAAAGGTTTGCGTCAAGAGAAGTACAGAATACTCAGACGCCCCATGCTCCGAGCAAGAGTGCGATGTCTGCAGCATCAACGATGCCACTTTGATCGATGTCGCCGGGACCAGTGGTGCCCCACGCGTTCAAGAGGATCGCGAGATCGGCGCCATTGACTTCGCCATCACCGTTGAGATCCGCAGGATTCGCGCTTGCATTCACCGTCGCACGAAGCGTGAGCGCGATGGTGGAGGACTGTGCGCCAACGAGGTTTTCGTCACTCGCGTGCACTGTTGCATTCGCGGTGTAGAGCCCTGGCGCTTTTCCAGTTGCATCGAAACGGATACGAACAGTCCCTGCTGCGCCCGCGATATTTGGAATCGCAGTGATGACGCCGGTGAAGCCCGCGCTCAATCCGCTGACGCTGTCCACGTCCAAGAGCGCTTGCAATGAGTTGAATCCAAAGTTCGACACGGGAATATCGAAGTCAATCGTGTTTGGTCCGAAGGCAACACTGCCGTCGATCGTCTTCGCATTGAGATCCGACTTCGATGCGAACGATGCATTCGCGCGTCGAATGACTGTGCCAGTCACGGTGATCGATGTCGCGGCTTGTCCGCCTTCCGCGTTGCTCGCAGCACCGACCGTGCCGCTCGTCGCGCCGACCACTGCGCTGTTCACATTGACGCTTGCGTTCGTCGATGAAGGCGCGAGCGGAACGCTCACACTCGCAACGCCGCCTGTAAGACCTGTGCCCCCGTAACTCATCGCGGCGGTGTTCGCGAACATGCCTTGCGCAAATTGCACTGGCGCAATGTTCGACACTGCATACGCAAGCGGAATCGTTGCGTTCTGCAACACGCGTCCGTAGCTGCTCGGACCCGTGAGCTGCAGCTTGGGCGGAATCGCGTAATCCGCGATCAACGGAATGTGATCACTTGCGAGCACGAGTGCATTCGCGAGTGCTTGCGAGCGCACCGATTGCCCTGCGCCAAAGTAGCTGTTTGCAGGCGAATTGAGCCCGAGGTTGTAGTGATTCGCGTCGTTGCCGAGCGGTCGATAGGTGTTCGCGATGAGCGCGATGCCATCACCGTCTTGAAAGTCGAGGTTCGACAACTGAAAGTCGAAGCGATCATCGCAACCGCCCGCAACAAGACCATTCGTCGATGTGAGTATCGGTGATTGCGTGTGTCGCAATGCGTTGGCTGCTCCAGTCCAATCCGAGAGACCGTACGGATCAATCGCCTTTCCAACGCCTGCCGAGGTGTACTCGATGAATCCATCTTCAGCGTTCGTGTAGAAGTTGAAGTCGCCGCAGTAGAGGATGTGACTTCCCACCGGCAGCGTGTCGGAGTTGTTTCGAATCGTGATCACGCCCGCAAGTCGCGTCGCTTCATCCGCAGCGGTGTTGCTCGCCTTCAAGTGCGAGGAATACACATAAAAACCTGCGGCCAATGAGGTGTAGCCATTGAGCTTCAAGTACCAACGATCGGTGTAGCGACTTCCACCCGTGGAGAGATCAATGTGCTTACTGACATCTTCGGTCAACAAGTCCGTGCGATAGAACATGCACTGCGCGCCACCCGCTGACGACTCACCAGTTGCTTCGGTGTAGGTCGCGCGCGTGTACAGCGTCGGCGCGTAAGCCGCGTTCACCAATCCCGTCAACTGCGTAAGGATGGAGGACGGCACTTCCTGAAAAGTAATGATCGCTGGATCAACTGCAAAACCGCGACTATTGTCATCCGCCGCTGCAAGCAACACCGCTTGGAACGCCGCGGTGTCCCCAATCAATCTCGCGGTGTTGTAATTCACGAACCGCATCTGTGCGGATGCAGGACTCGCCACAAACGCAGCGGCGCTCAAGGCAACAGCAAGCAAGAGTTTCGTGGAGTGGATTCGCATATCAGTCGTCAGAGTAGGCGCGTCACAGCTCGCGTGCAGGTGGCTTGAACGGATCAACTGTAGAGAACCTAGATCCAAATCCATCAAACGCTAACGAAGCAGCAAAGTTCGTCAAAAAGTCCTCGTTGCCCCATGGCTCAAAGCGACTCCTATAACGGTCCGGCGGGCAATCCGACCGCGCGTCGGCAGCGCTCGTCACCGGCATGGGAGCGCTTAACCGTTCGAGGTCGCTTAGGCGCTTGGGTAGAATGGCTCGCACGAGAACAGGGAAAATCCAGAGGGCGCCGTTCCCGTGAAATGCATCGCACGACCTGACCTCGCTCCGTCGAACCCCCCACAGAATCACAAGGATCCGCACTCATGATTCCCGCGCTCATTGCTACCTGGAGCAGAGCATGAGTCGCGTGGGTGATTGCTACGACAACGCAATGATGAAAAGTCCGTGGTCGATCCTGAAGAAAGAGCTGGTGCACGGCACCCGCTTCAAGACGCGTGAAGACGCCAAGCTCGCGATATTCGAGTGGATCGAAGTGTGTTGCTAACGAACGAGGATCCACAGTTCACTCGGCTATGCCAGCCCGAAACGTTCGAGGCCGCCGCGAAAGTTGGGTAGGGTTTATTAAGACTGTCCGTGATTGGTGTGGAGGTTCACCTTTCTCATCCGAGGCAGAAAGATTCAACCACGCTGCACGGGTTTTCGAGGAGCGCTCGCGGGAATTGTACCTGTCCTCGATTGCCTGAGTTGGTCACGGCCGCTCGCGGGCCTCGCGCTTCGCGCTCGGCGTGGTGGGCTTAAGTCAGGCGCGCAGACTCGACTCGGGCGAGTGGATCAGGAAGGCCAGAAAAGAAAAATGAAAAGGAAAAAGGAAAGAGGGTAAAGGAAATCAGAGGGGGGCCCTCGCGACACGGAACCCGACGAGGTTGCCCGCGCTGCCCGGCGTGACGCTGCTGCGGCCGGAGGCACGCACGTCGCCCGCGCCGTAGCTCCACGCGCCGCCGCGAAGCACGCGGCCCGTCGGCGAATTCCCGTTCACCGCGTCCTGCGTACTCGATGCCGTCGCCTGATATCCGTCCTCGCACCACTCATACACGTTGCCGTGCATTTCGCGGAACCCCCACTGGTTTGCAGGCAGGCTGCCGCACGCGACCGTGCCCCCTGATGAGAAGTTCGCCTGCTGCTTGGTGATGCCCGCACCGAACGAGTACGCCGTCGTCGTCCCC
>QWPV01000079.1 GCA_003671055.1 Planctomycetota bacterium
GTGCACACGGGCGCGCGTCGTCAACTGTGCACAATTTCGGAGTGACCGAGAAGTGACGGATCGAGATCTCGGAGCGCTCCAAAATCTCTTCGCCATGCATCGAGTGCGCCGCGCTCGAACGGCGCCGAAACGTGCATGGCTGATGCATCGCCCTCAATTACACGAGTCCCGTGCGGATCGATGATCACAGCACCGCCCGCATACGTGTGCGTCGGGTCCGATCCAACTCGATTGGATGCCACGACATACGCTTGATTCTCAATCGCGCGCGCGACGAGAAGTTGTCGCCAATGCTCCTGCCGTTTGGCTGGCCACGCAGCGCCGATCGTGAACACCTCTGCTCCAGCATGCGCGGCGATGCGCCAAAGTTCTGGGAATCGGAGGTCATAACACACGAGTGGACAAACTTTGGCGAATCCGCAATCGACGATGTGCAGCGCGCGACCTGCCGCAAACGAGTTCTCGCCCTCACGTTCACCTGGGAAGAGAAAATGTTTTTTGTAGATCGCCTTTACTTCACCGATCGGGTTCAGAATCGCCGCAGCATTTGAGAATTTCCCGCCCTCGTCTTCGTGGGCGAATCCCGCTTGCAACCAGATGTTGTGTGTGCGAGAAACATCCGCAAGCCACTCGAGAGTGTGGCCTCCTTGAAGGGCCGCGCGTTCGGTCGTCCATCCGGTGTCACACATTTCCGGAAGCAGCACGAAATCGCCAGATCGCGGTGCAGCGCGGTCGAGCAAAGTGAGAATATGTGCGTAATTCCCCGCGCGATCGTGCCAACGCACCTCAGGCTGCAGTGCGATGAATCGGGGTACTGGAATCAATGGGGGATCACTCCCAACCCTAACGGAGAGGGGGAAAAAAAGGGAGATCGACGGGATTTGAACCCGCGACGTCCAGGATCACAACCTGGCGCTCTACCAACTGAGCTACGACCTCCAATGGATGCGCAACCTTATCCGCACAGGTGCGCAGGGTCAACGAGGCGAATGCATTCTTCCGTGCTACCATCGAAACCCCTCATCCAAGGCACTCTATGGCACTCGTAACAGCTCCACTCAATTTCGGTTCCGCAACTATCCACGCAAACCTCGCGTCCGCACTCCTCGTCGAGAGCGCGCTCCGGCGCGGTGAGGGCGTGTTGGCGAGCAACGGTGCGCTGCAGTGCGACACTGGCGCGCGCACGGGTCGCAGTCCTGATGACAAGTACCTCGAGGACACCGCGGGCATTCACGCGAACATCCATTGGGGCAAGGTCAACCAACCGATCTCGCCTGAGAACTTTGAGAAGTTGAAAGTCGCTGCGCTCGCGCACCTTTCCGCGCAGACCGACATCTACCGATTCGATGGTTACGCAGGCGCTGATCCAAAGTTCCGATTGAAGGTCAGCGTCTTCACGGAGAAGGCCTGGCACTCGCTCTTCGCGAAGACGCTCTTCCTCAACGCGCAGCAAGAAGAGCTCGCGACGTTTAAGAGCGATTGGACGATCATCAACGCGTGTGGTTTGAAACTCACCGATCCAGCGGCGTTCGGACTGAAGACGAACATCGGCATCGTGCAGAGTCTTGAGAAGCGCACGGTGGTCATTGTCGGCACTGAATATGCGGGTGAGATGAAGAAGTCGATCTTCTTCGCGATGAACTACGACTTGCCAGACATGGGCGTGTTCCCCATGCACTGCTCGTGCAATGTCGATCGCAAGGATGATGCGAATGTCGCGCTGTTCTTCGGTCTTTCCGGCACGGGCAAGACGACGCTCTCTGCAGATCCGAACCGCGATCTCGTCGGTGACGACGAGCATGGTTGGTCGAGCACTGGCGTGTTCAACATCGAAGGTGGTTGCTACGCGAAGTGCATCAAGCTTTCGAAGGAAGGCGAACCAGAGATTTGGAATGCCATCAAGTTTGGCTCAGTGCTTGAGAACGTGGTGCTCGATGCGAAGACGCGCGTGCCTGACTTCGACAGCGCGGCCAAGGCAGAAAACACGCGCGTCACGTATCCGGTGTCTTACATCGCTCACGCGAAGACGCCGTCCGTTGCATCGCATCCGAAGAATGTCGTGTTCCTTTCAGCGGACGCCTTTGGCGTGCTTCCTCCGGTGTCAAAGCTCTCGCCCGAACAGGCGATGTACTACTTCCTCAACGGATACACCTCGAAACTCGCAGGAACTGAAGCAGGCGTGAAGGAACCACAGCCGAACTTCTCGCCGTGCTTCGGTGGTCCATTTCTTCCGCGCGCACCGATGGTCTACGCTGAACTACTTGCCGATCGTATTCGCACGCACGGCGCGAACGTCTGGCTCTTGAACACCGGTTGGACGGCTGGTCCGTACGGTGTTGGCCACCGATTCAAGCTCGCGTACACCCGCGCATTCGTGACCGCAATTCTCAACGGCTCGCTTGCGAAGGCGACGTTTGAGACGCATCCAATCTTCGGGCTCTCCATTCCAACCGCAGTCGAAGGCGTGCCGAGCGACGTGCTGAACCCGCGCAACACATGGGCGGACAAAGCTGCATACGACGCGAAGGCATCGGAGCTTGCGAAGAAATTCCGCGAGAACGAATCAAAGTTCAAGATGAGCGACGCAGTGATCGCTGCGGGTCCGCCAGTCTTTGTGATGGCGTGATCGCGCGCGCGGCTTTTAGGCGTTCGTGAATTCGCGCATCGGCGCGCTGATGAGCGCGCGGACTTTGCTCGCGATACTTGACGCGTCAAGTCCAACTTCGGCGAGTTGCTCACTTCGCTCTGCTTGGTAAACCCAACTGTCGGGCATCGCCAAGCGATGGATCTGACGCGCGTCGAGTCCATGCTCATTGCACGCTTCAAGCACGCAGGAGCCGAACCCGCCACGGATCGAATGATCTTCGACGGTGAGGATCGGAATGCCCTTGGAAACCAGCGTTTTCAGAAGCGCGCTATCGATTGGCTTCGCGAATCGCGCGTCGTAGAGATCAACCTCGATGCCTTCAGCGGCGAGTTCTTGCAGCGCGGTGCCGCTCTCAATCGCCATCGTTCCGTACGCGAGGATCGCAGCAACTGGGTGGGCGTGCGTGATAAGAGGTCGTGCTTGTCCGAAGACGAATGCTGGACATGCGTCGTTCGTGAACATTGAACTCACGCTGTCGCGCGGATATCGCACAGCACTCAGGCCTGCATCAAACTCTGCCATGAAGTGCATTGCTGCTTTCAAGCTCGGTTCATCCATCGCAGCCATCAAGCATGCCTTGGGGAGCGTCGCGAGCAACGCGATGTCGCAGAATCCGTGATGCACCGCGCCATCGCCGCCAACATAGCCAGCGCGATCGAGGCATAGGCGCACTGGAAGACCTTGAAGTGCGCACTCTTGAAACGCTTGGTCAAACGCGCGTTGAAGGAACGTCGAGTACACCGCGAAGAATGGCTTCCATCCGGTCTTCGCAAGTCCGGCGAGCATGTCGAGTGCATGGCTCTCGCAAATACCGACATCGAAACTTCGCTCAGGAAACTTCGGCATCACCTTGGCAACGCCTGTTCCATCGGGCATCGCTGCGGTACACGCGACAACCTTTGGATCAAGCGCCATGAGTTCGCCGAGCGCCTCGCCGAATGCAGCGGTGAAACTCCGCGCGCCCTTCTTCAATTCGACGCGGCAACCTTCCGTCGCATACTGCACGCTAAATGCAGCAGGAGAATGGAATGTCGTTGCATCGCCTTCTGCTGGCAAGAACCCCTTGCCCTTGATGGTCTTCACATGGAGCACCATCGGTCGATCGAAATGCGCGGCTTCATTGAGTACATCGATGAGCGTGGGGATGTCGTGCCCGTCCACTGGACCGACGGTGACAAGCCCAAAGTGCTCAAACCAAGTCTCTTCCGAGATGAGCGTCTTACTGACTTCGCCCATCGCGTGATACGCATCACTGAGCGTGTGACCACCAGGCATGCGCTTAGCGATTTCTTTTGCGCGGCGTTTGAATTCGCCGTAGGTGTGAGAGAGTCGAAGTCGATCGAAGTACGCAGCGAGCGCGCCTTGCGGCTTCGCGATCGACATGCCGTTGTCGTTGAGCACGACAAGGAACTGTCGCTTGAGCGTGCCGGCGTTGTTCAGCCCTTCCATCGCGACACCGTTGCAAATCGACGCGTCGCCGATGAGCGAAACCACGCGTCGACCGAGCGGTTGCGCAACGCTCCAACACTCATTGTTGAGCGAGTCGCCGCGCGCCATGCCCACGGCAGTTGAGATCGCAGTGCCCGCGTGACCAACGCTGAAGAGGTCGTAGTTCGATTCACTTGGCTCGGGGAACCCAGCCATGCCGCCGCGCGTGCGGAGTTTCGAAAACAGCGGGTATCGACCAGTCAACAACTTGTGCGGATAGCACTGATGCCCAACATCGAAGAGCAACCGATCGTGACCGAAATCGAAGACGCGATGCATCGCAATCGTGAGATCCACAACGCCGAGATTCGGCGCGAGGTGACCGCCGCTTTGCGCAACCTGATCACAGATGGCGCTTCGAATCTCGGCTGCAAGTTCGGTGAGTCCATCAAGCGAAAGATGCTTGAGGTCGGCAGGGCTTTGCAGTCGGGAAAGAAGCGAGGGATGCATAGGTGAGGCGCGCAATCGCGAAGCATCATGCTATCAGCGTCAGTCGCAAAGAACGCGATGCAGCGTGCAGGAAATTCGCACGACGGTGATTATCGTGTCCGTGAGACGCAGGTCTTCAAGATCGCTTCGAGGAGCGCCGTCGAAGCACCAGGGATGGACGCAGTTTCGAGCCGGTTTAGCGCGCCGCGCGCGTCGTCGTGCAACCGAGCAACCGCAGCGCGACTCTCCTCGAGACCGTGCACAACGGGGTAGGTAAGTTTGCCCGCCTCGCGGTCTTTGCCTGTTGCTTTCCCGACATGCTCGGTGCTCTGGGTCTCGTCGATCACATCATCCACGATCTGAAACATGAGCCCGAGCGTTGCGCCAAAGCTTCGAAGATCGGCAAGGGAACTCGCTGACGCGTTGGACGAGAGACCGCCGAGCACGCACGCGCACTCGATAAGCGCGCCGGTCTTGTTGTGATGCACCAAATCGAGTCGCGCTGCTGCATCGAACTGTTCGGGGAAGCCACCGAACGTATCGAAGCACTGGCCGTTTATCATGCGCATGGTTGCTCTCGACAATTCGCTCAGCACGCGAGGATTTGGTGCACTTCCGGATGAAGCACTCAAGAACGCGATCGTGAGCAACGCGTCGCCTGCGAGGATCGCGAGCGCTTCGCCATACTTCGCGTGCACCGTGGGAATCCCGCGGCGAACAAGGTCGTTGTCGAGTGCGGGCAAGTCATCGTGCACGAGCGAAAATGCGTGCACACATTCGATTGCCGCAGCCGCGCGGAATGCGCTTTCCACGGGCCCGCCCGTTGCTTGCGCGCTTGCGAGAACGAGCAACGGGCGCAATCGCTTTCCGCCGCCGAGAAGCGCGTGTCGGCACGCGTCGCTGAGTTGGGGCGTGAGCTCGGCGTGGAGCAGCGCGGCGTTGAGCGCGTCATCAATGTGTTGGAGCAGTGCTGCGTGCATCGCGTTGTCTCTGCGGCGAAGCCTAGCACACGGCTTGCATTGCGAGGGACAACGATGCGAGAGACGGAGTACTATGTTTCGATGCCGTTGGATCCGTCCGATTTTCTTAGAATCATGGAGCGTGGTGGCTGGGTCATGTGGCCCATGCTCGCGCTGAGTGTCATTTCCTTCGCGTTCGCGCTCGAGCGCGCGTGGTTCTGGTGGAATCTCCATCGTCCTCGCCGAGTAGAGCGCTATCGAGCCATTCTCGTCGCTCTCCGCGCAGGCCAACGCGACAAGATTGAATCGCTCATTGCCAAAGACGATGATCTTTACAGCGAGCTTGCAAAGCGCATGCTTGACGAGGGCAGCGATGATGCCATCGCAATGGAGTGCGTCGAAGATGTGCGGCCGCGCATTGATCGGTTTATGAACATCTTCTCGACGACCATCACCGCAGCACCGATGCTCGGCATTCTCGGAACCGTCACCGGCATCATTCAGTCGTTCGATCTTCTCGGCGGCGTTGGCGGCGGTGGTGTTGATCCGCGCGATGTTTCATCCGGTATCGGTGAAGCGTTGATTACGACCGCGAGCGGACTTGCAGTCGCACTTGCGACGCTCTTTCCGTACATGTTCTTCCGAGCGCAAGCCGAACGCGCGCTCGGAAGACTCGAGTCACTCATCGCGGCAGCCAAGATTGGGCTCGGTCCGGTCCGCAATTGGTCCACCCGATAGTTGGCGAGAGTACGAGGTACCCGCAATGTTGTTTTCTCTTACGACGTGCAGCGCCACCCTTCTGATTGCATCAAGTGTGCTCGCGCAGGTCGCACCGCAGCCGCGCTTCATGCGCAGTGAGTCCTTCGAGAAATTCGCAGCATTCGAAACTTCGGCAGTTGCGTATCAACGCGCTGACGGAACCGGTCCAACCATCTGGCTCGTGGGCGCCGTGCATATCGGTGATGCGAAGTACTACGAGCGACTCGAGCAGTTTCTCGACGCCAAAGACCTCGTGCTGTTTGAATCGGTGTTGCCTCGCGGTGCGTTCGGCGCATCAGGCGAGACCGATGCAGAACGGCAGCGTTCGACGCAGGATGCGATGCTGTTCATGCGCGGAATCCTCGAGCGATACGCGCGGGAGCAGGGGCACTATCCAAAGACGTTGATCGAAGCGCGCGACTTTGCCACGGACGAAGACTCTCGCTACGCACGGCCAGTCGAATTGAGTTGGATCGATGCGTGGGGCGCACCGTTGTCGTACACCGTTGACGGTGATGCGTATCGACTCGTCTCCAATGGAAGCGATGGCGCAGAGGGCGGCGCTGGAACCGCGCTTGATCTCGTGCTCATTGCTCGAGCAGATCTTCGTGCGCCGAAAGTGGATAAGGAACTTGCCGCGAGTCCGCAACATCGCAAGCCCAAGGGCGATCTCTATAAGGACCTCGCTGACGCACTCGGCGTAAGTCTTCAAGTCAAAGAGATGCGCTACGACAAAGCGAATTGGATGCCAGCCGATATGCCGCTTGAGAGTGTGCTTGATCGACTTGAGGCGAAGGGCGTGCGAAGTGCAACTGTTGAAATGCTGACGCGCGAAGATTCACTGCTCAACGGCGTCGTGCGTTTCGCACTCTCTTTCGCGTCGAAGTTGCCTGATTTCAAGCGCGTTGTGATCGAAGCGCTCGGTAGCGCGGGTTCGGGCGCATCGAATCGTGCGGATCCTCGCGCGGGTCGCGAAGAGGCGAAGGATGAGATGAGCGTGATCATCGGCGAGCGCAATCGCGCGGTGCTTGAGCTATTGCGCAGCACGCTCGACAGCGACTCGCCCCCGAGTTCGATCGCCATCTTCTACGGCGCTGCGCACATGCCGCAGTTCGACGAGAAACTTGTCAGTGAGTTTGGCTTGACGCGGGTAGACAGTTCCTACCGTTGGTTCCGCGCGATGGAAGTCGGCGAGGTCTCGCGCGAAACGCTCCGTGCGCAGGCTGTCGCGGCGGCTGCAGCGTGGTGCGCAGCCGAGAGTTGGACGATCGAAAGCAAGACGAAGAAGCCATCACCCAAGCGAGTGGCCGCTTTACAGCGTCGTGCGGCACACTTCGCGTGGAGACTTGAAGCGACGAAGACCGACGCGCTGTTCGCGCCGTGAGTCAGTTTCCGATGACCGTGCCGGATGTCCCTGCATTCACGACTTCTTCGTGCTCAAACATTTCGGGCTCGAAGTTTCCGCGGTATGCAGCGTTGATCCACTTGCGCTGATTCATCAACTCATTGAGCATCGACACGTTTGTGTTGCCATCCGCGTGCAGCAGTTGCACAGTGTTCGAAAGGCGTCGGAAAGGCACCGCTTGTTGTTCATAGACGACGATTGCAGCGTTTCCACCGGTGCGGATCGATGAGCCGCCGAGGATCTGCGCCGTTGCATCTGCGATGGTGCGATCGAACGAACTCACAATCCCTAACGCGTCACCAGTACTGATGCTCGCTTGGATCGACTCGAACGATGTGCCATCGGTTGCATCCCATATGAGCGTCTTCGCCATGCGATGTGGGACAACCCACGCCGAACCAACCGAGTGCTCTTCCTGTTCTTTGTAGAGTCCAGGCGTTGCAGCGAAACTTGACGAGAATGCAATCATCGTGTCAGGGTGGCTGATCTGGCTGAGGCTTGTCATGACAAGTCCGCCGCGCACCGTCACATTGTTGTTGGTGAGGTACCCACCCATGCCGTAGAGCATTTGTGAAGCGCCACTCGGCTGCGTCGTCCACCAGCCGCCGAGATACACCGCGTTGTATCCAAACGCAGGTTGCGTCGCGACGACCTGTTGAAGTCCAGTCGGGTTGCCGTCATTAAATTCCGGTAGATCAATTTCAAGATAGTCGTAGAGCAACGGGAAGGAGTAGTCCATGAATGGCAAGAGGCGCCATGGATACGTGGCAGCATTCGCTTGTGCGATCTGATTGCCGGACTTGTCCTTGTAACGCACGCGCCAGAGTGATTGCGTTCCGGGGTCAAGCATGCCAGGCAAGCAACGATCTTCGTAAGTGTTCGCGTATGAAATCCATGCGAGTCCCACTTGCTTGAGATCGGAAAGGAATCGCGTCTGCCGACTCTTGCGACCAGCTGCGGTTAGCCCGGTGCTCAGGAGTCCGAGGAGAAGGGCGATGACGCCGATCACGACGAGCAGTTCGACGATCGTAAATCCAGTTCGGTTGTTCGAGCGGCGTTTGGTCATACGGTCGTTCCTTGTGAGCATCTGACTATGGGCAATATACGAAGGCTGCTCGCGGATGGCTCGAATCTTCGTCGAGAGTTCTCAAAAGCCCCCCCGGTTCAGTGCGGGAGCGGAGTCCCTTCGCGAAGGGTGATGGAGGGTTCGCCCCGCAATCTTCGGGCGATATCGGCCAAAATTCGCTCATCGCTGAACCCGCTCAAGTGACCGTAGCGACCAGGCTCGACAGGCACCCACCACAGCGGCCACCCTGCGGGCGCGGCAAATTCCTCGCCAACCGTGACGTCGTCGGTGACGGCGTAGCAACGAAGTTCGTAGCACGCGTCAGGGAGCGCTTCATCAAGTTGCACGATGAAGTTGGAGGTGATCTGCATGTCTTCAGATTGCGGGAAGCCGAACGGAATCCCCGCCACCCGCGCGCCCGCATGTGGCGTTGAGATGGTGTAGAGGTGACGGATCAGAAGGCGTTCAGTTCCATGCTCGTGCATGGCAGCATCGCGCGCCACGAGCCCGCCCATCGAGAACGCGACCACATCCACTTCAGGAATCGCATCCTCGGCGCCAAGATGCAATCCATCGCGCGTAGCTTGAAGCAGCGCAGCGCGCGCTTGAGGAAAGGTCGTGGTGCCTAAGAAGTCGACCTTGATGAGCGACGGCTCCATCAGCGTCGGCGCAATCGCGCTGAATATTGCATCCGTCGAAATGCTCGGATCCGCGATGCCGCTCACGATGAGCACGGGACGTTGCGCGGGTTTGGGGTCGGCACGCATCCGCTCAAGATCAAGCGTCGAACTCTCGAGGCTGACATTGAATGACGGATTGGGATCTCGTTGCGGCGCGAAGCATCCGCTCAACAGAAAAACGAATGCAACAAGTGCAGTGCGACGCATCACGGCGGTGTCAGGTCTTCCCAATCGTGATCTGCTCCACAACGCCTGCTTTGATCTTCGCGACACCCGAACCGAGTTCACCGATGGGATCTGGCGGCACGATCGTGACAAGTTTCTGTCCGAGCGTGGCCTCGCCGCGTTTCACTTTCGCCTCAAATTCTCGGCACTCGAGGAGCAATCGATCGAGAATCTCTGCCTCCGGAACATTCGCTACGCGCTGACCCTGCACATAGATGATGCCGCGTCGATCGCCTGCAAACACCGCAACATCCGCGCCCTCTGCTTCGCCAGGACCATTCACGATGCAACCCATCACCGCGACTTTCAGCGGCAGCGTGATTTCCGGCATAAGTACGCGTTCAACTTCCTTCACGAGCGTGAAGAGATCGACTTGAATTCGCCCGCAGGTTGGACACGCGATGAGATCGATGCCCTTGCGTTCGCGCTTACCAAGGCAATAGAGAAGTTCGAGTCCATCTTTCACTTCATCGAGATGGTCGCTGGCGTAAGAGATGCGGAGCGTGTCGCCGACACCATTCGCAAGCAGCGTGCTCAATGCGGCGATCGATCGAATCGCGCCAGTGTCGCGCGGTCCCGCATGCGTGACGCCGAGATGCAACGGGTAATCGAATCGCTTCGAGATCTCTGTGTAGACATCGATGACCAACGCAGCGTCCATCGATTTCGCGCTGATCGCAACATCGTGAAAGTCGCGCGCTTCGAAGATGTCGAGATACTCTTCGAGTTTCGCAATCATGAGCGCCATCATGTGTCCGCTCTTGTGACTGGCGAAGAACTTGCCGAGTTCCTCTGCGCGGCGCAGCTTGTCCTTGCGCTCAATGATCGAGCCTTCATTCACCCCCACGCGAATCGGAATACCGCGTTCTTTACACGCATCGATGACCTGATTCACCTGCTCGCGATCAGTGATGTTGCCTGGATTGAGGCGAATCTTGTGGACACCAGCCTCGATCGCTTCAAGCGCGCGTTGATAGTGGAAGTGCACATCCGCGACGATCGGCACAGACACTTGCGCGAGGATGTGGCGAAGCGCCTCGGTGTCTTTGCGCTCGGGAACCGCCACGCGCACGACATCCGCTCCAGCCTTCGCATACCGCTCGATTTCCGCCACGCACGCGTCGATGTCATGCGTGTACCCAGCAGTCATCGTCTGCACGGAAATGGGCGCATCGCCACCCATACGCACGCGTCCCACGCGGTCGTCGCCAACGGTGATCTGCCTTGTTTTCCTACGCTCAAGCATCGGATGCCGAGTATAGGCGCAACGCTTCGAGAGCGGTCTTGCGTTAGGATCGCACGCAGTGGTGTCGTTCGCCACAATTCCACGGATGGAGTTCACGCACATTGCGCACTGGCCGCGCGCGTTGAACTGAGGCAATTGCCAGTCTTTTGGAGACCTCAGCATGAATGGTTCGAGTGTCACCCCTTATGTGCGAACGCGCCTGTCGTTCATGATGTTTTTGCAATATGCGATTTGGGGAGCATGGCTTCCGATCCTGTACCCATTCCTTATGGGGCATCGAGGATTTTCGCTTGATCAAACCGGCATGTGCTTGATGGCGGGCGCGGTAGGCGCACTCGCTGGTCCATTCATCGCAGGGCAACTTGCGGATCGATCCTTTGCGACGGAAAAGTTACTCGCAGTGAGTCATCTCATTGGCGCAGTACTCGTGTACTTCCTCACCACTGCAGCAGACTTCAACACTTTCCTCGTGTTGAGTTTCCTCTACGGACTGGTCTACGCACCGACGCTTGCGCTGACGAACTCGATCTCATTTGCAAATCTCCCCAATCGCGATCGCGACTTCGCACCAGTGCGTTTGTGGGGCACGATTGGTTGGATCGCTGCAGGAATCTTCGTCGGTCAAGTGCTCTATCGATTCCATACACCGAGCGGTGAAGGCGTCACACCCGACGCAATCGCCGCCGCGCAAAACGCTGGTCGCGTTGTTGCGTTCCAAGTGAGTGCGGTGCTCGGCGTCATCATGGCGGTCTACTGCCTCACGCTGCCGCACACGCCTCCCGCGAAGTCCGCAAAAGAACGCACAGCCTGGCTTGAAGCACTCGGTGAAGTTCGCAAGCAGCCGCTCGTGACACTCTTCCTGATCGCAGTGCCGATCAGCATGATTCACCAGTTCTACTTCGTGTTCACCGCAGGATTTGTGAGTGAGATTCAGAACGCCGCAAACTCCGAGAATGCAAACGCGTTCGCGAAGACGGTGAACGAAGTCCTCGGCGTCGGTGGTGGCGGATTGATGACCATTGGTCAGATGACAGAAATCGCAGTGCTCGCACTGATGCCATTCCTCGCCTTGACGTTTTCGCGCAAGACACTCCTGCTCACAGGCATCGCCGCTTACGCACTCCGCATGGCACTCTTCGCGTATGCGCCCGAGTTACCGTTCGTCCTCATGGGCGTCGCGCTGCACGGATTGTGCTTCGGCTGCTTCATCTTCGTCGCCTTCATGATCGTCGACTCACAGGCATCGCCGCTTACGCACTCCGCATGGCACTCTTCGCGTATGCGCCCGAGTTGCCGTTCGTCCTCATGGGCGTCGCGCTGCACGGCTTGTGCTTCGGCTGCTTCATCTTCGTCGCCTTCATGATCGTCGACGAAAACACCACGCCAGATATTCGCGCAACAACGCAGAACCTCTTCAACTTCGTGATCATCGGTATCGGCATCATCGTCGGCAGCCTCTTCGCAACCAGCATCGCAGGAAGATACGCACAGCCCGACGCCGCAATCCCGATGGACTATGTGAAACTCTTCTCCGTCCCGATGTACATGGCCCTCGCGTGCTTCGTGCTGATGCTGTTGTTCTACCCAAGTAAGAAGAAGTCAATGGCGTAACG
>QWPV01000008.1:0-21239 GCA_003671055.1 Planctomycetota bacterium
ACGGTGACTTTCTTTCCGCGCAGCGTTGCGCCGCGCAGTGCGGTCACCACTTTTTCTGCATCGCGTGCTGGCAATTCAACAATGGAGAAGCCGTCTGCGATTTCGATGTCGCCGATGCCGCGAGCATTGACTTGTGCTTCGTTAGCGATCGCGCCGACGAGATCTGCTGGTCGCACGCCTAACTTCTTTCCTGCGCCGATGTACACGCGCACGAGATCATTCGCGTTGGAGCCGCGTGGCGCGTCGCGATCATCGTTGACTGGTTTGTTCGCCATGCTTGCAGGGCTCGCGTTGCGCGCGGGGGCAACTGCTTGCGCGACAGGCTTCTTCCCCGCATCCCAACCGAGAGACTTTTGCTTTTTCTCGATGGATGGTGGAAGCGGCGCGGGCGGAGCAACTTTCGCTACGGGTTTCACTTCAGCACGGGGCGCATCCTTTGCAACAGGCTTGACCTCGACGCGTGGAGTGAACTTTGCAGCCTGCGGGCCTGCACTTGGAAAAGCATGATGCTGTGGACGATCTGTGCCGGGGCGTGACTCGTATCCGCCGCGCTGTTCACTGCCACTGCGCTGCTCGTATCCACCACGGTTCTCGCCGTACTGCGTGCGCTGTGGACGCGCCGCACTTTGGTAATCAGGAATATTGACATCGTCTTCGTTGCCCGACGATCCTTGCGACGCTTCGTGCGCGAGTCGCACCGCGGCCGCTGCAACATCCATCATGTCGAATTCTCCACCGAGCGCCTCAACAACTGCGCGATAGCTGTCGAGATCGCCCTCGGCGATCGTTTCGCGAAGTGCGCCCTTGGTGAGGTCGAGCCGTCGCGCCTTCACATCCATAGGCGAAGGCACGGTGGCTTTCTCGATCTTCGTGCGTGTCACCGATTCGATGTTGCGCATGAGTCGGTACTCACGCGATTCCACGAGCGTAATCGCGACACCCTCACGCCCCGCGCGTCCCGTGCGACCGATACGGTGCACATAGGACTCTGGCGAACTTGGCACATCGAAGTTCACGACGTGTGAGATGTGCTCGATATCGAGTCCACGCGCAGCAACATCGGTTGCGATGAGTAGATCAAGCGCCGCTGCACGCGCCTTCTTGATCACGCGGTCTCGAATGTTCTGCGTCATGCCGCCGTGCATCGCCTCCACGCGATAGCCACGACCAACCATGCGCTCCGCAAGTTCATCAACTTCGATGCGGGTACGACAGAAAATCAGTGCCAGCGTCGGTGACTCAAGATCGAGAATACGACCGAGTGCAGTGACCTTGTGTGCGCGCGGCACAACATACGCAGTCTGACGAACCTTCGGGATCGACCCCTTCGTGCTCGTATCGCGAGGGATGAGCACGCGTGTTGGATTCTTAAGATGTCGTTCCGCAATGCCTGAAATGCGTGGCGGAAGCGTTGCGGAGAAGAGCGCGGTCTGACGAACTTCGGGAAGCGCTTCGAGGATGAGCTCGAGATCTTCCGCGAAGCCCATGTCGAGCATTTCGTCTGCTTCATCAAGCACGACGGATTGGATATCGCTGAAGTCAATTGTGCCACGGCGCATGTGATCAAGCACGCGACCTGGCGTTGCAATGACGACGTGCGTGCCGCGCTTGAGCGCAACAGTCTGACGATAGAAATCTTGACCGCCATAGATCGGCGCAACGCTGAGACGCAAACTTCGACCGTATCGATGAAACGCCTCAGAAACTTGCACTGCGAGTTCGCGAGTTGGAACGAGCACGAGCACGAGTGGCTTGTGCGGCGCGGGCTTCGTCGATGCGACACGGTGGATGAGCGGAAGCGCGAACGCTGCGGTCTTGCCGGTGCCGGTTGCCGCTTGTCCGAGGAGATCTTTGCCCGCAAGGAATGGGGGAATTGCAGCACTCTGGATCGGAGTGGGCTCCTCGTATCCAAGCGAATTCAACTCTGCAACGAGCTCTGCACACAAACCAAGCGCTTCAAAGGCATCATTCATGGGCGTAGGGTAGTCGCGATCGGCGCTCAACGGCTTGCCGTTGCGAAGATTGCGGCGTATCTTCGCCTCCCCTCGAATGGCGCTGAAGCAGCGCGTCCACAGTATTCTGGCGGTCACAAGCGGGCGTCAAATCCTGTCACCCCGATTTCAACCACCGTGACATTTGAATTTGATAACTCTTACTCTCGTCTGCCGGCGCATTTTTACGCGCGCGTGCAGCCCACGCCGGTTCGCAATCCGCGCATGATGAAATTCAATCATGCACTCGCTGGAGAATTGGGGCTCGATGCCAGTGCGCTCGATTGCGATGAAGGCGCGGCGCTGTTCTCGGGCAATCAAACTCCGTTTGGAGCTGAACCTCTCGCCATGGCGTATGCGGGTCATCAATTTGGGCATTTTGTGCCGCAGTTGGGCGATGGGCGCGCGCATCTGCTTGGCGAAATCATCGCCCGCGACGGGAATCGGCGAGACATTCATCTCAAGGGATCCGGGCCGACTCCGTTTTCGCGCAGTGGCGATGGACGCGCGGCGGTTGGTCCCGTTATTCGTGAATACATCATTAGTGAAGCGATGCACGCGCTCGGCGTTCCCACTTCGCGCACACTTGCGGTCGTGGCGACTGGCGAGCCGGTCTTCCGTGAAACGGTGCTGCCAGGCGCGGTGTTGGTGCGCGTTGCATCGAGCCATATACGCATCGGCACGTTTGAATATTTTGCCGCGCGAGAAGACACGGATGCGGTTCGGGTGTTGGCAGACCATGCGATTGATCGGCATTTTCACGCACTTCGAGCTGCTCCGAATCCATATCTTGCGTTGCTCGACGCAGTGCTGCAGGCTCAAGCTTCGCTCATTGCGCAATGGATGCATGTCGGGTTTGTCCACGGCGTGATGAACACCGACAACATGACCATCTCGGGTGAAACTATCGACTACGGACCGTGCGCGTTCATGGATGCGTATGACCCTGCTACGGTGTTCAGTTCTATCGATCGTCATGGGCGCTATGCCTTTGGTCATCAGCCACGCATCGCGCAATGGAACCTTGCACGATTTGCGGAAACATTGTTGCCACTGCTGCACACTGATCCGAAGCAAGCGCTCGCGATTGCAGGCGAGACAGTCAATCAGTTTCCTGCCGTGTTTGAACGCCACTGGCTGTCAGGAATGCGCCGCAAGTTGGGTCTGTGCACTGTCGAGGATGGTGACCTTGCGTTGGTGCAGTCATTGCTCGACGCCATGCAAACAAATGCTGCCGATTACACGAATACATTTCGTGCGCTCTGCGATGCGGCGGAGCAACCTGAGCATCTTCGCGCATGGCGAAGCCGCTTCCCACTCACGAAGGACTTTGACGAGTGGTTCGTCCGTTGGCAAGGGCGAGTGCACGCTGAGCAGCAAACATCTATTGACCGAGCTGCGTCCATGCGCAGAGTCAATCCTGCCTATATTCCGCGCAATCACCGCGTGGAGGAGGCAATCCACTCGGCTGTAGAGGACGGGGATCTATCACGATGCGACGAGCTTCTCACCGCCCTCAGCCTTCCGTATCAAGAGCGAGAATCCTGCAACCACTTTGCCCAACCGCCAGCGCCGAGTGATTGCGCGTACAAAACATTCTGCGGCACGTAAGTATTCCCCGCGCGCTTCACAACCGATCGCGCGTGCGGCGGCAAGCGGCCCGACACCTATTAAAAATCCAGCCTCCCGCATGCGGAAGGCTGGACAAAATACTAACTTAGGAACGGATTGCGAATCAACCGTGGTTCAAGGACGCGCTCGAGTTCGAAACTCGCGCGTCGTCATGAACTCAGTGCGCTACACGCTCTTTGGTGAACACCCAGACGATGACGAACAGAGCGATGAGACCGGTGATGCCGTTCTGACCGAGTTGACCGATGAAATCCATCAGATTCGCTGTGATACCCGAGAAGAATGGAACATCTTTTCCAAAGACGATCTGCACCATCACGCCAACCGCGATGAAGAGAAGTGTGATGTCCACGAACTCTTTGACCCAGCCCTTGACAACCTTGATGGAATCCATGCGCGTATCTCCTTGAGCGAGCTCATGCCCGCTGATTGTTTGGCGTAGTTCCCCACGCGGGGAACACAATGGCTTGCGGCCATTAGCGCCGTGTACAAACCTTCGGTTGAACTACTGCAAGTTGCGTAGTTATTACCCGCAAAATTGTGCGTTCGTGCTGAAGTGGCGAAAACAGGCTAGAAATGGGGGTGGACGAGTTCCGTCGACGCTACTTCAAAGGCGACTGTACGGTCGGCATGTCTGCCGCATCCATAAAGTGAAGCGGCGCACTCGGCGCGACGGTGTCGCTCGGTTGCTGGAACTGACGCAGCGCGAAGGCTGAGGTAGCCAGACTAAGTTGATCGAGGATCACAGCCTCGATTTCGGCGAGGTCTTTGCCAGCGTCGGCTCTGAGGAATGCGACGATGTCGATGCAAACACCTTGTGCTTGCGGTGTTTCTTGCGTCACGAGAACTGGGAGCAGCGTGTCGATCGCGCGATGCGCTGCGAGGTACCGCTCGATGTATGCGCGGTAGAGCGCGAGGTTTGTGATCGCGGATGCAGAACTCGTGCGTGATTGCTCCACCGCTGCTGCGAGTCCAACGAGCCCATCGAGGCGTTGCAACTCGCTTGCTTCGAGCACGCGTACTGTGCGAGCATCGAGTCGGAACTGACGCTTGACTCTTCGGCCGGGGGAAGTAAAGCGTGATCGATAGTTTAAGTATGGTTCTTGCACGAAGCGCGAAATGGGGATTGAGTGCACTGTGCCATCTGCATTTTGCACGCGAACCGCGGTCGCTTTGATTTCAGCGATACGCCCATCGATCGTGTGCTGCTTCATTTCCACCCAATCGCCAACGCGGATGGAATCCGTGCTCGTCACCATGAGATTCGCAACGAGACTCAAGACGAGATCCTTGAAGATCACGCCGAGCAACGCACCCGCGGCACCAACCGCAAGCAGCAAAGTTGCTGGATTCTGGCCGAGCAAAGCAGCAATCACGCAAACTCCGCCGAGAATCCCGACCACGACCGTCGCGACCTGTCGATATCCACGCAGCGCTCCTTCGCGTGCAACATCGGGGCGCAAACTCCACAGGATGTCTGCGAGTGCCATCGCTCGGCTCACGACGATCACGCCTTCGATGATTGCTACAGCAAGCGCGATGCGTGAGATCGGTGTCGCGACAACATCGAGAATTTCTGGAATCCCGTCAATGCTCGCTGCGATGATCGCAAGTGGAACGATCGCGGCGATGGGCGCTGCAACTTTCGACTCATCAATCGCGCGCGCAAGTGCATCTTTGTTCGCTCGTCGCGCTGCCGTGGTTGCTGCGCGTAACACCACGCGCTTGACCAAAAGATGCATGAGGATGCCGAACAACAACAATGTGCCGATCGCGACGAAGTGCCAGATCAACGCGTGAGCGTGCAACCACTCGATCTGCTCCGCGCTCAACACTTGTGCCACCCACTCGCTCACGGGAATAGCGCCGAGCCCCAAAGTCTCTGCGGGTGTTGCCTGTGTCGCGTCGACAACGGGGACGGAATCCAATCTCACTCGCATGTTCACTCGCTTCGCGTTCGTGTGGAAAAAGCCGCTAACCGGAGTTGAACCGGTAACCTCCAGATTACAAATCAGGCGCTCTGCCAATTGAGCTATAGCGGCGAGGGTCGGAGAGTGTACGCGATTGCGACCGACCGCCTACCCTTCGCGCCGATGCATTCTGCCGATGAAATCATGAGCGCCGGTCACTTCGACGTTGTCGTTGTCGGTGGTGGTCATGCGGGTGCGGAAGCTGCACGCGCCGCGCTCAGTGTTCTCGGAACCGATGCTCGCGTTGCCCTCGTCACGATGGATCCCACGCGGATCGGCGCGATGAGTTGCAACCCCGCAATCGGCGGACTTGCGAAGGGACAACTCGTCTGCGAGATCGACGCGCTCGGCGGCATCATGGGACTCGCAGCGGATGCGACGGGCATCATGTTCAAGATGCTGAACACCTCGAAGGGCGCGGCTGTTCGCGGTCCGCGTGCGCAGTGCGACAAGTACGCGTATGCCGCGGAAGTGCAGCGTTTGCTCAGTACGCTCCCGGGGCTTCATGTGATCGCTGCGACGGTGGATGGCATCGAGACGACGATGATCGATGGTGTGCGCACCGTCTGCGGCGCGGTACTTTCGAGCGCTGCGCACTTCGTCAACGCTGACCCAACCGCAATTGCGCAGAACGCGCGCCATGCATCGCAAGCGATTCCGATCTATCGAACACCCGCTGGTGCTGCGCCCACGCAGCTGAAGACCACGCAACTCATCCTCACGACTGGCACATTCATGCGTGCGCTCATGCACGTGGGCGAGCAGAAGTCTGAGGGCGGTCGTATCGGTGAAGGAAGCGCGATCGGCATTTCTGCGGCGCTCAAGTCGCTTGGCTTTGAAGTCGGTCGCCTGAAGACCGGCACTCCGCCTCGACTGCGCGCGGGAACGATTCGTTGGGATGAACTTCCGATTCAGGAAGGCGATGCAGACCCAACACCGTTTAGTAATCTCTCAGGAACCGCTGGTTTTGAGCGCTTTCCGACACTCGCGCAGACATCGTGTCGCGTGACGGAAACGACCTCGACCATCCACGATGCGATCCGATCCAATCTGCACCGCGCGCCGATGTACTCAGGACAGATCGACGCAGAGTGCGGTCCCCGCTATTGCCCTTCGATCGAAGACAAGGTTGTGCGCTTTGCAGATCGCACGCAGCATCATGTCTTTCTCGAACCGGAAGGTCTCTACACGGATGAGATCTACGCCAACGGCATTTCAACCTCGTTGCCAGCCGATGTGCAGGACATCATCGTGCATGGTATGCATGGCTGCGAGAACGCTGAGATTCTGCGCTACGGCTACGCAGTTGAGTACGACATGGTCTGGCCACATCAGATCGATGCGACTGCGGAGACGAAGCTGGTCAAAGGACTTTTTCTCGCTGGACAAATCAACGGCACGAGCGGCTATGAAGAAGCAGCAGCGCAAGGACTTGTGGCTGGTCTCAACGCCGCGCGATCACTGCGCGCACTTTCGCCCGTGCGTTTTGGGCGCGACGAAGCCTACATCGGCGTGTTGATGGATGACCTCGTGACGCGTGCCCCGCGCGAGCCTTATCGCATGTTCACTTCACGCGCGGAACATCGATTACTGCTGCGCAGCGACAACGCGGATGCTCGACTCACCGCGCGTGGCGCGGAGATCGGACTCGTGAACGATCCTCGGCTCCAACTCTGGCAGCAACGAAGCGCGCGTATGGAATCACTTCGCGCGTCGCTCTCGAAGACCTCCTATCAAGGCGCGCCGCTCTACGACTTCGCCAAGCGCCCCGACATCGAACCTCGAGAAATCGCTCGTTTGCTCGATGTTTCAGCCACTTCTGACGTCGCGCTTGTGGATCGCATCTGCAATGACATCCGCTATGAGGGATACATCAAGCGCAGTGCTGCAGAACTGCGTCGACTCAAAGACGCCGAGCACGCGATCATTCCGCGCACACTCGATCTTGGCGCGATCCAAGGCATGCGTCGCGAAGGCAGCGAGGCATTGACGAAGTTCAAGCCGCAAACACTTGGACAGGCGAGCCGCCTTGCGGGCATTTCGCCCTCAGACCTCGCGCTCATCGCGCTTGCCGTCCGCCGTCACGTGCGTGATTAGCAGAGACTCTCAACAAGATCGAGCACCAATCGAACGCCGTAACCCGTGGGACCACTTGGAGAGAGGTCGGTCGGCGAATCCGTTTGCGCAACACCTGCGATATCGATGTGACACCACGGCGTCTTGGGTGGCACGAAATACGCGAGAAATGCAGCGCCCTGAATCGGATGCGCAAGTCGCGAAGGGTTTGAGTTGATGATGTCCGCGTGTTGCGACTTCATGAAGTCCTTGTGCTCTTGCCACAGCGGCAGTCGCCAAACTTTCTCGCCGACTCGCGTCGCACTTTCTTCAACCAGTGCTGAGAGCTTCACGTCATCGCAGAAGTATCCCGCGCAGAAATTTCCGAGCGCGGTAACGACGCCGCCTGTGAGCGTCGCAAGATCAACAATCATCGCTGGCTCGAATTCCTTCGCGCCCCATGCGAGCGCATCGGCGAGCACGAGTCGACCTTCGGCATCCGTGTTGGTAACTTCAACAGTGACGCCATTCACGAGCGTGATGATGTCATCAGGTCGGTAGGCGTTCGAACTCACCATGTTTTCCGCTGCAGGAAGCAACGCGACGACATGGATCGGCAGAGCATTGTCAGCAATTGCCTTCATCGCACCAAGCACTGCCATACCGCCCATCTTGTCGTACTTCATGCCCTTCATGCCGTTGTTCACCTTGAGCGAGTAGCCGCCGGTGTCGTAGGTGATCGTCTTGCCGACGAGCATGAGCGTCTTACCACGCGCCTTTGCAGAAACTCGCTTGGGCTTGTGCTCAAGGACAATGAGGCACGGTTTCGCAGCACTGCCCTGTCCAACGCCACAGATTCCGCCCATGCCGAGTTTCAACGCTTCTGCGTAGCCAATGACACGGCAACGAAGTCCGCACGCCTTCGCGAGTTTCTTCGCTTCGGCGGCGACGAATGCTGGATCACAAACATTCGGCGGCGTCGCGCCGAGTCGACGCGTGAGATTGACCGCGTCAGCAGTGGCAAGTCCGCGCGCGAGCCCCTCAGTGAAGAGTGACTCTGTGCTCGTGAGCGCGAGTTTTCCGCCGCGAGTAGATCGCGTCGAGGCAGTGCCATCGAGCGAATCGAAGCGCCAGGTGCCGAGCGCAATTCCTTCGGCGAATGCGCGACCGAATCGCTCGCGCGAAGATTTCTCGAAGATTGATGCGTCGAATGCGACTGACGCCATCCCTGCGCGAAACATTGCCTTGCCGACGCGTGCGCCAGCCGTGCGCAGTGATCCAGCACTCAGCGATGCTTTCGCACCGAGGCCGATGAGCAGCGCGCCATCATCACCGAGCGCGCACTCGCCGAGGTCACCTTTGAATGTTGCGCGAGTGATTGCGCTGCGCAGCGAGGCCGGCGCGTCTTTGGCGAGTTGGAGCCCGTCGCTGTGCACAAACATCGCGCGCGTATGCGACTTCGACGTGCGAGCAGATTGTTTCGATGGCACAACGGCTTGAATGGATGTGAACATATGCGTGCGTGTCTCCGTCGGGCGCGAACTTACGCGTTCGGCGCCTGACCGTTTTCAATCTTCGCGATCTTCGCAAGTCGTCGCTCATGGCGACCACCATCAAACGGCGTTCGAACCCATGTATCGACGATGCGACGAACCAAAATCTGTCCGATGAGATCGGCTGAGAGGCAAAGCACATTCGCGTCGTTATGCGTGCGCGAGAGTTGCGCGGAAAGTTCGTCGAGCGCGAGCGCTGCACGGATCCCCTTCACCTTGTTCGCTGCGATGCACATGCCAATGCCGGTCCCACAAATGAGGATGCCGCGTTCGGCGCCACCTGCGCTCACGAGCGATGCAACGGCGTACGCACTGTCGGGGTAATCGCACACAGATCCTGTGAGATCCCCGAGGACTTCAACTTCATGTCCGTCTGCTGCGAGGTGCGACACAAGGGACTGCACCGCGACGACTCCTCGATGGTCGCAACCTAAAGCGATCTTCATGGGGTCAGAGTCTCGGGCTTCGCGCCCTTTGAGTCAAGCAGCGCACTGCTTGCAGGTGTTAGCGGGAGCAGTTCCGTGATGCGAGCAGGCAAAATCGCGAGAAGCTCACGCGAAAGTTCTTCATAGGCCGCGCTACCGCGACCGATGGGATCTGGAATATCTCCCTCCGCATCGAGCAAATGGATCTTGCCTTCTGCAGCCTCGCCTGCAACGAGCGCTTTCGCGCGACCGACATGCGACGCGGTCATTCCAAGCACGAGATCTGCGCGGCGAATCATTTCCGCACTCAGCCGCATACTGTGACCATCGTGCGGCGCACCGAGCGCTTCGAGGACATCAGCAGTCTCCTCTGAAATCGGCGCGTGCTCGAACGCTTGCGTTCCAGCGCTCGCAAAGAAGTAGGTTCGCCCTTCCGCGCCCAATGCACCGTCGAGCGCCAGTTTGCGCGCGATGCCTTCGGCCATCGGCGATCGACAGGTGTTGCCTGTGCATACGAATAATACGGTACGCATGATCGGTGAATCGTAACGGAACGCGAAGCGCAGCATTTGTTTCGCCGAACGGTGGACTCGGGGTATAGTGGCGAGCAATGTCGGAACCACTCGGTACATCTGAGCCTAGCCCTGAGGGTGCACTCGTCATGGTTGCATCATTCCCAGACGAACTCGGCGCAATGCTTTGTGTTGCTGATCTTAAGAGCGACGGCATTCCCGCCGTTTCAAGCGGCGCACTGACAAGCCAGTGGCGCGCGGATGTGCCTGGTTTGGTAAAGGTGCTCGTGCGCGCGTGCGATGAGCTGCGAGCGCGTGCGTTCCTTCAGGAATGCGCTGCGCATCCATTGACCGCTGAAGAGCTTGATGATCAATCCGCGAACTGGTCTGGCGAAGAAGACGCTGTCTGAACCTTCAGCGGGAAACATCGCCCTGAAACAATGAACGCACGCTGGCACCGCTCGCAGACAAGGCAC
Source organism: Planctomycetota bacterium (assembly GCA_003671055.1). Classification (GTDB taxonomy): domain Bacteria; phylum Planctomycetota; class Phycisphaerae; order Phycisphaerales; family SM1A02; genus F1-140-MAGs142. Next base: position 10,615 of record QWPV01000008.1, read on the forward strand.
GTCGCTTCTGCGTGATCGTCGCTTTCCGGATCAAGTAACTGCCGCTCCTCAAGCCCGCCCTCACACTGCGGACAACGTGCCATCGCGAGCTTCTTGCGTGCAAAAAACCGTTCCACCATGCGAAGCAATCGACTTCCACCAACTGCCGTGACCGCCGCGAATGGCGCGACCATGATCAGCACGATCGGCACGATGGGATAGAGGACGGTGAACGCGAACGCGACGAAGAACAGCGCGATGAATGCAGCCAACGCGACAACTCCGTACAACTCGACAAGGGCGCGGAAGAATCGGTAGAGCATGACGGCCCTAAGCGTAGCCTCCGAAGAACCGCTAGGAGCGGTACACTCCCCAAACGCTAACCACAAGGGGCGAACTCATGAAATTAGTATGTGACAGACTTTCGCTTGCAGACGCACTCGCCATGGCGGGCGGCGTGATCACAACTCGCACCCCGACCCCCGCATTGCTCTGCGTGCGACTCGTCGCAAAGGGCGGCGTGCTCGAGATCAGCGCAACCGACACCGAGATCGGCCTCTCGCTGACGATCCCGAATGTCGACATCACCGAAGAAGGTGAAGCGCTCATTCCTGCGGACAAGCTCTCGCAAATCGTGCGTGCATGCGAAGACACGACAATCTCGATCGGCGTCGCTCGCAACCTTACGACGATCAACGCAGCCGATTCGACATTCAAGATCTACGGCTACGAACCACGCGAGTTTCCTGGCGTGCGAAGCTTTCCCGCGAAGGTTGACTTCGAACTTGAAGCATCTTCGCTGCGACGCCTCATCGCGCGCACCGTCTTCGCAACGGCACGCGACGATTCTCGTTACGCGATCTCAGGAGTGTTGCTTGATCGCAAGAAAACGAATCTACGTTTGGTCGCAACGGATGGGCGCCGACTCGCAGTCGCGCGCGGAACCTGCAAGGGCACCGACGCAGATCAACAAGCGATTATCCCAACCAAGGCACTGAGTGCGCTCAACCGCTTGCTCAACGAGCCCGAGGCAATGGTGAAAATCGCGCGCGATGGAAACCAGATTGTGTTTCAGGTCGGCGAGGCAGGCGAAGGCGGCGCGACCCTTTCGACAAGTGTCGACGAGCGCACGTTCCCTCCCTTTGAGGATGTCATCCCACGCGATCATGACCGCCGCTGCACCTGCGATGCGGGCGAGCTTGCGAGTGCGATTCGTCGCGCGGCACTGCTGACAAATGAAGAATCCAAGGGTGTTCGCATGGCGTTCTCCGCGAAGCACGTGACACTCACCTCGCGCGCGCCAGAGATGGGCGAGTCCGAAGTCCGCATCGACAGCGAGAGCTACACCGGTGAGCCACTTGAGATTGCGTTCAACCCAAACTTCATTGCCGAAGTGCTCAAAGTCCTCGACGCGCCGCAAGTCGTGATCGAACTCAAAGCACCGAACAAGCCAGGCGTGATCAAGTGCGGCGCGGACTACACGTACGTTGTGATGCCCGTCAGTCTGACATGATCCTGTTTAAGCGTTCGCGAGTTTTAGCGTTCGCGAGTTTTAGCGTTCGCGAGTTTTAGCGTTCGCGACTGACCGCGCGGCGCAATATGTTCGTTGAACTGAATGGATGGCGCGCGGTTTCGCTCTCTTTCGTACGGCTTCGCCGGCAGAGCCGGCATTCGCCTGATCGAGGGTTGGTTGCGTGTTTTAGCGTTCGCGACTGACCGCGCGGCGCGATGTGTTCGTTGAACTGCATTGTCGCCGCGCGGTTTCGCTCTCTTTCGTACGGCATTCGCCTGATCGAGGGTTGGTTTCTGATTGCGTGTTTTAGCGTTGAACTTCGTAAAAACAAAGCGGCGCGGCTCATGTTGAGCCGCGCCGCATGTTCGTTGAACTGAGTGGACGCCGCGCGGTTTCGCTCTCTTTTGTGAGGCTCGCCAGCAGAGTCAGCATTCGCCTGATCGTGCTCTTACTTGTTCTTCACGCCGCAGCCGTATGGCTTCGTCTCGCTCGGCGTCACTGGCTTGCCAGCCTTCAGTGCGTCCACCGCAGCGACGATGTAATTCGTCTTCGCGCCGCCTGATGGGCTGTCGTCGATTGCGCCTGCGTACACAAGGACGCCGCTCGCATCAATGACGAAGCAATGTGGCGTGGTCTTCGCGCCGTAGGTCTTGCTCACAGCGCCATCGGTGTCGATGAGCATGGGGATTTCGAGTTTGTGATTCGCCAAGTAGTCCTTCGATGCTTCGAAACTCGAAGGACGGCTTGAAGACGAATTGATTCCGACATAGACCGCATCGGGAAATGCTGCCTGCACACCCTTCAACGTGTTCGCGACGGTGCTGTCTTCACAAACGCGGCGGCAGACGGGGCACTCCGGGTTCATCCATTGCAGCACAACAACTTTCCCCTTCGCATCCGCGAGGCTCCATGCCTTTCCATCCGTGGTGTTGAGCGTGAATGCTGGCGCGGCAGTGCCGACTTTCGCCTTGCCTGATGCAGCTTTCGCCGCAGGAGCCTTCGCGTCCTGTGCTCCAACTGGAGCATTGGCGAGAAGCGCGGAAGTGAACAAGCCTGCGAGACCGAGTGTGAATACGAGTGATGTTGTGCGAATTGTGTTCTTCATGATGGAAACTTTCTCTGAGTGAAATGCGAGGCGTTGAAATTACAAAGATGTTGGAGCAGTGAGCGCAACATCGACCGAGTAGCAATGATCCGTGGAATGCGTACCGTCGCCAATAAGGATAAGACCTGCGGCGCGAAGTGGCGAACTGAGTGCGTTCGCAGAATTCACCTCGAGAGGGACGCTGATTCGCGCTGACAAATTCTCTCCCTCTCCTTCGAGAAGCGCGACGACTGGCTTCCCTTCGCCATAACCCACGCCTGGGGTGACGTCAGGAATAAACGAAATGGCGCGCTGCGAATCTCCGCGTTTCAGAACATCTTTTCCGCGAAGCGAAAGCGCGATCGCTTCACCCTCAGCGTTTCGCTCGACATGAACGCTCCACCTTGAAGCTTCCGTGAGTGCGGTCGGCATCGTGAACCGCGCAGCGTCGATGACATCGCGTTGTGGTCGCGGGATCACTCGCGTGACTGGCGCAACTTCGATCGCGAGATCTGCTTCACCTATGAGGCAGATCTCCTTGCACGCCATCCATGTCGCCTTCGCTGTGATGTGTTGCTGCGCGGAAAACTCCTTCGGCGCCCGAACGCGCTGCAGCAGCGCTACCTTTCCTTCGTACCCATAGACGATGTCGGTTTTCCCTAGCACGGAAGGACGCGGAAACTCAAGCGGCCCTTCCGCGACGAATCCCTCAGGGAGATTCAATCGCAGACTCGGCGCGAGCCCTGAATCGCCAGGATTTCGCCAGTAGACATGCCAAGTTGGGGCGACTTCAAGCACTAGTGCGAGCGTGAAAGTATGACTAGCTTCAATCTTCCCTTCGACGACCCAGAGCGATGCGCGCACGAGATCCTCGCCAGTACTTGGTCGCACGGCACCTAACTTCGTTGAGCCGCCAGGCATCAGTTGAGCCTGCGCGGTGGACCCTGCGAAGAGCGCTCCAAGCAACACCGCTGCAAGAATGCAACGAACGCAATCTTGCGCGCGAACGCTCCACTTGAGGAATGAAACTGTCGTCTGCATAGTCGTAATCGTGTCGAAGTAAGGCCTGATTATCCGATGAGCGGCGAGTGATTCCAGACCTCGCAGAACGCAGGAACAGCCCATGATATTCCCAACAATCTGTCTTCATCGACAATTCAACCTGCAAGCACAACTCTTTGCCTTTGCGGTGCTCGCAGGCGCGCTCCTCGGCGGTTGCGACCGTTCCACGACCGACCGCGATATCGTTTGGGTCACGCCGCAAGATGCCATTCGCATGGCCGAGACGCCACAGGGAACATTCGGCTCCGGCGGCGCTCCGCGAACCCTCTGGCTCGACCCTCGGATGCCGAATCAATTCGCAGAAGGACACCTCCCGAGCGCGGTCAACATCCCCTTCCCTGAAATCTCCAAGACGCACGAGTCGACCTGCAAAAATTTCGAGCTGTTCATCGTCTACGACTCAGACTATGACGATGTCATGGCGAAGGCTGCATCGAAGCGCTTGCTTGAATTGGGATACGACGGCGTCTTCACGATTCGCGGTGGGATTAAAGCGTGGCAGCGTGAGGGCTATGAGTTGCAGAAAGATTCTGCAATCGTCGCGCCGCCGAAGTAGAAAACCAATCATGCAAGCGCTGCAGCGCCCGACACGATCTCAGTGAGTTCGGTCGTGATGCGTGCTTGACGGGCGCGGTTGTAGTTGCGACGAATCGTGCGCACGAGTCCTGCGGCGTTGTCCGTCGCAGACTTCATCGAAACCATGCGCATGACGTGCTCACTCACCGCGCCATCATTGAAGGCTTGGAAGAGTGAAACCTTTACCGAGCGCGGAAGTAGATCTGCAAGAATTTCGCCGCCACTCGGGCTGAACTCGTAGTTCGGTACCGCGCCACCTGCCTTGGGCGCAGCAAGCGGAAGCAACTGCATCGTCTGCGCTGTCTGGCGGCTCGTGCTGATGAATCGCATGTAGACGATGTGCACCGCATCGAACTTTCCAGCGGTGAAATCAGCCATGTAACGATCCGCGAGTGCTTCAACTTGCGCGTACGCGGGCTTGTCGCCCATCGCGTGACGCTCAGTGATTTCTACCTTCGCAAACTTGTAGTATGCGACGGCCTTCTTGCCCGCGGTCTCAAGTTGCACGGCGCTTCCACTGGCTTTGAGCGATTGCACGAGTTTCAGACCCATGCGCAGAATCGTGCCGTTATACGCGCCGCAAAGCCCGCGATCGCTCGTGATGACGAGTACGAGTTCGCGCTTGGCAGGAACAGTCGGCGCCTGCATGAGCGCGTTCGAGAAGTCTGTGCCAGCAGCTGCAGCAACCTCCGCCACAAGATTGCGGATGCGTTCGGTGTAGGGCTTCGTCGCCTTCGCGCGTTGCAACGCCGCGGTGAATTTCGCGGTGGCGATCATCTGCATGGTCTTGGTGATCCGCTGAATCGTGCGGACCGCAATCATGCGCTTCTTGAGTTCGCGAATCTGTGCCATAGGAGGGGCGAGAGTGTAGCGGATCCTTCGTGTCGAATTCCGCTGTCAAACGAGTGACAAGCCATCGAATCCGAGCCGAACGCCCTCAGGGAGCCGCGCTTCGCACTCGGCGTGGAGGATGTCGTGGGTCATGTGCACGAAGAGCGTCTGCGCGGCACCGACTTCGGCTGCAACGCCGAGTGCTTCATCGAGGGAAAAGTGCGTGGGGTGGCGGCGATATCGAAGCATGTCGAGCACAAGCGTCTTCAATCCGCGCAAATGCTTCCAGGAGTCTGGCGGAATCCCGTTGACATCGGTGCAGTACGCGAGCGGCAGCGGTCCCGGTTGCTCGACTGCGACCGCTCCACTGCCGTCGATGGCTTCGATACGGAATCCGAGAATCGGCAAGCCGCCGTGCAGCAAACGAAATGGCGTGAAGCGAACGCCAAAGAGGTCGATCGACTTCCCAAGCTCAATCGTGCGCGCCATGAGGTCCGCGACGAATGAGTCATTCACATTTTCGTGTCGCTTGAAGATGTGCCGGAAGACGCGCTCGATGCTCTCGCGTGTGGGCGCATCGGCAAAGATTTCGATCGGCGTACCCATGAGCGAGTTGTAGCGTCGCACTTCATCGAGACCGAACGTGTGATCCACATGATCGTGCGTGAAGAGGATGGCGTCGCAGCGCGTGATCTTCTCGCGCAAACTCTGCTCGCGATGATCAGGAGGGCAATCAAGCAGAATCGTTCGCGCGCATCCATCGCCGTCGACGAATTGCAACATCGCGCCTGATCGAGTGCGTCGATCGCGTGGATCTGTGGATGTGCATGTCGCGCAATCACATCCGATGACGGGAATTCCCGCACTCGTGCCCGTGCCGAGCAACACGAATTTCGTCGAGGTGATCATTGAGCCGCGCTTTCAGACGGCACGCAAGATTCTGCGCTTCGCATCGCGGCGAGAATCTCGCGCGCAACTTTCGCGGGATCCGCAGCGCCACAAATCGCGCTCGACACCGCAACGCCACGACAACCGAGCGCTGCGAGTTTCTGCACGCGAGATGCATCAATGCCGCCGATCGCAAGATACGGAACGCTCGAAAATCGCGCGAGATACGCGTTGAAATACGCTTCTCCCGCAGGAACGAGCATTGGCTTCTGCGCGGTGGGAAACATCGCACCAACGCCGCAGTAGTCCGCGCCCTGATCGATTGCGTCGGCGGCTTCATCCAGTGAATGCGTGCTCGCACCGATGATGAACTCTGGCGGAACGCAGCGTCGAGCGTCGCGCACAGGAAGATCGTCGCGCCCGAAGTGCACTCCATCCGCGCGACTCACGATCGCAACGCCGAGATCGTCATTCACAATCGTTGCAGCACCATGGGCGTGCGCTCGCTCACGAACTTCACACACTCGATGAAGCAATGCTCGCGTCGAAAAATCCTTCTCGCGAACTTGAATGCAATCAACGCCCGCGGCAAGCGCAGCATCAAGCACATCACTCCACGGCGTTGCGCAAAGATTTTCCGTGAGCAGCAGACAAAGCGTCCACTGTGGCTTGGAACTTGCTCCACTCCGCAGCGCGAATGCTGCATCGATTGCATACGCGGCATAGCGCAACGCCTCAAGTTGCTTCGCGCTCGCAGATTCCGAGAGCGCCTTCATCGACTCTTCAATGGATCGCAGACTTTCGGTGAGTCGCTTGCCCGCGGCGAGTGAAACTCCCGCGACGCCCGCGCGCGACGATTCAAGTGAACCTTGTAGCACAGTTCCAACATCGCCTTCCACATCACGCGCAGCAGCGAGCATCGCGTTGGGGAAAATCGAGAGGGCTTCACCAAGCGCATGACGCATGTCCTTCGTGCGTGCGGCGAGTCGCTCATCGTTGAAGGAGAAACGCGCGATGTCTTCAAGCACACGCAAGGCCTCGCGCGCGCGATTTGCGTTCGCGTCGATGATGCGGAGGATGGAAGATTCTCGAAACTGCACGCGCGCATAGCGTAGGGCACGCCGCGAGACCAGCGGTGTATCCTCCACACTCTTTAACCTTTCAACACGGAGCCCCACATGGCCTTCTCACTTCCAGAACTTGCGTACGCTGAAAATGCCCTCGAACCCTCGATCGACGCGACCACGATGAACATCCATCGCACGAAGCATCATCAGGCGTATATCAACAATTTGAACAAGGCACTCGAAGGTCACGCTGATTTGCAGGCGATGTCGATCGAGCAGATCTGCGCGAACATCGCGTCGATGCCGGATGCGATCAAGGGCGCTGTCCGCAACAACGGCGGTGGCCATTGGAACCACTCGATGTATTGGATGTGGATGGCACCAAAGGGAACGGGCGGCGCACCGAGCGCAGAACTTCTGGCTGTGATGACTGCATCGTTCGGTTCATTCGATGCATTCAAAGAGAAATTTGCCGCTGCAGGCGTCGGCCGATTCGGCTCCGGATGGGCGTGGCTCTGCAAGAGTGCAGATGGCAGCGTGGCGATTTGTTCAACACCAAATCAAGACAACCCACTCATGAAGGGCATCGCTGATTGCAACGGAACACCGCTACTCGGCTGCGATGTGTGGGAGCACGCGTACTACTTGAAGTATCAGAACCGTCGCCCTGATTATCTCGCCGCATGGTGGGACGTCGTCAACTGGAATGTCGTGAACGAACGCTTCGCCGCGAAGTGAGACTCTTCGCTGCCTACTCACGCTTACTCGTGAAGCCCTGCAATCAGCGCGTCAAACGCTGCGCGGTTCGCTTCGACCGTCGCCTTTGGACCCGTGAGCCGATAGAAAACATTGCGTCCATTCGCTTCGACAATTGCAGCAAGTTGCATGTAGCCAGTCTTTGGCGCAGGTGAACCCATCGCCATGTAGTCGCCTTCAAGTTCGACGCGAGTCAGTGGCATGTTGAGCACGTTGCCCTTCGATGTCTTCGCTTCTGCCATGCCTTCACCAACGCGGAACTGTGCGCGCCATCGCTCGATGTTTGCATCGATCGGACCGCCATCACCTGCCTTGAACACGCTGACGATGAGATCAGCCGCGCTCGTGGAGTCCGCGCCACCAGGCACGGTGTATTGCAGCGTGCGGAACTGCACAGAAGGCTGCACCCAAATCCATGACACGGGCTTCGGTCCCGAAAGCCCGGCTGCGCTCAGCACACTTGCATCGCTTGCGGCAGTTGAGTTGGCATCGTTACTCCAATTCGATGGCGGCGCGACTGTGCTCGACGCAGCAGCGGAGGCCGGCAAACTCGGTGCCCGTGGCGGTGCGACTGGTGCGGTCGGCAACTTCGGTGGAGGCGAGTTGTCTCCACATGCAGCAAACGTCGCGAGAGCGGTGAGCAGAAGACAAGTTCGAAGTGCGGTGCGCATGTACATACGATACGCGCTTCCGTATGCCCACTCCACCCGCACATTCCCGCCTATTTCTCAACGGTCGAATCTTCACGAGTGCCCGCGCACAACGCTGGGCATCGTCGGTGTTGGTCCAAGGTGGCGTCGTCGTAGCGATCGATCCGCCACGCGACGCAGTGCCAATCGCGTGTGAGATTGTCGATTTACAAGGAGGCGCGCTGCTTCCTGGACTCATCGACTCCCACCTTCACCTCACGCTCGGAAGCACTGCGCATGATGAACTCAATCTGCGCGGATCCACATCGCGCGAAGAGTTTTCCGCACGCATCGCGGCGCGACATCACGCACTCCCGCGCGGCGAATGGCTCATCGCGCACTCGTGGAACGAAGCGGATTGGAAGGGATGCGCACCAGACGCTTCGTGGCTTGAAGCTGCGCATGATCGCCCCGCTGTTGCATGGCGTATGGATCGTCACTCGTGCGTTGTCAATCGCGCAGCACTAACGCAGTTGCACATTCCTTCATCGATAAAAGGCGGACACATCGCGCGTGATGAGCACGGCGCACTCACTGGACTCTTCCAAGAAGCCGCCGCATGGCAGTTGATTGTGCCTGCTATTCCAGCGCTTTCGCACGCGCGACTTCGCGTTGCGATTCTCGAAGGCGCGCGGTTGCTTCGATCGAAGGGACTCGTCGCGGTTGGTTCAATGGAGTACCTCTGCGATCTTCGCGAAGTCTTTGACGGGCTGCGTGACGAACTTCCACTGCGTGTCCACACGACCGTGCTCGACCGCGCCTGGCCCGTGGACGCAACGATTGAAGAAGCACGCACGTTCGCCGCATCGAGCCGCTTGCGCATCATCGGCATGAAAGCGTTCATTGATGGCACGCTCGGCTCACGCACCGCAGCAATGCTCGCGCCGTACGCGGATGATTTGGGGAACGATGGATTGCTCGTCGAACTCGCCAAGGACGGGCATCTCGATGCGTGGCTCGATCTTGTTCGACGCGCGGGACTCTCTCCCTCGATGCATGCAATCGGCGATCGCGCAGCACGTCTCGCACTCGATGCTGCAGACGCCGCACGCACGCGGTTTCCCGAAAACAATCTGCGCTCCGCGCCGAGATTCGAGCACATGCAGACGATGCATCACGCAGACATCGCACGCATGCACGGACGCTTCGCATCCATGCAGCCACTGCACAAAGCAGACGACGCGCGTCTCGCATCATCGCGCCTCAACGCCTCGCGCATCGAGCGATTCTTCCCCTTCCGCTCACTCCTCAACGCTGGCGCAACGCTCGCATTCGGCAGCGATTGGCCGATCGTGTCGCCCGATCCGCTTGAAGGAATGCGCGCAGCAATCACCGGACTCGATCTCAACGGTCGAGCATTCGCGACCGAGCACAATCTCACCGTTGAGGAAGCGCTCGACGCGTACACGCTCAACCCAGCGCGCATGCTCATGCTCCCAAGCGGCGTGATCGCGCCAACATTTGCAGCGGATTTCACACTGCTGCGCGAAGATCCATTCACATGGAATTGGCACAGCGGCACGCCGGAAGTCCTCGCAACCTTCGTTGACGGCGTGTAGGCTTCCACCTATGCAGATTCCGATTGGAGGCGCGTACGAACAATTTGGTATGCCTGGCGTGGCGGCGTTTCTCTTCTGGGGACTCGCAGCGATCGTGCTGCACGAACTCGGTCACGGCTTCGCTGCCGTCTGGCAAGGCGACGACACGCCGCGCCGCGAAGGACGGCTCACGCTGAATCCGCTCGTGCACATGGGTTGGTTGTCAATCGTGTTTCTCTGCCTCGTTGGTATTGCGTGGGGATCGATGCCCACGGATCCATCGCGGTTTCGTTGGGGCCGCAAGGGTCGCGTCTTCGTCGCACTCGCTGGCCCTGCAGTCAATCTCGCGCTCGGACTTCTCTCTTGGGCGGTCATCGCGGTGATGCTCGCGTATCACGAGAAAAATGGAACGGAGCCGTCTGAACAGGCACTCTGGTTCTGGCTTCGCGGCGGCCTCCTCAACTTTGTGCTCCTCGCGTTCAACCTTCTCCCCTTGCCACCCCTCGATGGCGCGCAAGCACTCGCAGGCGTGAGCCGCACGTTCTGGAAGTGGCTCCACGATCCCTTCGCACTGCGTGTGAGTTTCATCGCCCTGCTCGTCTTCATGTTCTCGGGCCTAAGTTCGATCATGTTCGAGGCTGT
>QWPV01000008.1:21734-68719 GCA_003671055.1 Planctomycetota bacterium
CATGGTGAACGGGACCGAGAGGAATGCTTGAAAGGTCGACCTCATGGTCGTTCTCCGTCTCAAGCGAATGGGCCGTGCCCATCGCCCCTTCTACCGTGTTAGTGCAATGGACAAGCGCTCCCCGCGCGATGGTCGTGTATTGGAAAACCTCGGATGGTTCGATCCAATCACCGTCGGCGAGCAGCACAAACTCAACGCCGATCGTATTAAGTACTGGCTCTCGGTTGGCGCACAGCCAAGCGATACCTGCCGTGATCTTTTCAAGAAGGCTGGCATCGATCCGACGCCAGGCAAGAAGGCCTAACTCCATCACGTGATGGCGCGGCGTGATCAACGCCGCAATGAATGTTTGGCGATGAAGACAAAAGAGGAACGACGCATGCGCATCGACATCCTCACCATCTTCCCCGGACTCTTCCGCGATTTTCTCGCGACGAGCATTCCAGGAATCGCAGTCGAGTCGGGCGCACTGTCTTGCATCACGCATGACATCCGCGCCTTCAGCGACAACAAGCATCGCAAAGTAGACGACCGCCCGTTTGGCGGAGGACCCGGCATGGTGATGATGTGTCAGCCAATCTTCGACGCAGTAGCAGCTGTGGAATCGCTTGATTCCACGCCCGCTGTGCGCGTGATGCTTTCGCCGCAAGGCGAGCGCCTCACACAGTCGAGAGTGGAATGGCTCGCATCGCAGCCGCGACTTCTGCTTCTCTGCGGTCACTATGAAGGCATCGACGAACGCGTGATTGACGAACTCCAACCGCTTGAACTCTCGCTCGGCGACTATGTCGTTTCTGGCGGAGAAGTAGGCGCGATGGTGCTCGTTGATGCAATCGCGAGATTGCTTCCCAATGTCCTCGGACATGAAGACAGCGCCGCCGAAGATTCATTCACGATTGGCGCTAGTGAGCAGAAGCCTCTGCTCGATTGCCCCCATTTCACTCGTCCGCGCTCGTGGCGTGGACGAGACGTGCCAGAAGTTCTTGTTGGCGGCGATCACGCTGCCATCGCGCGTTGGCGCCACAGCCAACGCGTCGAGAGGACCTCTGCACGACGACCTGATCTCTTGACTGCTCAAGACACACACTCACGCGAGCAACCGCTCTCGTAAGACTCGTTCGACACGCGACCCCTGGGACGCTCACACACACAAGAGCCGTACCTATGTCAGAGTCCCAAACAACTTCGGTTGCGCGGGCAAACAAGACCGCATTGGTCTAGAAGGACTGATTCATGAACCGCAGTGAAATCCTCGCATCAATCATCAAATCGCAGATGAAGCCCGCTGAATTCTTCCCGACATTCAGTCCTGGCGACACGCTAGATATCCATTACAAGATCATCGAAGGCGAGAAAGAGCGCACCCAGATTTTCCAGGGAGTGCTCCTCTCAGACACCGGCGCTGGCGTGCATCGCATGCTTCGCATTCGTCGCATCATCGCGAACGAAGGCGTCGAGCGAACCTTTCCTGCCCACAACCCACGCCTCGTCAAGATTGAAGTTGTCCGTCGCGGCGATTCCCGTCGCGCGAAACTCTTCTACCTCCGCGAACGCTTCGGCAAGAGCCGTCGCCTCCGCGATCAACGTCGCGGCCTGAAGCACGTCGCTGGACAAACGGCCACCGGCCGCGAGTCTGGCGGGTGAGTTTTAGCGTTCGCGACTGCCCGCGCATCGCACATTGATTGCGGTGCACGCGGGATACTCGCGACCGACTGATTCGAGTTCACTTTGGGGCTGAACCAACTGGTTCAGCCCCTTTTTCATAGACGCACTTCCTCTAGTACCCTACGACTCGTATGTATGTGAGGCTCGTCAAAGCGTTCTCCTTCGAAGCAGCCCACTGGCTTCCGACTTTTGCTGAAGGGCATAAGTGTCGGCGACTGCACGGACACTCTTTCCGCGTAGAGGTTGTGGTTGCCGGCGAGGTCGATCCTGCGAAGGGATACCTCGTGGATTACGGCGACATCAAGAAGGCGATCTCTCCGCTACACGATCTGCTTGATCATCGCTGCCTCAACGACATCGTTGGACTCGAGAATCCCACGAGCGAAATGCTTGCGCACTGGATCTTCACGAAGCTCGCGCCGACACTCCCGCAACTTGCGGAAATCATCGTGCACGAGACGTGCACTTCGCGCTGCGAATATCGAGGCGTCTGAGAAATGCAACGCCCCATCCATCTCTTGCATGACTCGCGCATGCTCGCACGCATGATCGGCGTAGAGGCACCCTGCTGCGACATGGTCGCGATGCCCACCTCGGGGAAAGCGGAGCCGTTCTGTGCGTGCACGCTCGCGAACCCGCTCCGCGAGGACTTTCTCCTCGACCTCGACGCGCCGAGTGAACGATTCCTGTGCTACAGCGGATCCCTCAACGACGATCTCTTCGCCGACGAACCCAGCAACTGGATGCAGTTGGGACAGGCACAATTCGAGAAATTCCTCGACGACACCGCGCCAGCCCTCAAAGCAAACCAGCGGCGCCTGTGCCTTCGCCCGCACCGGCGCCACGTGCTCGGCGACCTCCCAGGTTGCGTGAAGTTCCTCCGCGAGCGCGTTACCGCGAATCTAACGGGGCCATTCGAATTGTGCCTGTCCCCAATTGAGATGCTCGCGCCGTCGATGCTTGAGCCACCGCAAGCTCTCTACGAGCACCTACAACGCATGTTTGCGCACCTCGGGCCTGCTTCTTCCTGCGTGCTGCTTGCCGATATCAAGGCGCCCACTGCGCTTGACGATGTGGAGCGGTGCCTGGAACTCCTCCCGCTGGGGACCGGCGTGCTCGACCGTGGAATCGTGCTTGCATTGCTCGAGGAGTTTGTGCCTGTTTCCACCCCGATTCTGTTGATTTCGGCTGCGGTTGAGCAGCAGTTGAACTGGTTCCGAACCCAGAATTAGCGCGCTTCGGCCGCACTCTGTGTAGAATCTCGTCGACGTACAGAATGGAAGCTGTCGGACGAACTTTTAGAAGGATCTTCGATGAGTGCGATTTTGAGCGGACTTGACGCGAAAGTCCTGGTGCTGAACCGGGGATTTACCGCCGTCCGCGTGATCGATGCGCACCGTTCGTTCAAGATGTTACTGAAAGGAATTGCAGAGGTCGTCGCGCTCGAGGAGGGCTCGTATGTGGGCTACGCCTTCCACACATGGGCCGAACTGAGCGAATTTCGTTTCACTTTCGAAGCACAGGAGCACGACTGGGTGCGCACCCCGCGCCTGCTCATTCCGGTTCCAAAGATCATTCGGCTCCTCACATACGACCGTGTCCCCAAGGAGCAGGTGAAGTTGAATCGGCGAAACATTTACGCGCGTGACGGGAATCGTTGCCAGTACTGCGGAAAGGCGTTCTCCACAAAGGAGCTAACGCTTGACCACGTGCGGCCTCGCGTACAGGGCGGCGAGAACTCCTGGGTAAATCTCGTTTGCGCGTGCGTGAGGTGCAACGCCCGAAAAGGCGGGCGCACGCCGGACCAAGCGCGCATGCGATTGCTCCGTGCGCCGATAAAACCAAAGCGGAACCCCGCCATTGCCATTCGGCTCGGAAGTCCAAGGTATCAATCGTGGAAAGCGTTCCTCGATGATGCATACTGGACGGTCGAACTCACCGAAGATTGAGCAAGGTCTTTACAATTTAGACCTTCCCAAGAGAGAGAACCGATCGCTATGGCTACCGACACCACCGCCTCCTCAATCACGAAGTCCGACAAGAAGCGTACCAAGGACACTACGAAAGCTGAGAAGGCCGCAACGAAAGCTGCGGCCGCTGCAGCAAACGGCGCAGCGAAGGCTGCGAAGAAAGCTGCCAAGTGTGCGGACAAGAAAGAATGTTGCGGCGAAAAGGCGTGCGATCAGAAAGCATGTGCTGACACGAGTGGGGACAAGTGCGGTGGCGCGCCCAAGTTCAAGCACGTCGCGAAGAAAAAAGAGTCGAGCGGTAAGGGCGCATCAGCCGCCGAGGTTGGCCAGCAGCTCGTAGCCTTCATCAACGCTGGAAAGAGCCAAGAAGCAGAAGCAACGCTCTATCACAAGAACATCGAAACCGTTGAGTGCGACGGCACTCGCGTAGAAACGATGAAGGGCGTGAAGGAAGTCGGCGCGTGGTGGCATTCGAATATGGACGTGCACTCGGTGATCGCTCGTGGCCCCTTCGTCTCGCAAACCGGATTTGCAGTGCACATGGCGATCAGCGTCACCCCCAAGGGCGGCGCACGCATGGACATGCACGAAGTGTGTTTCTATCGCGTTTCCAAGGGAAAAATCATTCGCGCAGAATTCCTCTCGCCTGTGCACGGCGTCGCGGGTTTCTGAGCGCAATCCTTCGTCTCTGCATCCCAAGTTGAAAGGCGATTTTGTACAGGCACATTCGGCGATGTGTGACAGGCGATATGTGACAGGCACATTCTTAGACGTCAAAATGATCACTCTGCCTCGGACCGCACTTCGATTTCACGACACAACCCCAGCACAATCACCGCTTGCATCCACGCAAGTCGCTCTGATAATGGTCTTGCTACAGAATTCCTGGTTGTTCGACGCGGCTTCTCAATGTTCCATAATTGGAAAACCCGCGCAAGCCATCGCTCCGCGTTCCCGCCCTCCGAATTGACCTGTGCGATGCGCTACACACTGCTCCACACGGGCAGCATCCGTTTGACCCCACGGCGTGTTGCTTCGAGCGCGATGGATTCTCTGCTTCCGTAACAACTCCCTCTTGTCGAGTTGAGCAGGCTCCTGGCGCCGTCTTCGAGAAGAATCGGGAGCAGGGATGACGTGAGGCCCTCTCGCAACTCGCTCCACCATGTTGCGACAGAATGCGCCGCGAGCCGGACTACTTGCGAACCTCGCGACAATGACGCATGCACGCGTGCGATCGCGCTTCCTACCGCGTCGGGCTCCGAGTCTGGAATCCATCCTGCCTTATCGAGTCGCCGGCGACGGCCAGCTTGATCCACGCAATGAAGGTGCTGGAGCAGACTTCGCGTTGAGACAGGATTTCCATCGGTTGGCGTTGATCGAATTGTGTCGCCGGTGCTTTCCCCACTACACATTGTCTGGCAAGGAAACACTGGTTCCCAGCGAAGGTCGAGCAGCTGTTTGCGAAGATTGTCCGGCGCGGCAGCGCCGTCAAGACACGCACGCTTCACGCCATCGCAGAATCGCTGCCACTGGATTTGCGCTGATGTCCAAATGCTCGATGGAATCGATGTAGCGGCACACGCATGAATCTCGTTGAGCTCTATGTAACCCGCGACATTCTCGAGCGCTCCTTGATCAAGGACTTTAGGAGACTTGAATCGACCTTCCCAAAAATGACCTGTGACCTTGTCCTCTCGATTCCACTTCTTCGCACATGGTTCCTTCAGGAGTTTGTGGAAGAAGCTAAGGCTTGAGAGGTCACGGCGTGCAGTGCGTACGCGCTCGGGGCTCTTCATGAAAATCGCAACTTCAAGTTTCAGTGCTGCTTGCGCGTCCGCAGCGGTGTCTTTCGAACGCTTGCGGTGACTCGCGAGGAGCGTGACCTTTCGAAGCGCGATCTCGTGATCAGGCCATGCTGCGGCGACTTCAGGCCGCGTCCTCAGCAGCAGGTGAAGATGATTCTCCATCACGCAGAACGCCAGCACATCGATCGCGCCATACTGCGCCAGAAACTCAAGTTGCTCGACGATCCACCCCCTGCGCCTAGGGTCGCTTAGGAGCGATTCTCTGCGTACACAGCGAGAAATGCAGTGGTAAACCCCCGAGTGCGCCTCATCCACGATGTCTGATCTTTTCCGGCCCATGCGAAGACGGTACAGGTGATACGGAGCACCTCCCCGATTTCTCGCCTTTATTCCGAAGAGAATTGTGCCTGTCCCAAATTGGATTCAAATTGGATTCCAAATTGGATTCCAAGTTGGATTCCAAGTTGGATTTCAAATTGGTGTGCGAAGAGAATTGTGCCTGTCCCAAGTTGAGAGGGGGACCCCAAATTAGGCGGTTAGCTGGTGATTGCGATGGACTGGATGAACGCACTTGCGTCTCGCGCGACCGGCGCTTGCATGATGACGAATCCGAGCGAGACCGTCACTGCGTTGTTGACGCTGTGTGCGACCATTGGCGCGATCAGGCTGCCGCGCCATTCTCGGAAGATGCAGAACGATGTGGCGAGGCCCATCAACACTGGCGCGAAGAGGAGTCCTTGCGGATGGATGGCTGCGAAGATTGCGCTCGAGATGAGTGCCGCGCACGCGAATGCTGCAAAGGCGCCGTAGCCGTTGAGTGACTCCCTCAAGTGGCGATAGAGCAATCCGCGGAACATCGTTTCTTCGATGATTGGTGCGACGACTGCCGCGAGGAAGAGGATTGCGAAGAACTCAAATGCGCCCGCAGATTGCAGCGCTTCTGCTGCGGGATGCGATGGCTGCGATCCGTCGCCGAAGAGCGCCGTCAAAATCAGGAAGCAAATCAGACCGACCGCGAGCAGTGGCAGCGCGCATGCGTAACAAAAGAATCCAGACACGATTTCGATGCAGAATCCTCGGCCGCGATGCCATCCAGCTTCGCGCAGAAGCCAGCCCACACTGCGATTGCGCACGTTTGCCCAGCACAATGCAAAGAGGCTGAGGATGAAGACTCCGATGCCAATGAGAAGCGGAAGCGCTGAGCTTGTTTCGAGTGCGGGCGTCTCAGTGAGTGTCAGTCCGAGCGTCACGCCGATGGCGATGTTGAGTCCCAAGAACACTGCCATCCAGACTGCAAATGTTTCGACAGCAATCTGCGCGAACTCCCCCTTCGCAACCGCTATCGCGCCCTCACGCAATCGGAAGTTGATCTTGCCGAGCATCACGAGAACGCAGAACACGAAAAGTCCGACGAATCCAACGCAACCGAAGAATCCGAACCATGCGACCAATGCGAGCAGCGCTGCAAGCATGTTGGTTTCGACAGGAGCTTCACGCGCGATGAACAATCCGTACCAACCGAGTCGCGACTTCAAAATTTCGAGCTCTGCTTCAGGCAACTCTTCGTTCGCCTGTTCCGCCAGCAACACATTGCGTGCAGCGGCGATCGTCGAGATCGCGAGCTCATCCTGTTCCATGGATTCGACTTCATCGAGACCGTCGAGCCCTTCTTGCACATCCACCATGCGACCGATCACGAGAAGTCGTGAAACTTTCTGCGGCCACTTTCCGTTCTCGAGCGGTTCGAGTTGACTCTGGAAAATCGCTGCTCCGTCTTCTGGTGAAAAGAACGAAGCGGTGCCAACGGTCAATCGACCAGCGAGTTCATCTTGCATTGTGAGGAGCTGCGCGTCGGGTTCCGCAATCCCCTCTTCCACAATTGCGCCGGACGCGGGCGGCACAACGTCGTCCTCCGAGCGCACGCGCTGCAGCAGCGCAGAGACGATCGTGAGCACGCCAATTGCGATCCACGCAAGCACAACTCGACTGCGAGAGCTCAACATCTCAAAGTTATCGGCAGTTGGAATCACCGGTAGCGGCGCGAGTGGCGAAGGCGACTGGGAATCCGGAGGTAGCGCGTCCATGTTCAGAACGATACCCCGACTGCCGTGACGCAGACTTTCAACAGTCTCACGAAAGCATCAACTCTAAACCTTGACAGAATCACGCAGTTCGGTATCCTTCTCGATCCTCCACACGCTCTGCGTGCGTTCTTTCGACTCTGCATGACACTCATGCCGAAGGTCGCTCAGGCGCGTGAATTGGAGTGACTCAGCGCAATAGGATTTCGATATGCCCCGCCAGACTTTCATCGCTAAGAAAAACGAAGTCAACACCGTATGGCGTCATGTGGACGCCAATGGACTCGTCCTCGGACGGCTCGCAACGGAAGTTGCAACAGCCCTCATGGGAAAGCACCGTCCTGAATACACACCAGGTGTTACGACGGGTGACTCTGTCATCATCACCAATGCATCGAAGATTGTGCTCACCGGCCGCAAGGCTGATTTGAAGACACGTCGTCGTTGGAGCGGTTACCCAGGTGGTCTCAAGGTTCGCACCTATCGCGAAGTCATGGCAACCAAGCCAGAGCGACTCGTCACTGAAGCAATCGTGCGCATGCTCCCCAAGGGCGCATTCGGTCGTAGCCTTGCGATTCGTCTCCGAGTCTTCCCAGGCGCAGAGCACACCCACGCATCTCAGTCACCCATTCCACTCGCAGAGCCATCGGCGCGTCACATCCGCGTTGTGACCGCGAAGTGATTACCCGCACGAATTTTTTACGCTGATTTAGACCGCCAAGATTGAGCACGAACATGATTGAGTCCACTCCTCCAGTCCAAGTAGTAGCCGTTCCCGAGCCCAAGAAGGTTCGCATCATTCGCGGTCCCGATGCCCATGGTTGGTATTGGGGCACCGGTCGACGCAAGACCGCCGTTGCACGCGTTCGCGTCAAGGGTGGCTCTGGTGAGATCATCATCAACGACAAGCCGATGTCTGAGTACTTCACTGAAGAACGCGATCGCGCAAACATCCTTGGCTTGCTCGAGAAGACTGGCAACAAGGACAAGATCAATGTCCGCGTGAATGCAAACGGCGGCGGATTCACTGGCCAAGCTGGCGCAGTGATCCTCGGCCTCGGCCGCGCGATGCTTGAGTTCGATGCGAACCTCGAACCAATCCTCCGAGAGCACGCGTACCTCACTCGCGACAGCCGTAAGGTTGAGCGCAAGAAGTACGGTCAATCCGGTGCTCGCAAGCGCTACCAGTTCAGCAAGCGCTGATTGCGAAACACGCTTCATCCGAAATACACACAGAAGCCCGATCCAACTGGATCGGGCTTCTTTCTTTGCGCTCGTGTTGGCGAACTCACGCGCGACGCAACGCGCTCTCCGCGTCGTAGAGCTTGCGCGTCGCGATCGCGATGCTCGTACGCAACGTGCTCGCGATCTCCGTCAATGCATGCGGCATCGTGCCGCCCCATCCATAGCGCAGGCAGAGCAGCGCGCGCTGGTCCTCGGGTAATCGCGCGCAGGCTTCACGCTTTCGCCAAAGACGATCAACTTCACGATGCCACGGCGCCGATGCGTCGAGCAGCGATTCCATTGTTGTCCCGTCGACGAGTGCGTGTTTCGATGCAGCGCGCCGCGAACGCTGCGTGTCAAAATGCGCGAGTACGAAGTCGGCCTCAAGTGCTGCAACCGATTCGAAGTCTTGCCGCGAAGGGTCGTACGTCGTCACGACTTGCACCAATCGCTCAGCGAGCGCCTTCAGCAGTGCACGCAACTCATCGATGCGCAACTGCTCTGGCTCGCCTGCGAAGAATTGATCCACGCGCACGCTCGCGATCGTCAATGCGGAAGACAGCAGTGCGCGGCGCAGCAACGCTGCCCAACGGAGATCCGTCTCAATCGCATCGAGCGCCGTGCGCAAGGGACGTCGTCCGCACGCTTGAAGTGCTTGCTTTGCGCGACGAATGAGCAGATGCATCGCTGCGCCGCGCGCTTCCTGTTCCGCGCGCCGCATCGCTAACTCGCGTCCGAATGCTCTCGTGCGTCGGCGCGCGCGAGTCGCGTGTAAAAACGTCATCACATCGTCATCAGGAATTTTCGCATCGAGTCCAGTGCACACGCTCGCAGGCGCGAGGATCGTTGCATCGGCGCCGTACAACTCGAATGTCGACAACTCAACGAACTGCAACGGCATCGCGCGCAGTCGCGCCAAACGCCGTTGATCCACAACGCTTCGTACTAGTGATTCACTGCGCCCGATGCGTCGTGCGATCTTCGTCACGTCGATACCCAATCGCCACGCACGCTCTGCGAAGCGCGAGACGCGTTCGACGCGCTTGGCTTCTGCTGAGAGTGTGCGTCCAAAGTGGCGCATGAGGAGAAGTCGGACGCCTTCGTGGCTACGACCATGCTGCTTTGCAAGCACGAGTGCTGCTGAATTGAGCGAGTGCCCCGCGTCGATAAGCGTCTGCGCGGCGACGAGCAACACGCGCGATTCTTCCCCACTGAATCGACGAAAGCGTGTCGCGGCTGCAACGCGATCTGCATGACGCGCAACGAATCGAGTGAGGCTCTCTCGATACATGCCCACGCGCGGCACGCCATCAAACTCAACCCAGTGCACGCAGAGTCCATCTTCCCGCAGTCGCTGCATTGTCTTCGAACTCACATCAAACTCGCGGGCAGCAGCATCTGGCGAGAGTGCACCACCGACGCGTTCTTTACCATCCAGTTTCAGCCGCAGACTCAAGTCAAGCACGAGCGCACCGAGGTCATGCACGAGTTCACGACCGAGCGCAGTGCGGTCACTCGGATCGCGTGGACGAAATCCCGTGATGCGAAAGAGTGCGAAGTCAATTGGGTACTCGCGCGTTGCGTCCACCGCTTCCATCAGCGCCTCCGCGGCACGCATCTGTCGATCAATCGTTTCACGCGGCGCAAAAGCCAGCGCCGTAGGCAGCGCCTGAAGAGCGTCAAATCTGTACGCAACCTTGCGACTCACAGGATCATCCTACGAGCGAAACGCCTCGGTGGATTCACGCATTTGCGCTGCGCAGCGCAAGCGGCACCACATGCACCGTTGGTTCGACGAGGCTGCTGCGTGATGTCTGCACACGCTTTCGTGGGATCCGTGCGTGCAACCTGGTGAGGAGCTCATGCGGGATGAGGCCCGCGCTCGCCGCAAGTTTCGGCAAGTGATTGGGCGCCTCCCACGAGGGCGTGATGAGTTCGACCTCTGTTCCAGTCCAATCGCGTACACCGAATGGTTCAAGTTCAGTGATGTCGATCGTGAGTTGATCCATATTCACTGCGCCCACAACAGGCACGAACGCTCGACGTTTTCCCGAGAGGCAGATCGCAACGCTTTGTCGCCCTTGCGATGAAGAGCCGCGTGGAACGGGATATCCATCGGCGTATCCGACAGGCAACAGCGCGATGGTGGAGTCACGCGTGGCAGTGAAGAGTGATCCGTACCCAACACTCGCGCCTTCAGGAATGCGTTTCGTTTGCACGATCGATGTCGACCACCGCACCACTGGTCGCAATTCGCCAGGCTTCACGAGTGGTTCACTCGCTTCAAGTTCTTCAGTGCCATACCCAAGCCATGCGAGTCCAAAGCGCACCATGTTGAAGTGATAATCACGATGCCGCATGAGCGCGTAACTGCTCGCAACATGGAACAAGCAATCCGCGCCGATCGATGCCGATTGCTGCGCGATGAATTCGCGAAACGCATCAAGCTGCGCTCTCGTGAGCGTCTCTGAGGTTCGAGAGTTCGCGAAGTGCGTGAAGATTCCCTTCAATCGAAGACTCGGAGTTGACGCGAGTGTGTGCAGCAGCGCTGCCGCAACTTCTCTACGCGCGCCACCCCGCGACATTCCTGTATCGAGTTCGAGATGCACGCCGAGTTGCACGCCGAGCGAATCCGCAGCAAGTTCAAGTGCCGCGCATTGCGCTGCGTCATGCACAACAAAGTGCAGTAGCCCGCGCTTCGCGTGCCGCGTGAGTTCATCGCTCTCTTCGATGACGCGCACTGGCATCAGTACGACAATCGCGATGTTGCACACGCCAGCGCGAAGTATTTCTTCTGCCTGCTTGGGGCTGTACACCGCAAGCATGTCGGCGCCTTGCGCGAGCACAGGCGCGAGATGCAGCGATCCAAGCCCATACGCGTCCGCTTTCACGATTGGGCAGAGCGCGCAATCCACCCCAACAACACCACGCAGCACGCGAAGATTGTGCGTGATGGCAGAAGTGTCGAATTCAAGAAGACTCGTGTCCTGCATAAATCCTGCCAAGAGTCTCAATGACGCTCGGGACGGCGCGAACACTCTCGAAAACAGCGGAACAGCGCTCCAAGCGTATTTCCGAGAACGTTTGCATTCGTATTTGTATCGTGCGGCGCGCTGCCTTACCATCGCAGTTCGATGGATTCTCCCGCAAAGCCTACACAGACGCCCGTTCCTCAACCTACTGCCGCAGAGAGAGAGGTTGTTCGGGCAGGCCGCGACGCTGAGATCTTTGCGATCGACAAGACATTCGCTGACCTCGGATTGAAGAAGGCGCTCCTCGAAGGCATCACCGCCCGAGGCTTCAAGCATCCAACCAAGATTCAAGCGACGTTGATCCCCGCAGCGATCGCAGGACGCGATGTCCTCGGTCAAGCGAAGACAGGCACTGGCAAGACCGCTGCATTCGGACTTCCCCTTCTGCACTCCCTCGATCCATCGAGCCCAATCTCCGCGCTCGTCCTTGTGCCCACGCGCGAACTCGCGGTGCAGGTTGCGAAGGAACTTCAAGAACTCGGTAGCTTTGCGAATGTGAAGACGGTTGCGGTCTATGGCGGGCAAGAGATCCGCAAACAAGTCGCGCAACTCGAGAAGGGCCCGCAGATCGTCGTTGGAACTCCTGGACGCGTGATGGACCTCCACCAGCGTGGATTGCTCCCCTACGAGAAGTTGAAGTTCGCGTGCCTCGATGAAGTCGATCGCATGCTCGACATCGGTTTCCGCGATGACATTCGCAAGATCCTTGGTTCCATCAAGGGCGCACATCAGACGATCTTCGTCTCCGCGACGATCTCGCCCGAGATCGAAAAGCTCGCACGAACCTACATGAAGGATCCTGAGAAGATCATCTCCACGGAGAAGTCACTCACGGTCAGTCAAGTGAAGCAAAGTTACATCTCGGTGGAAGGATGGGACAAGCGCAAGTTGCTGCTCCATCTTCTGACACACGAAGAGCCTGAAGTCACGATCGTGTTCTGCCGCACGAAGCGCACGGTGGACGATGTCACCGAGTTCTTGATCAAGAACAAGATCGACGCGCACGCGATGCATGGCGATCTCCAGCAGAACAAGCGCGATCGCGTGATGACGGAGTTACGCACGGGCAGTATGAGCGTGCTTGTCGCGAGTGACCTTGCGTCGCGCGGCCTTGATGTCGACGACATCTCTCACGTCATCAACTACGACGTGCCAGAAGATCCAGAGGTCTACATCCACCGCATCGGTCGCACGGCGCGCGCTGGTCGAGATGGCGTGGCGTGGATGTTTGTGACGTCCGAACAAGGCGAATTGCTCACCGGCATCGAAATGTTGACGAACGTCGAGATCCCGCGCATCGAGTATCCCGACTTCAAGCCTGGGGCGGTTCCTGATCGCGTTCGCCAGGATCGCGAGCATGCAACCCAGCGGCGCGAGAGTGCACAAGAAACGCGCAATCGCATGCAACCCGCGAAGGTCGTACAACCCACGAACACGACGCTGTATCCCGATGGGCTCGTTCCAATCGCGCAACCTTCGAAGCGTCTCGGCGGTCGCGTGCGAACGAATCGACGATGAGCGCAATGGGCATGATTGAGCGAAAACGATGCGAAGCGTGATTCGTACGAGTAATGAGGTGCAGACTGCGCTCCACGAAGGGCGTGCGGTAGTCGCGCTTGAGACTGCTGCTGTCACGCACGGCCTACCACGGTATCCGCTCGGTCAAACGCCACTCTGCCTCGATGATCCGCGCTACGACGCAAATGTTCGCGCGGCGTTCTCACTCTCGATGCCGATCAACAGTGCACTCGCGCACACGTCCGCTGCTGCAGTGCGCAGTACTGGCGCGATTCCTGCAGTCGTTGGCATGTTGCGCGGCGAGCTCGTCATCGGCATGACGAGTGCTGAACTCGATGAACTCGCCGAAGCGAAACCTGTCACCAAGGTAAGCACGCGCGACATCGCGGATGTTGCATTGCGCCGCGGTCATGGTGGAACAACTGTTGCTGCAACGCTCTTCGCGTGCATGCATGCAACGCCCTCGCCGATTCGGTTCTTCGCAACGGGCGGCATCGGTGGCGTCCATCGCGAATGGAATGTGCAACCAGACATCTCGGCAGATCTCCTGCAACTCGCGACCTCTGGCGTTGCGGTGATCTGCGCTGGCGCAAAGTCAATTCTCGATCTTGACGCGACGCTTGAAGCTCTCGATAGTTTGAGTGTCCCCACGGTCGGTATCGCGACGGAGTTCTTTCCTCGCTTCTTGTGTAAAGGAGCAGCACCGCTTCGCGTGAGTGCGACAGTGCAACATCCAGCGCACGCCGCGCAATTCGCTGCACTGCACTTCGCATTGCGACCCAACGCCGGGCTTCTGTTCTGCGTTCCACCGCCCGCTGCCCTCGCGCTGCCGCTCCAAGAGATGGAAGCAGCGATACGCGAAGGTCTCGCGTGTGCGGCAGCCATGGGCGCTCGCGGCCCAGAGGTCACGCCGGTCCTGTTGCAAGCAGTTTCGGACGCGACTCGCGGTCGAAGCCTTGAAACAAATCTCGCCGTGCTTGTTCAGAATGCGCTTATCGCAGGGCAAATCGCGGTCGCCGCCGCCACCCCGACCTCTTGACTTTCCTCGGCGTTCCTGTTCAACTTAGGTTGTTGCTTAAACGCCACAGCTTCGCAGTTTCTCTCTGCGACCCCCTCGCCTGATTTTTAATGCTGAATTGGAGACGCGCTTCCTTGCTAGTTGCATGGGGAAGCCTCGATTCGACATTCAGGCGACCGACGACCTCGTCGGACACAAGTCAGTATGACTTTGGAATGTACGTATGGATATGCAGGACTTGAGCCCCGATCTCGGTGGCGAAAACCAAGAGCAGTCTCGGCTCACCCCTTCTCAAGATGGTGCAACGGAGGCGCCCAAAGCGCCCCGCCGCCCTCGCACGCGCAAACCGAAGGCTGCGAGCGAGACTGTCGCGATTGAACCAACGCCTGCTGTTGCTGCCGCGCCAGAACCCGCTGCATCGCAGCCGTCGGGCGATCAAGGTGCAGGCGAGTCAACCGAGTCAGGTGAGCCACGACGACGAAAGCGACGACGACGGCGACGAGGTCGTGGCGGAAACCGTGGCGGCGAAAACGGTGACGGAGTGCAAACGACTGCAGGCGATGGAAATGAAGCACCTGCGACGGAAGATGGCCAACAACAACCACAGCAGCAATCGCAGCAGCAGCAACAACAACATCGTCATCCGCAAAAGCATGGTCGCGGTCGTCAGCAGCAGCGACATCAGCATCAGCAGCAACATCAACATCCACACAACAACGGCGCGCAGTCGGACGCTGCGGATATCGATGAGCTCGTCGAGCCAGACGCACCAGCCTTCGAACGTTCTGGCGTGCTCGAAATCTTGCCGAGCGGCGAAGGTCGACTTCGCGCATTCAAGGATGGACTTGTCGCAACCGACGAAGACACGATCATCCCGCGCGAGTTGTTCAGCGTTGCCCCACTTCGCAGCGCGCAGTTCGTCGTTGCCGAATGCCGCATGCGTTTGCCAGGCCGACGTCGTCACGGCGGGCCGCGTGTGCCACGCGCGACGGCTGATCGCATCGTCTCCATCGAGGGGCTTGAACCTGCGGTGTACGGCGCGCGCAAGCCATTCGCGGAGCTCACTGCACTCGATCCGCAACCGCGACTCACGCTTGAACATCGGGGCTGTCCTCCTGCGTGCCGACTCATCGATCTCTTTTGTCCGATTGGCTACGGAACGCGCGGACTCATCGTCGCACCACCGAAAGCAGGCAAGACGATCTTGCTGCAGAACCTTGCGTTCGGCATCAAGCAGAATCATCCCGAAGTTGAACTCATCGCGCTTCTCATCGATGAGCGTCCTGAGGAAGTCACGGATTTCAAGCGCAATGTCCCCGCGCATGTGATCGCGAGTTCCAACGATCAAGACATCGAACGGCACCTCGCGCTCGGTATTCTTGCAATCGAACGCGCCAAGCGCATGGTTGAAGCGGGCAAGGATGTTGTCGTGTTGCTCGACTCACTCACACGGCTCGGTCGCGCGTTCAACAACAGCCGCAAGTACGGAAGTTCGGGGCGCACCATGTCTGGCGGTCTCGACTCACGCGCGCTTGAAGTACCGAAGCAACTCTTCGGCGCCGCGCGCAAATGCGAAGAAGGTGGATCACTCACGATCATCGCGACGTGCCTCGTCGATACAGGTTCACGCGCGGATCAAATCATCTTCGAAGAGTTCAAGGGCACGGGCAACATGGAACTCATCCTTGATCGCACGATCGCGGAACGTCGCATTTTCCCAGCGATAAACCTCGCAGCCAGCGGCACGCGCAAAGAGCATCTCTTGATGGGCGACAATGAATTCAAGACAGTGACCGCACTGCGACGCCGATTGCTTGCCGCCCCACCACCAATGCAGATCGAACAACTTCTCGGCGCAGTGAAGCGCTACGAGACGAACGAACTCATGGTCGGCGGCGCGTCGTAAGCGAATCAACACACTGCGATCACGGCATCGCTGCAGCAGTCAGATTCAACGATGGTGCACGCTTTGCTTCAAGCATCTGCGCGCTCGCGGATGATTGTGTCTCGATGATCGCGTTCGGAGTGCAGCGTTCCACAGATGCACCGAGGCTGTTGAGCGTGGCCTCGAGTCGGTGATAGCCGCGGTCGAGATAGTCGATGCGTGAAATCGTCGTGACGCCTTCAGCTGCCAGACCAGCCAACACCAAACTCGCGCTCGCACGAAGATCACTCGCCATCACTGGCGCGCCCTTGAGTTGGGTGAATCCACTGACGACGACGGTTGGTCCAAATCGCTGCAGATTCGCGCCCATGCGTGTGAGTTCTGCGACGTGCAGGAATCGTTCGGCGTAGATCTTCTCGGTGATCACCGAATTGCCCTGCGCAAAGCAGAGCAACGTCATGAACTGCGCTTGAAGGTCGGTGGGAAATCCAGGATGCGGTTGCGTCGTGATTTGCGTTGGCTTGAGCCCGCGCACACTTGTCACACGAACCGACGCATGCATTGGATCTTGATTGTGGTCGAGTCGATCGACGACGACACCGATTTGATCGAATCGATCGACGACGGCGAGCATGCAGTCGAATGGAAAGTCATCAATGATGATGTCGCCATTGGTCACTGCAGCAGCCACCGCATATGTACCAGCGACGATGCGGTCAGGCATCACGGTGTATTCCGCGCCGCCGAGCTCCTTGACGCCTTCGATGATGATGCGCGGACTTCCAGCGCCACGAATCTTTGCGCCCATCTTGATGAGCATGTTCGCGAGATCAACAACTTCTGGCTCGCACGCTGCGCACTCGATCGTCGTACGACCCTCTGCAAGCGTGGCCGCGCACATGACATTCGCGGTACCGAGCACAGTGGAACCATTTGGTCCACCGAGGAAGATCGTCGTCCCCTTCAGTTGCGGTGCGGTCACGGACATGTCGCCGGCGTTGAGTTCGATCTTTGCACCGAGCGATTGCATACCGCGAAGATGCAGATCAATGGGCCGTTCACCAAACGCGCATCCGCCCGGCATCGCAATCACCGCGCGATGTCGTCGCGCGAGCATCGGACCGAGCACAGAGATCGACGCACGCATCGTGCTGACAATCTCGTAGCGCGTATGGACTTGCGTTTCATCCACTGAACGGAGCGTGACAGTGCCGCTCTCGCCCTTCACTTCCACGCCAAGTTCCCGCAGCAGCGAGATCATGTTGCTGATGTCAGTGAGCGCAGGAACGTTGTGCAGCGTCACCGTCTGATCGGTGAGCAGGACGGCGGCCAACAAGGGCAGCGCGGCGTTCTTCGAGCCATCAACCTTGACGCGTCCCGCAAGACGCTTACCACCCTGGATACGGAAATAGTCCATTGCGCACACTCTCGTAATAAATCTCGACATCCTTGCTGAGACCCCGCTGCATGGAGAATCCACCACCGCGGGACGCTAATTCTTCGGCGTTTCACTCTCAAGTGCTGCAGACTCACATGACGCCACATTTTCGGCGGCACTACTTGCACCGCCCGCATAACCCAACCACTTCTATCGTCGCATCGGCACTTCCTGCCGTGTGTGCGTGAATCGAATCGTACTGTCATTCATGGTCATCGTGATTGGAAGTTCGGGGGCATAGACGAAGGAGATTTTAGATGGATCGACAATTGAAATCAGCGCTTGGATTCGACGCGCGTACCCAGCAGGGTGCGTTCGTCCTCGCGGGGCTTACTGCCGCGCTGCTCCTCACCGTATCGATGCCGTCGGGCGCGATCGCGTCGCCAGACCCGAGCACGCCACCGCCACCGACCGCCATCACGCTCACTGGCGTGGTGCGCGACTTCAAAGAGCGCACCGTGCAGAACGGGCATCCGGACTTTGAAATCACCCCAACCCATGGTTACGCCCACTACTGCGGCGCGCTTTCCGCGGACCTCGGTTCGGACGGAAAGCCGGTGTTCATCGGGCAAGGCTTCAAAGTGAAGTCAGGCTACGAATGGCGCAATTCCGCGGGAAAAAACATCTGTTGGCGGCTCTACGACCCCGCACGCGGCGACCTCATCGGCAAGAAGGATGGAACCTACATCGACAACGGCGGCATCACGAACGCTGCCAGTTTCGCAACGTGGTTCCATGACGAGCCCGGCAAGAATCTGTCGTGCCCGCTCTCCCTTGTGCTGAACCGATCTGCAGATGGTTCGTATGTGTTCGACTCGACGATCGACCCGCAGTGCGTGGCCAATGGTGGGTTCTTCCCCATCGAAGGTCAGCTCTTCGGGAATCCTGGGGGCAGCCCGAATCGCAACTTCCACTTCACCTACGAGTTGCATACCGAGTTCACTTACGACTCGGCCGGCGCGCAGATGTTCCTCTTCCGCGGCGATGATGATGTGTGGGTATACGTCAACGGCCGCATGGTGATCGATCTTGGTGGCGTCCACTCAGCGGTGGAGCAGCGTGTCGAACTCAATCGCCTCGGACTCACCAATGGCGAGGTCTACACGCTCGACTTCTTCTTCGCTGAACGCCACCGAACGCAGTCGAACTTCCGCATCCAGACCAATCTGCTCCTGCACACAGCGTCGGTTCCATCTGTCACGAGCGCGTTCGACTAAGCAATCTTCGGCTCCGCGCCCATCTTTGGGCTCGATGCCGTGGTTGACTCGTCACCGACTGCTTGCGACATCGCTCGCACGAATCCCTGAAACAGGGGATTTCGTGCGGGCGATTTGCTTGTTACATTCGCGCGCATGACCGTGACCGACCGCGAGCCTGAACCGAACGCCCCTGTGCTGCCAGAGGTGCGCATGCACGTTGCGATGCCGAACGCTCCAGTTGTTGGGCGAATCGCGGCGACCGCGCTTTGCACGCGCGGCAAGAGCGCCTCGTTTGTGCGCCATGTCGAGATCGACATCACAGGCACTGCGCTCGAAGGAACATTTCGCGCAGGGCAGAGCTTCGGGGTCATCCCTGATGGCGTCGACGCGCACGGCAAGCCGCACAAAGTTCGCCTCTATTCACTGGCGAGTCCAACGTGGGGCGAGGATGGTTTCGGCCGCGTCATCGCAACTACGCCGAAGCGACTTCTCGCCGAACGTGAGCCGCACGCGCCGAAAGATGATCCACTCGATCACTCGCTGTTTGTTGGCGTATGTTCGAATTGGCTCTGCGATCGCAAGCCAGGTGATGCGGTGCAACTCAGCGGTCCCAACGGCAAGCGATTCGTGCTTCCGACAGATCCTGATGCACACAACTATTTCTTGCTCGCAACTGGCACAGGCATCGCGCCGTTCCGCGGTTTCTTGATGGAGTTGCTTGAAGGACCTCCCGCGCATTCCCCCGCTGCTTCCACGTGGAAACGCTGCGCGAGCCGCATCGATTTGGTGATGGGCGTGGCGTACGCGAATGACTTGCTGTACGACGGATGGATTCGCGACCTTGCTGCGAAGCACTCAAACTTCCACTACCACACCGCGATCTCGCGTGAAGCGCAGCGCGATGGATCGAAGGGCGAGTACGTGCATCAGTGCATTGATCGCAAGCTCAAGGATTCGAGTGGCTGCATGGAATCGCTTCGATCCGACCGCACGCTCATCTATGTCTGCGGACTCGCGGGCATGCAAGTGGGCGTCTTCCAGACACTACTCAAGCACGAGATCGATGGCTACATGAAGATTGGCGAAGCGCTCGCAGGAACGCCGTCAAGCGAATGGACAGCGGAGCAAATCAAGCGCAGCGTGCGACCGACGCATCGATGCATGCTCGAAGTCTATTGATCGCGCGCGCGTCCAGGTTCATCGCTGGTTGATCGCTAGATCATCAACCGCCGCCGGGACCCTTGCCGCCCGGCTTCGTCATCGATGTCGCGTTCAGCAATCGATCGAGTGACTTTGCGTCGACAATTCCCGTCCGCATGCAGTATTCGCGCACCGTTTCGCCAGTCTTGAATGCTTCCTTCGCAACTTTGGCTGCTGCGTCGTAACCAATCACTGGCGCGAGTGACGTGCACATCATCAAACTCTTTTCCACTGTCGCTGCAGCGGCGGGCAGAAGTTCAAGTCCGTCCACGCACTTCTCGACAAACATGCGGCTTGCGTTCGCGAGCAACTCGATGGATTCGAGCATCCGCTCAGAGATCAGTGGCATCGTGACATTGAGTTCGAGCATCGAGCCCACGCCGCCCATCGCTGCACAACTGATGGTCGTGTCATTGCCGATCACTTGGCACGAAACCATGATCACACTCTCGCAGATCACGGGGTTCACCTTGCCGGGCATGATCGATGAACCAGGCTGCGTTGCGGGCAGTGCGAGTTCGCCGAAGCCGCAGCGCGGACCAGATCCAAGCAAGCGAAGATCGCTCGCAATCTTGGAGAGGCTCACCGCGATCGTCTTCAACTGTCCGTGCGCTTCCACCACGCAATCGCGTGTCGCTTGCGCTTCGAAGTGGTTCTTCGCTTCGATGAACTTCACGCCGGTCGCTTCATAAAGCAATCCGCACACCGTGCGCGCAAATTTCGGATGCGCGTTGATGCCTGTGCCGACCGCAGTGCCGCCGAGGGGAATATTCTCCGCGAGTGCTTTGACCGCACTTTGCGCGCGAACAATTCCGTACTCCACCGCTGCTGCATAACCAGAGAATTCTTGCCCAACACGAATCGGCGTCGCGTCCATGAGATGCGTGCGGCCGATCTTGACAACCTTGTCCCACGCCTTCTCCTTCGCACGCAAACCCTTCGCGAGTGCAGTGAGCGCTGGAATGAGCTCTTCGACAATCGCGACTGCGCCAGCGATTTGCATCGAAGTCGGGAAGGTGTCGTTGGAACTCTGTCCGTAATTCACGTGATCATTGGGATGCACGGGATCCTTCGATCCGACGGGCTTCCCTGCACGACGGCTCGCGACATTCGCGATCACCTCGTTCACATTCATGTTCGTGCTCGTACCTGATCCAGTCTGAAACACATCAATCGGAAAGTGCTGCATGAACGCGTGTTGTGCGCCCTGCTGCGACGGATCCGCAAATTCCGCGAGAATTTCGTTGCACGCACCGACGACTGCCTTCGCTTTCGCTGCGTCGATCAACCCAAGTTTCGCATTGGCTTCCGCTGCACAGCGCTTGAGGAGAACATGTGCTTCGATCTGCATTTGCGGCACTGGACGGAACGACACGGGGAAGTTCAACACGGCTCGCTGCGTCGTTGCGCCGTGCAGCAGGGACGCGTGCACGTGCATCTCCCCCATTGAATCCGCCTCCATCCGCTTTGATACAGCGGAGGCGGCGAGCGATGGGGAGGCCTTGGGAGCTGTCTTCGAAGCTGGCGTCTTGCGTGGTGTCTTTGTCGGCATGCTGATTCGCTCAAGAGTGTGGAAGCGCGAATGATATGCGCCACTTCGTTGGGTGGGATCTCGCGCAATTTCGGGAAGAACTCTCGCCGTTTCGCCGCGAGAAGCTACGCTGTATCGAAGGTTCGGGTACCGATTTCGAGGACTTGTCCGATGGCTAAGAGCACTCGTGGAGAACAGCATGCGCGCCGAGCCCGCGACTTTTTGCGGCAAGGTCGCTTCGTCGAAGCAGAGCGCGAGTTGCGTCATGCGATCGCGAGTAACCCGGGACGCGTGGATTGGCTCTTCAACCTCGGTTGGACACTCGAAGCTGCAGGACGACATAACGATGCGCTCACGGAATATGCGCGTGCTGCACGCGGCGCACCGAAAGAACGCGATCCACATCTCGCGATGGGACTCTTGCTCGCACGGCTCGGCAAACACGCAGATGCTGTGAAGCCGCTCGAGTCCGCGATGAGTTGCGATCCGAAATGCGAAACCGCATGCGCCATGCTCATTCGCGCGAACGCACTGCTTGGAAAGCACGACGACGCAGAGGTCGCGTATTTCGTCGGACTTCAAACGCTCGATCACGCAGCGACCTGCCATCTCGAAATGGCGCGAAGCCTCGTCACCCGCAAAGATGCGGTGCGTGCCGAACAGTGCTTCCGCAAGGCGCTCATCGAAGGACCATCCATTCCAGGTATTCGTGCAGAACTCGCGCGCGTGCTTGTCGTGGTTGGACGCACCAAGGATGCTGCGGGCCTCTTGCGTGATGAGTTGAGCCGAGGACCAACGCCGCCCGCGCTCGGTCACGACATCGCGCTGTTGATGTCGCAAATCAATCGACCGCGAGAAGCGCTCGATCTCCTGCAACATGTCATTCGCGCAGAACCGCGTCACGCGAAAGCGCATCTTCTCGCTGCGCGTCTGTGCCGCCGAGAAGGACAATTCCAGCGCGCGGCGCATCACCTTGCTGCTGTGCGCAAACTTGCGAGTGATGTGCCGACAGCTGCACTTGAAGCCGCGCTCCATGCGATTCGTCGCGACGCAATTCCGCAAGCGCGTCTCGCACTTGAAGAAGAGCTCTCCCGACACAGTTTGCCGGCGGATCGCGTAGGCGCGCTCGAACTCTTAGGCGCATTGATCGACACGGGAAGCGCGGCTCGCGCGCTCGGGTTGCTTCGCGGTCGCTTCGGCCTCGCAACGAAGAATCTCGATGTACTACGACTCGCATCGCGCGCAGCGTTCGCATCAAGCCAACACGCCATCGCCGGCGGACTCGCACGACGAATCCTCGCACTCGACGCAACAGACGCTGCGAGCTACTCGAATCTTGCGCGCACCGCGATGGATCGCAACGCACTCCGCAGCGCCCGCAGATGGATCCAACGCGGCATCACAAAGTGCCCAAGCGACGCAGGACTCCAACGCCTACTCATCGCATGGCGCTGGAAGATCGCATTCGGCGGTTGGTGGACATTGCTCCGCAACGCAAAGCGTTAGCGCGAGCTCAGGCGACGGTGGCTCCGCCACCGAGCCGTACGAAAGCGATTGATGAATTTGCCGCTTGGGGCAGAATTCATCCTGAGCGCTAGATCATGCGCTCTTAAACGGTCGCGCTTGTGTACGGCAGCAGCGCCATGAATCGCGCGCGCTTGATGGCTTGCGCGAGAGCGGCTTGCTCTTGAGCTGTTGCACCGGTGCGCTTGCGCGAATAGATCTTGCCGTTTGGCGTCATCATGCGACGGAGTTCGTCGACTTGGCGGTAGTCAACGTACGGTCGTTCACCCACACCCAACTTGAGCTTGAACTTTGGAGCTGGGGTGAAGGAATTCGAGGGGTCGTTGTAACCAGAAGATGCGTTG
Organism: Planctomycetota bacterium; assembly: GCA_003671055.1. Taxonomy (GTDB): domain Bacteria; phylum Planctomycetota; class Phycisphaerae; order Phycisphaerales; family SM1A02; genus F1-140-MAGs142. Next base: position 45,169 of record QWPV01000008.1, read on the forward strand.
CTCATTCAAAGATCCTTTTGCGCGCCGCAGGTCGGCGGTGCGCCACGAAGCAGTCCAGACACCTGTCGCGGATGCCCTCACACTTGAAAGTGCGAAGGCAGCCCTCCAACGTGGAGAGCGACGGGTCGACGAGTCTAGCACAATCAGGGCTGTTTCCCACCCTGAGAGAGTCCGAAACTCTTCGATGAATTCGCCTGTCTTCTCCCGAACTGAAAGTTCTTCCTGCATTCCTCCTATCCGGTGCTAGATTCTCTTTGAAAGCGAGACCGTGATAGTGGGTTCAGCCAGCCTCAATCCTAGCGAGATTTTCCGCCACTTCACCTGCGCCGTCGTCCTCACTGAGGGGGAGGCCGCCGCAGGAGATGTTCTATTGGAAAGCATCAAGAAGGCGAAGTTGACGACCGTGTTTATGAGCCACCCGCTCGAAGCATGGGCGGGTCTGCTTCGGCTCGAATTACTTGGCGCCGATTTGGATCACGGTGCCCAACGGCGTACCGCCCTCTTCGTGCTCGATCGCGATGCCTGGGATGATCTCTCTTTGCTCTTCTCGAAGGTCCGCGAACTGCTTCCAAATGTTTCCGTGTGGATCATCGCCGATGCACTCGCGATCGAGGTGTACTCCGGATTCACCCACAGCGCAGGTGTCTCGACTCCAGTCGCGCTTGACCTCAACCCTCCTGCGACGAATGCAAACAATGGACTGCGCATCGTTGGAACTGACGCTGACGAGCCGCGCGCGCTCGACGGCATTGAAGTTGACTTGATCGACGCGACGCGTGCATCGGAAGACAACGGCGACGAAGACGACGCGCCTGAACATGATCCAGACGCGACGCCGACCACTGCAGTGTCGAGTGAAGAACTCGCGATGCTCCTCGAAATGTTTCCCGATGAACCTGCGCGCGTGAACGACGAAATTGATCCGCGAGATCGGCGGCGTTCATGACGCATCCATCAAGCCGACCAGTTCCCTCGCGCGGTCACACACAAGGTGGTGCAACGCACGCGCCGCGCGTCCTCATCGTGGAAGGCGGACTGCAGTTGAACGTCACGCAGCTCTTGCGTGACGTTGCACACATTCGCATTGAAGTTGCGGCGGACCTCTACACCGCACTTGCGCTTGCTGCGTCCAACATTGCGATTGATCCTGTGCGCGCCGTCTTTGTGCACCCTCATGCGGAAGGCTTCGATCTTGCGGCGGTACCCGCGGCCTTCCGTCGCATCAATCCTTCGATCGACACCGTATTGATCGCAGATCGCGCGAATGCTGAAGCGGTGAGTACAGCGCTTGAGTGCGGTTTCGAAGCAATTCTGCTGCCTCCTCACGACTCCGCGCGTGTGAGCGAAGTTCTCGCAGCGGTTGGACTGGTGCAACGCACGCCTGCGCATGCGCAGACTCCGCACGCAGAAGGACAGCGCCTCGTTGAACTCGCGATCGAACACGCGCGAGAACAAGCGCGTGACCGCGATGACATGGCGTCGCTCGGGCTTGGAGAGGCCGCGACGCACACTCTTTCGATGAAGGGCGAACCGCTTCTCCCCAACCGAAGCGCGCCTGCACGCACACCTCCGCGCGAAGTTGCGAAAGAACAAGCGCCCGCCGCGGCTGCCGCTGAAGTTCCACGCGCGCTCGGTGATGTCGATCTCGTGCGTGCGATTCGTCAGGGCGATGATGTGGTCTCGCGTGCGATCGCGATTATCCGTCAGCACACTGGCACAGAAGATGTTCGATTCGCCGCTCCTTCCCGCGAAGGCCCGGTTCTCAATGTGCGCGGCGTGCGTGTCGGCGACGAACGCAATCACTTCGGCGAGTTGTTGTCTTCCACGCTGAGCGAAGCCGCGCTCACTGGTTGGGCATCATGGATGCACGAGTGGCTTCTGCTCGAAAGCGAGTATGCGGAGTTGGATCGACTCGCATTCACCGATGAACTCACTGGCGCTGGCAATCGACGCGCGTTCGAACGCATCGGTGTTGCGGAACTTGAAGCAGCACGCGCCGAACGACGGCAGATCAGCCTCGTCGCGTTTGATATCGATGACTTCAAGGTCTACAACGATCGCTTCGGTCATGATGCGGGTGATGCGGTGTTGCGTGAGACGGTGGAAGTCGTGCGCGCGTGCATCCGTCGCGGGGATCACATCTTCCGAATCGGCGGCGATGAATTCGTCGTGCTCTTCTGCGATCCGAGCGGTCCGCGCGCGGGTGGTGCGCAGAGTCCGGAGTCTGTCGAAGCAGTCTTCGCACGGTTCCAAACTGCGGTGGGCGAAATGCGCCTTCCACAAATCGGCGCGAGTGGTCCTGGCACAATTTCAGTATCAGCCGGACTTGCGACGTATCCGTGGGATGGAAGCGATCTCAAAGCGCTCGTCCACTATGCGGATCAACTCGCGATGCAATCCAAGCGCGGCGGGAAAAATGCGCTGACACTCGGTCCGAACTCAGGCGCGCCGCCCATCGCGGATCTGTGAACATCGAAATTCGCAACCTTGATTGACTCTGAACCCGAGAGTTGCCGATGCCTTGTATCTGCAGACTTCTCCCATGGAACCGCGCACGATCATTGTTTCAGACTTGCACCTCGGTCGCCCTGACGGCGCGACGAGTGCAGCGTCCTTTGCGGAACTTGCGGAGCAATGCGATCGGCTCATCGTCAATGGTGATTGCGCTGAATTGCATCACGAACGCTATCGCGAAAACGCCGCGATCGAACTCGCGCGCCTTCGCGAAGTCTGTCTTGTGCGTGGCACGAAACTTGAGCTCCTCGCGGGCAATCACGATCCCTACATTGGTCCGCGCGTGCTCACGCTCGCGTCCAATCGCATCCTCGTCACGCATGGTGACGCGCTGCATCCAGCGCTCGCGCCGTGGAGTCGCGCCGCGCGCGTGATGCGCAACACCTTTCTCGAAACCTTTGAACGCGAGCGACTCACGCTCGGCGATCATGAAGCGCGTTTTGCTGCCGCGCGCGCAGCAGCGGTCGCGGAATGGAAGTTCGAAGGCGCTGGCGCGTCCCACTCAACAGCCATGCGCATGCTGCTGCGACCGATTGCCGCCGCGAAAGTACTGCACTACTGGTGGAACTACACGACACTCGTCAACGAGTTTGCACGCGACTACCTTCCCACTGCGCAGACCATCGTGGTGGGACACAGTCATCGCGCAAACATGAAACAGATCGATGGACGCACCATCGTCAACACAGGCGCGTATTCGTTTCCTGGTGTTCCGCACGCACTGCTGCTTGAGGGGGAGCAACTCTCGTTCCACCGATTGCGCATGGATCGCTTTCGCTATCGACTCTCGGCGTTGCCATCCGCGCGTTGGCAGCTCTCCGCAGCGAGCACGCGTGAAGGCAATGATCGACCGAGCGCTGCAGCGATCATTCGACCTGCGGCACAGAGTTGCGCGACCGACACGCCTGTCGAGTAACCGCACTGCTCCACGAGCGTCACGAGTTCTTCCGTGGCGACGTTTCCTGATGCTCCTGGCGCGTACGGACAACCACCGAGTCCTCCGACGCTTCCATCGAAGTGGCGCACGCCGAGCTCAAGCGCCTTTGATGCACACGCGATTGCTGTTCCGCGCGTGTCATGAAGATGCAGCACGGTTGCTTCGGGCGCGAGTGTGTCATGAAGCCCCGCGTACAGCCGCTCGATGTCGTGCGGCAACGCGACGCCGATCGTGTCGCCGAGGTCAATTTCATCTACCCCTATGTCGAGCAACATCCGCGCAACGTCGCGCACTGCAATCGGCTGCACGGCTCCCTCGAAGGGACACGCGATGACGCAACTCACATAGCCACGCACACGAATGCCCGCGGCCTTTGCACGCTGCGCCACCGGCGCGAACTTCGCGACGCTCTGCGCAATCGTCGCATTGATGTTGCGTTGCGCGAAGGTCTCGCTCGCTGCAGTGAATACCGCAATCGCGTCGACGCCCACAGCAAGTGCGCGCTCAAGTCCCTGCTCATTAGGCACAAGCGCGGAGTACGAAACGCCGGACGTTCGCTTGATGCCGCGCAAAAGTGCCTCGGCATCCGCAAGTTGCGGAACCCATTTCGGACTCACGAAGCTCGTCACTTCAATCGAGCGTAATCCGCTTGCCGCAAGCGACTCCACGAAGCGGATCTTCGTTTCAAGATCGACAATCGTCTTCTCATTCTGCAGCCCATCGCGTGGGCCAACTTCCGTGATGTGCACTTCTTGTCTCGGCGCACTCATGGAGTCTTCCCCTGCTCTGCGCGCTTCTCCCGTTCGAGCGACTCCTGCACGCGCTCTTCATGCATCGCACCGCGAACCAAGTACACAACCGCGCTGATGATGACCACGGTGACGAGTCCGCCAAGCAAGAGCAGCAACAATTCCGATCCATGCACACCCGTGAGTTCGGGCAGATCTTCAGGGCGCGAGCCAGTCGGGTTCATCGCCCACCTCCGCCGAAGAATCGAAGTGATTGCACGCGCGCTGGAAGCATCGCTCCTTCGCACTCCACAAAGACTTCCGTTCCCTCGGTCGTCTGCGCGCTTCGAAGCATTGCGAACGCAACCGAGGCTGCGCTCAACATCGGCGCCACGCTGCTCGATGTCACCGCGCCGACATGCTCGCCGGTCGTGCCATCGTCATTGCGCGAGAAAACCATCGCATCTCCCATCGGCAACGCATCGCCTTGCACGCGAAGTCCGACCAGCATTTGCTTCGGTTTTCCCAAGTGTTGCATGCGAGCGACAACCTCTTGACCGGGATAGCAGCCCTTCGTGAAGGAGACTCTCGACGGGAGAACCCCTGTTTCGTGCGGAAGATTCGTTGGTCCGAAGTCGATGCGAAACATCGGCTCGCCGTTCTCGACGCGCGCAATGTTGTACGCATGCCAACCCGCGCAGCGCACGGATGATTGCTCGCGGAGCGCATTCCACAACGCGCCCGCACTGCCGTAGGGCACGCGAATCGAATAGCCGAGTTCGCCGAGTGAAGGCAGCGCGATCACCGTGGTTCCGCCGAGCAGTGCGCTGCAGGTCACTGCACAGGGTGCCGGCGCTTCAAGACCGAGCGCTTGCAAGACTTCCGTTGCGCGTGGGCCATGCAGCGAAAGCGCGTGCAGCGACGCTGTGACATCGCGCACCGTTGCGGTTTCCGCGAAGACGAATTTCTCGATGATGGAGGCGACCGTTGCGGCATCGTGCACCACAAGATCCAACAACGTGCGCGTGCCTGTCTCTGCGATCACGAGGTCTGCATCAATGCGTCCCTTGCGATTCGTGAGAAACGCACGCGCGACTCCGCCCTCTTTGATCGGACGAAGATCCTGTGTGACGAGCCGATTCAAAAGATCAATGCGATCTGCGCCGGTGACTTCGATCGTGCCGCGCCATGACTCATCAAAGAGTGCTGCGCCTCGGCGAATCGCTGCGTATTCAAGTTCTGTACTTTCAAATGCTGCGATGACTGGGCAGGTCGCTTCGCCCGCCGCATCGACTGGTCCAAACGCGAGATATTCAATTGGTGCGCTCGCTTCAGAGGGATGCCCCGTTGCGGCGTTCGGTCGATGCGCGCCTTCTCGTTGTTGGCGCGACAGCGCTTCATCAAACGCAATCCTGTGCAATGGCATGAGTGGCGACGCGAAACGCATGGCCGAGATAGTACGCAATCGTTGGTACGCTTCTTTGCTTACTCACAAGGAATCTTGCTCATGGATATCGAACTCTTCCGCCGTCTCTGTGAAACACCTGGCATCCCTGGCCGCGAGGATCGCGTGCGCGCGCTCATCGAGAAGGAAACCAAGACGCTGTGGGATTCGTCCTACACCGACGCGATGGGCTCCTTCATCTGCACCAAGTCGCCGAGCCGCAAGGCTGCCAAGGGCTCTCGCGCTCCAACGCGTGTCATGCTCGCTGCGCACATGGATGAGATCGGATTCTTTGTCCGTCACGTCGATGAGCAGGGTTACCTCTGGCTCAATCCCGCGGGCGGATTCGATACCCGCAACCTCTTCGCCTCGCGTGTGAAAGTATGCACGCCGAAAGGTGATTTCGAAGGCGTCATGAATCCGGGCGGCAAGCCGATTCACATCTCAAGCGATGCGGATCGCAACAAAGTTCCAGGCGTGGAAGAGTTCTTCATCGATCTCGGTCGCGACGCCGCAGAGGTGAAGAAACTCGTCGAGATCGGGGATTTCGTCGTGCTCGATCAACCCTTCTTCCACACACCGAAGAAGATCATCTCGAAGGCGATCGACAATCGACTCGCGTGTTTTGTCGCAATCGAAGCCGTGCGCAAGATCATGAAATCGAAGGCTGGTCACACGTGTGAAATCGTGTGTGCCTTCACCACGCAAGAAGAAGTCGGATTGCGCGGCGCTCAAACTGCTGCCTATCAAGTGAAGGCTGACATCGGCATCGGTCTTGATGTCACGCTCGCGTGCGACACGCCAGGCATCCCTGACTCGCAGCGTGTAACAAAGCACGGGCTCGGTGCAGCAGTACTGATTCAAGACGGTTCGATGATCGCGGACGCGCAGATTGTCGCGGACATTTGCGCTGTCGCGAAGAAGCACCGCATCGCATTCCAGAAATCGATCCTTCCTCGCGGCGGTCAAGATGGCGCGGCGATTCAACGCGCAGGTGCTGGCGCTCGCTGCGCAGCAATATGCACAGGCACTCGCTACATCCACACCGTCACGGAGATGGTGGACAAGGGTGATCTTGAAGCGACGATCGATCTTCTTGCCGCGTATCTGCAGAGCGTCGCTTGATCATGGCGTAACGTTCAATCGCCCGACGCGATTGCCGCAGCAGTCCGCGCAATTTCGAGTGCAGCATCCGCTTGCGGAAGCGCACGCAATCCTGTCCGCATCGCTTCACGCGCAGCGTGATCCTTCATCAACGACTCAAGCACGCGTCCAAGGTCGCGGATGTTCGCGTCTGCCTCAATCGCGTCAAGCTCGCATCGCGCAAGACCTTGATCAACAAATGGCTGCGCGTTCGCCTTCTGATGTTGATCATGATGCCATGGATATGGCGCGAAGACGGTGGGCACTGCGTTCGACACCGCTTCCGCAACGGAGTTCGCGCCCGCACGCGAGAGCGCGAGATCCGCAGCTCCCCACGCGAGACCGATGTGATCAATGAATGTGGAGACCACCGCATGCACACCGGCCTCTCGATATGCAGCTTCGACAACATTGCGTTCGCCACCGCCGACGAGGTGATACACCTGCCACCCGGAAAACGCGCTGCGGTGCTGCTTGAGCATGAGCATCAAGAGATCATTCAAACTCTTCGCGCCCTGACTCGCTCCTGTCACAAACAGCGTGTGCAATCCTCGCTCGAGTCCCAACTGCGCGCGACAACTCTCAGCATCCGAGGACGCAATCGCGATGCGTCGAATCGGCATCCCAACGATGCGCGTCGCAAACGTCGGACACCCTGGCGTCGCGCACGCACTCCAGATTCGTTGCGCGCGCTTGGCAACCCAGCGATTTGCTTTGCCTGGGGTTGCATCGAGATTCACGAGAAACACAGGTACTTTCAACGATCGCGCCGCATGTACCACTGGCGCAGTCACAAAGCCGCCGAGTGAAATCACGCAGCGCGCGTCTTGCGCTCTGAGGAGCTCATGCGCAACACTGCGCCCCGCGAGAAACGCGCGTGCAAATCGCAGCAACTTCGCGGGGCGTGGCGAAAATCCTTCCGCCGGAATCGGCGAGTAAGGGAATCCAGCCCTCTCAAGCATCTGCGCATCGATGGGTCGAGTCGAACACGCGAAGTGCAACGCAATCGATGGCGCAACTTCACGAAGGCGCTCTGCAATGGCAATACCTGGCGCGATGTGACCGCCCGTTCCACCGCCCGCAAGAATGATGCTTCCAGCGCTCATGAGCTTGCCGCAACGACTGCGGAGTCGATTGGCGATGCACTGAGATCAATGCCAAGCGCGCGCTCGTTTTTTCGCGCGGTGCGTTCGATCGAAATCAAAAGCCCTAGCGAGAAACATGTCATCACCCATCCCGAGCCACCGCTTGAGAGCAGCGGAAGTGCGATGCCTTTCGTGGGCGCGAGTCCTGTGACGACGAGCACATTGATGAGCGCTTGCAAACCGATCACGAACAACACGCCAGTGCCGACGAGTCGCGAGAACGGCGAGACGATTGAATCTGCGTCAGGACGCGATGCGCCGCGCGTGACAATCGCAAGACCAGTGAGCAGCAACGTCGCGTAGGTCGCAAGCACGATAAGCGCGCCGAATACACCGAGTTCTTCGCAAACAATCGCAAAGATGAAGTCCGTGGTGTCTTCAGGCAAATAGCCGAATTTCTGCACGCTGTTACCAAGTCCAAGTCCTTGCACGCCACCACCCGCGATCGCGCTCATCGATTGAATGATGTGGTAGCCGATGCCTTCAGGATCCGACCATGGATTGTTCCACGCGAGCAACCGGTTCACGCGATAGGGACTCGCAACCACCGCTGCTACTGCGCCAAGCGCGCCCACAGGAACAAGTAGCAATACGTCCCGCCATCGCATGCCACCGACAACGAGCAACATCAAGCACGCTCCGAAGACAAGCACACCAGTGCCGAGATCTTCCACCGCGATCAGTGCTGCAACACAACCCACGATCGCAAGCGCTGGAAGAAATCCGCGCGTGAACGTTCGAAGCGTTCCGCCGTGGCGAATGCAATACCAACTCATCACCACCACCATGCCCCACTTCGCTAACTCGCTCGCTTGAAATCCGTAGGTGGGGCTACCGATCCATCGCGCGCTGTGATTCACTTCGCGACCGATGCCAGGAACATGCACAAGCACCAGCGTGAGAATGATGCCACCGAGAATCCAAGGGATCGGACTTCGTGCGCCGCGCAGCGTGAGCAAACGATCGACTGGCACGAACGCCGCTGCAGCCAGTGCAGCAAGAGAGATGAACGCGAGAATCGTCGTGCGTCCAAAGAAGATCTGCTCGAAACTGATCGGCCGATAGTTCGCGACCATTCGCTCGAACTGCTCTGCGGTGACCTGCCCAGACTGCAAGAGCGAAGGATCGGGCGCGACCACGAGCCCTGCGGAGTTCACCATCACAATCCCGATGACGAGAAGCGTGAGAACAGCAAGAATGAGTCCGTGTCCGGCGCGAAGCATGTTGGGCAACTATCGGCAGAATGCACGCTTGAGCGTTCGCAAGTTGCACTATCCTTGGCGGCAATGTCCGAAGCACTTTCCGCCGCACCGACCGTCTACCTCGAGACGTTCGGATGCCAGATGAACGAACTCGACAGCGAACTTGTGCGCGGCGCACTTGTCACGCTCGGCTATCGCTTCGTGGAGGACTGGCGAACCGCGAACGTTGTCCTCTACAACACCTGCAGCGTTCGTGAACAAGCCGAACACAAGGCGTACAGCCGCCTCGGTCTGATCGCACAACGCAAACGCGCAGGTGAAAATGTGGTGCTCGGCGTCATTGGATGCATGGCGGAACGAGATGGCAAGGACATGTTCCGCCGCTACCCGCAGGTCGACTTGCTCTGTGGTCCTGGCGAACTCGATCGCCTTCCGAATCTCATCGAGAATCTGCGCACGAGTCAATTGCTCGGCGATGACGCCCCGCGGCTCAGCAAGGACGCGCGATCCGCGCTCGCAGGCAACAAGAGTCGGCGTTCCACCACGCTCTCCGCAGCGGATGACAATCTCGAACTCCTCGATCTCAGCCGCGCCTTTGAGCCCGTCGATCCAACAACTGAACGTCGCAGCGCGTATGTCCGAATCACACGCGGTTGCAATAAGTTCTGCACCTACTGCGTCGTCCCGAACACGCGTGGCGCGGAAGTGCATCGCCCGCCGGATTCCATCGTCGAAGAATGCCGCCGCCTCGCCGATGCAGGCGTGCTCGAGATCACGCTGCTCGGGCAAACGGTGAATCACTATCGATATGTGCATGGTTCCGCAGTCGGAAGCGACGGACGCGAGCAACCGCAAGTTGGGCCAGGTCTCGCGGCATTCCGAAGCACCAGCACGCTCGCGGCTGGATTGCGCACGACGACCTTCGCGGATCTGCTCGGCAGAATTCACGACGAAGTCCCGCATCTGCGGCGCATTCGCTTCGTGACGAGTTACCCGCGCGACTTCGGCATCGACGCGCTGCAAGTGATGCGCGACGCACCGCGGATCTGCAATTATGTCCACGCACCCGCGCAATCTGGTTCCGATCGGATTCTCAAACTCATGAACCGCGGCTATACCGTGGGCGAGTACGAGGAGTTCGTGCACCGCGTCTTCGACGTCCTTCCTGATGCGACAATTGCAGGTGATTTCATCGTCGGCTTCCCCTCTGAGACCGACGAAGAGTTTGAAGCTACGTGCGACCTTGTGCGCCGCGTACCCTTCAAAAACAACTACATTTTTAAGTATTCGCCGCGACCGGGCACAGTCGCGATCGATCGATTCGTCGACGATGTTCCGCTTGAAACAAAGAAGCTGCGCAACAACCGATTGCTCGAATTGCAGACGCAAGTGAGTCAGAAGGTTCACGAACAATGGATCGGCCGCGAGGTTGAAGTGCTCTTCGAGAAGGTCCGCGCCCACGGTGCGCAACCGCGCGAGACAGACCCCGACGACGCCTCTTCGATCTCGCACCCCGCATCCAAAAACGTGGAGCTCCGCTGGCAACGCGCGAAACCACAAGAGGGAACGCAGTTGATCGGCCGCACGCAGGGCGACCTCATCGTCGCGATGGGAGTCACCGACGAATCGCAAGCGCATCGAGTGGGTACCTTCGGTATGGCGCGCGTATATGCAGCGAGCCCGATGATTCTGCACGCGGCACCTGTTTCATCCGCGTGAGCGAACCGTAGTCGGAAGCTTCTCTGCGGCGTTCAACGCCAGTCCAGTCGCGGATTGAATGCTCTGTGAGCGGCCACTCTTCAGAAGTGGGCTGAAATCCAAGGTCTACACAAAGGTTTGCAGCGCACCCCTGGCGATACTCCCTCGTCGTGTTAATCACGCGCACGCCAGACATCCTCGAACACCGGCCGATAGACGCAACAGAATCCGTCCCTCATCCGCTCTTCGATCGGGCGCGCCATATGTGGGCAGCACCGCTCGCAAAAGGCGGGCGTTTCGGCATTTCATCTTGGGAATCTAGGATCGAACTCATAAACGGACAAGGTCAATAGGAGGTCGGTGACAGCCAAAATGTGCCTGTCCCAAACTCATCCCAGGAGGTCGGTGGCAGCCAAGATGTGCCTGTCATCAAAATGTGACTGTCCCAAACTCAAGTTGTGCCTTGTCACAAACTCAGGTTCAAACTCAAGTTGTGCCTGTCCCAGACTCATCCCCCTTCTGTTGCCGCCAGAGCCATGACTCTGCTCCGATAATCCCATAAACGGAAACCTTAACGCATTCTCCTGCAGCAATTTTGCCCGATTCCTTGACACTCCTTTTCCCTGATGTACTTTCCTTTCGAGGTACAGGGATCCCCGTAAAGGGCGGGGTCGTCTTAAAGGGAACCGCGGAGCACTCCTCACCAGCTCTGTTGTGTTTGGGATTTAGGGAGTTTGAAAAATGAAGATTGCATTGATGAGCATGGGCCTCGTGGCTGCTTCGATCGCTGGCGTTTCGTCCGCTACTTTCACTAGCTATTCAGCCGTTTCCGGCGGTAGCCAGGGTGGCCTCACCAAGTATTCGGTGTACGCGAATTTCAACGGTGCAACTGACACCGCACTGAACTTCTTCCACATCAACAACGAATCCAGCACCGCTGCCTTCACTGGCTTCTGGCACGCTGATGCGTTGAACGGTGGCGTCGCATCGCAAGCAACCGGCACATGGAACCCACAGTTCGTGCTCGTTCCTGGCGCTTGGGATTCCTACGTCATGGTCGGCGGCGGAACGGGCTTTGCTTCGGGCAACTCGTCCAACGCAGATCCATCGTTCGGCGCTGCTGGTTTCAACACCGCCCAGATGCCTTTCCCATCGCCAAACAACCACGCTATCGGGCCAGGTTGGTTCAACTCGAACCCACCAAACATTCAGGGTCGCGTCAACGCTGCGGGTCAGGTGCTCCTCGGTCAGTTCGTCATCAATGACGCTGCCTCGATCACCATGTTCCTCAAGGTCGGCTACAACAACGGTGTTGCAGGCTCTGCTGTGCAGTTCGGCGAAGGTACCTTCACCCTCGGCCAGATCCCAGCACCAGGTGCTGTTGCCCTCCTCGGTCTCGCTGGCCTCGCCGGCCGCCGTCGCCGCAACTAATCGACTCTCGTAAGAGATCGAAAAGCTCGCTCAATCCAGTCCCCCGTTGCCGAAAAGGCAACGGGGGACTTGTCATTTTGGGCTCTTTCCGAAATGTGCCTGTCCCAACTTCGAAATGTGCCTGTCCCAACTTCGCCCCTGTCCCAACTTCGCCCCTGTCCCAACTTCGCCCCAACTTCAATTTTCCTAAATTTGTTTATTTTCCGAAATGTGCCTGTCCCAACTTCGAATTTGCGTGTCCCAAATTCGCCAGATTCGTCCTTGGCGTGGTTCCAGGAACGGCGGTTGCTTCCTTGCTCGGCATAGTTGGCTTGGTCAAACGCCCACGGTCGCGGCTGAAAAAGTGGTCCTAGAACTAGCAAGTGTTCAGGTCGCGTGCATTCGTGGATCTTTTACTTGACAGCGTCAACATTGGGGGCATCTTCATCGGTGGAGGATCTACCTCGCTCGAGGCGGATCAGACAGGGACATAGGGCGACTCTCTCTCAAGAGTTGTGTTCATTGCCAAGTATCCAACTTGGTTTGTTTCCAGTGTGTCCCCCTGTTTGATTCCCCCCCTTTTTGGAGCAGAGAAATATGAAGATCCTTGGACTCGCAGCCGCTCTCGCGGTCGTTGGCTCAGCCAACGCAAATTTCACCGGTTACTCCGTCAGCAGTACCACCAACGGCACGTACAACATGTACCAAGTCTTTGGCAACTTCGACGGCGCCACCGACACCGTTCTCAACGCATTCCAGATCCACGCAATCGTTGGGTCGTCACTTGCTGGCTTCGTCCACAATGACGCGCTCACCAGTGGCGCTCCTTCGACCGTTTCTGGTACCTGGAACCCACAGTTCGTCCTCGCCCCAGGCGCATTTGACTCGTACGTTTGCATCGGTGGCGGTACGGGCTTTGCTTCCGGCAACTCGACCAATGGTGACCCAGGTTGGGGTACTGCTGGTCTCAATCAGGCCGGCATCCCAGACGGCACCACCGCTGGCGTCGCAGGTTGGTTCAACTCGAACCCACCGAACCTTCAGGGCCGCGTCGTTTCGGGTCAGGTTCTCCTCGCATCGATGGTCCTCGCAGTCGGCGACACCACCGGCCGCACCTTCTTCATGAAGGTCGGATACAACAGCGGCGTCGCTGGTGCTCCAGTCCAGTTCGGCGAAGGTCTCTTCACGCTGCCAACACCAGGCGCGGTTGCTCTTCTCGGTCTCGCTGGCCTCGCTGGTCGTCGTCGTCGCGCCTAATTTTTTAGGTGCCTCGGCTACGCGACAGTTAGTCACGTAAAAGATCCAAGCCCCCACGGCGTGTACCCCGTGGGGGCTTGTCATTTTGGGGGGTTGAAGCAAATGGCACGGGATTTAGGTGTTCCATCTGGGACGTGCATACGCACTGCCTTTCCTTTCAAAAATCGTCCACTTCCGTTCGCTTTTCCCGAACCCTGAGCTACCCTCTTCTCGTATGGATGTGCTTCTTCCACTCAGGAGGATGCTAATCGCTGTAGCCTTTTCTCAATATTCAGGCCGGACACAGGAGTTTACACGTGAAGATCAGTCTTACCCTTGGCGGATTACTACTCGGCGGTGTTGCCATTTTCCTCGGACAAGTTGATGCAACCGCTGGCACCAGTAAGGGTGAAGGCGGAACTGCCTCGGTTGGCGCAGATGTCATCGTGGGCGCAATTCCTGACGTAACTAGTTACGGCGCGGTGACTGTCGGCGGCGTTGTGACGCGCGCGTATGCGTTCGGTACAACAAGTTGCAACATCGGTACTGCGCAACTCAACTGGAACGCAGCGCCAAATGTCAACCACCCATTCATTCCCATGGGAATGTTCCGCGTTAAAGCCGGTCGAATCGAACAAATCGGTATGTCGTGGGGCAAGCATGGATTCTGCGCATTGCAGCAGAATCTTTGCGGCACATGCACGCCAGCAGGCAGCGGATGCCCATCGCTCCTCGGAGTTGGTTGCTCTGATCCATACACCTCAAGCCTCAACGGCTCGGTAGGTGATCTCGGCACTCGCGCCGAAGTGAACGGTGCAACTGGTGCTTTCCCCAGCACATTTAATGTCGGAATGCCTTCTGCCACAGCAACAATCGGTCGACGACTTCAAGTTGCGCAGAATGATCTCAGCACCACCCTGCACCCCGGCTCGGTGTACCTCGTCGAGGGTCAATACATCCATCCGCAAGACGCGCTTGCACTGAATGACAACAACAACGCCTCATGGCGCGCAGTGACTTTCAATCAGACCTCATGGGCACCAACTCTTAGCGGCGCGACAAGTCAGCAGAAGACTGCGATGGAAGCATGGCGCGTGTATAACCCCGCGGTCACGACTTCAAACATCGACATCATCAATGATGGTCGCATGATCGTTGGCTTCTACGTGCGCGACAACGGCGACGGCACGTATCGTTACGAGTACGCGGTGCAGAACATGAACTCGCATCGCGCAGGTCAGTCGTTCTCTGTTCCGGTTCCAGCGGGCGTGACTGTGACGAACATCGGCTTCCATGATGTTAACTACCACTCAGGCGATCCAACCGTCGGTACGGACTGGGCCTCGAGTGTTTCAGGCGGCGCGATCACCTGGTCAGCGCAAACGTACGCACAGAACGTCAACGCAAACGCGCTGAAGTTCGCAACCCTCTACAACTTCTGGTTTGATTCGAACACGGCGCCAACGCAAGCGAATGCAACCATCGGGCTCTTCCGACCAGGTGCTGCTGGCGAACCAACCTCAGTGAGCACACTCGTGAAGACTCCTGGTCCACTTCCCGTGGCGCCTGCTGATCTCAACGGTGACTTCGTCGTCGATGGTGCTGATCTTTCGATCCTCCTCAACAACTGGGGCGGAACGGGTCTCGGCGACATTGATGCAAGCGGTAGCGTGGATGCTGCTGATCTTGCTGCGATGCTCAATGCCTGGAGTTGATTGAAGTCTTGAGTTGAAGACTGCAATGTCCGATGAAACTTTCCCGGAGCCCGACTTTCTGAGTCGGGCTCCGGTGCATTCAGGCCTGTTCATCTGCTGATGACGAACATTGCGAACTCTGCGACCGTTTGTCTCCTAATCTTGCTCCCGCTCGAATCCTTCGTCCCAACTCTGCGAATCGACAACCATGAAGACGCTCACGACTTCCGTCCTCCTCTCGCTCGCGCTCATCGCCTCAGCCACTGCGGCGGAAGGTCTTGCACCACCCAAGGGCGGCAACAACTCGAAGACCAAGGCCACGCAAGCGCAGGCAGCAAAGGCTGACGCGCCGCTCACACTTCCTGGCTTGACTGACTTCACCGTCGCGGATCTTGTGGTTCCCTCCGGGATTCCAGAGACAACCGAAATCGCCGTCACGCTCGGAGGACAGCGGGAGACGCTGCGCCTCGTGCGCACAAGTCAGCGGAGCGTGAGCGCAAAGTTACTCCTTGATGAAGGCAACGGCGCACTCCGCGAAGTACCACTGCCTCCATTCCGAACCTACCGAGGAACGCTTGTATCGAATCTCGATGTGCGCCTCTCCGCGAGTGTGATCGATGGGAAACTGTGGGCGATGATTGATGCGGTCGAAGGCACATGGTTCATCCAACCGCTGAGTGACTACACGCCGGATGCGCGCGCAACAGCACACGTGGTGTATCGCCACGATCATGTGCTTCCCGTTGCTGGAACATGCGGCGGCGATGGTGCGAACCTGTCTCTTCCTGATTGGGTCTCCGAAGGATTCGATCCAGGTGCTGATGGCGATCCACTACTGGAAGGCATGGGCGAAGGCGGTATCGCTGGAACCACTCCGTTTATCGCAGAAATCGGCTTCGACGCTGACTTTGAGTTCTTTCAGAAGAACGCGAGCAGCGCGACGAACACAGTGAACGACATTGAGAATGTCATGAACAATGTATCGTTCATCTACGACCGCGATGTCAACATCAGTTACGAGTACACGACGTTCGTCGTGCGCACGACTGTTGCGGATCCATACACGACCACGGTGATGAACGATCTCTTGTGCGAGTTCCGACAGAAGTGGATCATCGCGCCTGAGAACAGTATTCCGCGCGATGTTGCGCAGCTCTACACAGGTAAGACCATCACAGGCAGCGTCATCGGACTCGCATGGCTTGGCGTGACATGCAATCAAGCGGGAACCGATTGCTCTGGCAACGGCAATCTCGCTTTCAATGCGGTGGAGAGTCGCTTCACCGTCAACAGCGATTTCCGCACCTCACTCTCCGCGCATGAACTCGGCCACAACTGGAACGCAGGTCACTGCGATGGAAACACGCCGTGCAACATCATGTGCTCGGCGGTCAACAGTTGCAACGGCACGACAGGCACGAACTTGAAGCTCAGCCCCGTTTCGCAGACGCAAATCATTGGCTATCGCGACGCGGTTGCGTGCGACGTTGCACTGCCAGCGCCGCTCTCGCCGCCGTTTCTCGATCAGATGAATAACACCACGATTGATGCAACGAAGTGGATCTACAACGATGGTGGACAGACGTCGCCAGTCGCAACGAATGAACCCTCCGCTGCTCGCTCACTCAATCTCGACTCCACCGGCACTGGCGAGTACGACGACGACGAAATCCGTTCCAACTTCATCTTGCTCTCGGGCATAACCGCGCCAATCGTGATGAGCTACTGGACCGAATACGTCACTGTCGAAGCTGGTAAGACGCTCACCGTCGAGTACTTCAACAACGTGAACGATTGGGTCGTCCTCAACACGATCACGAGCACTGGTGGTACGCAAACATCCTTCACGCGACACGAGCACACGCTTCCCACCGCTGCGAAGCACAATAAGTTCCGCATGCGATTCCGTGTGAATGGCGATGCCATCGACGATGAATGGTTCATTGACGACATTCAGATTCAAGTGGGAACGCCACCAACCAATGACGAGTGCGTGAGCGCAACCGTCATCAGCGCTAATGGCGTGTACTCCTACAACTCCCTGTATGCGACGAACAGTGCATTGACGCTCCCAGCATCGTGCGATCAGGGCTTCGGCACTACGGTTGCGAATGATGTCTGGTACCTCTACCTGCCGACTTGCAATGGCAACGTCACCATTACGACCTGTGGATTGGCTGCGTTCGACACGCGAATCGCTGCATACTCGGGACAATGTCCTCCGAGTGGCGCGATCGCAGGGTGCAGTGACAACGGCGCGGGTTGCCCGAATGGAACATCCTCGATGACAGTCCCTGTCACGACGGGATTCCCGCTCTACGTTCGCGTCGGCGGAGCAACCGCTGGCGGCGCTGGAATGATCAGCTTCTCCTGCACAGCGACACCACCACCATGCCCGGGCGATGTCGATGGCAATCTCGTGGTCGACGGTGCAGATCTCACGATCGTGCTCAATGGTTGGGGCACAGCGAGCGGCGACCTTGATGGCAACGGCACTGTCGATGCATCGGACATCACGATCATTCTCAATGCGTGGGGTCCCTGCTAACCCTTCGAAGTTGACTCTTTGGAATCCTCACTGCCCGAGTCTTCTTGTGAAGGCTCGGGCAGTTTCTTTTCAATCGCAGGCAACTGCAACGATTCCGCATCACCGCCATCAAGTCGAATCTTCGTCATGCGCGAGACGGGCATGATCGACCCGATCTCGGGAACAAGTTTGGTGCGCACCACACCGGTGATGGTCTTCCCGTCGGCGAAACGAAACATCACTTCCCAATTGAAACTCGGCTCAAGCATTGAACCGATTGGCTCGGTCGAGATCACGGTGAAACTCTCGAACACGCCGTAACGAGCAACGACTGCGCTGCGAAATGCTGCACGATCGGCAGTGCTGACACCTTTGATCTCTGCAGCAAAGATCGCCGAGTCGACTACGACGGTGGAATCAACTGTCGGCGACAGAATCGAAACCACACCATCGCGCATCTGCGTTTCGTATCGCTCAATTGTGGAGAACGCGAAGTTCTGCAGCGCAAGGGATGTGACGAGCCCCACGCAACCGAGCACGATGCCCGTGATTGCGAAGTTTCGGCCACGCATCGCGCCACCAGAGCGCTTGATCCGTTCGAGCGAAACGAAGCCGAGGATGACCGCAGCAATCGCTGCAGGATTCGCGCAACATCCGACGATGGAGAAACTGAACGCCGCAACCGCGAGACGACTCAAGCGACCACGCGGTTGGGCAATCGTCACCACGGGTGGTGGCGGCGTTGGTTCTGATGTCGGCTCACCTAACTCCATTGGGACTCCATAGCGATGACTGTACTCAATCATGCCTCGCTACACTCGCGCGCTGTGCACGGATGCCACGCCACAATCACTTCCATCCCACGCGCGTGTGCGCTCGCTCCGTGGCTCAATCGCAAACGCGTCACCGTAATGGGACTCGGTCAGTTCGGCGGCGGTGCGGGAGTCACGCGTTGGCTCACAAATCAAGGCGCGCGCGTCTTGCTCACCGATGTTGATCCATCCGAGAATCTCACGAACTCGCTCGCCCAGATCGACGACCTTGTGCAGATTGGAAGCGTGTCGCTCGCACTCGGCGGACATGCGCACGAACACTTCACCGAGACCGATCTCGTCATCGTGAATCCAGCAGTGCGAGTGCCGTGGGACAATGCATTCGTGCGCAGCGCGATCGACGCGCGCGTGCCGGTCGCCACCGAGATCGAACTCACGATCCGCGCAATGCAAGAGCGCGGCGTCACCAACTTCATCGGCATCACAGGAAGTGCGGGCAAGAGCACGACGAGCGCGATGGTGAACGTTGCACTTCGCGCAGGGCTCGCTACAGCATCCAACGATGCGCGTGTGTACTTCGGCGGAAACATCGGTGGATCACTGCTCACAGAGAGCGCGCAGACGAATGCAGAAGACTTCGTTGTCCTCGAACTCTCAAGCGCAATGTTGTGGTGGCTCGGCGAAAGCATGCAGTGGTCGCCCGCGATTGCAGGATTGACGAATGTCCTTCCCAATCACATCGATTGGCACGGATCGTTCGAGCACTACGCGCAATCGAAGTCTCGTTTGCGAGCGTTTCAACAACACGCCCAAGGCGATCGATTCATCACGCACTTCGCAGGCGAAGAGGCAGAAGCAAAGACACTCGCGCAGGGCGTCCCCAATTGGTGGAACGCATCAGACGCGCCCACGACCGCACGACCAGCAACGCACACGCTGAACTCCTGTTTGCCTGGCGCGCACAATCAACGCAACGCGGCACTCGCGATTGATCTCGTGTTACTCGCACTCGAACGCGCGCGCGTGAACATCGATGTCAATGCAATCGTGCGCGCCGCAGAGTCTTTCCCAGGCCTCCCACATCGGCTGCAATTCGTGGCAGAAATCAACGGCGTGCGCGCCTACAACGACAGCAAATCCACAACCCCCGAAGCAACGCTCCTCGCGATACGCGCCTTTGACGACGCAACAAAGATCCACCTCATCGCCGGCGGCTACGACAAAAAGACAGACCTCTCCTTGATCGCATCGCTCGCGCCAAAACTTGCGGGCCTCTACACAATCGGCGCGACCGCCGAAGCGATCTCCACGCATGGCGCAACGCGTTGCGGCACACTCGACGTCGCAGTACAAACAGCACTCGCACGCGCAACCACTGGCGACATCCTCCTCCTCTCTCCAGGCTGCGCAAGTTGGGATCAGTTCACAAACTACGAACACCGCGGCGAAACATTCACACGGCTTGTGCACGCCGCGAAGTAGACCCTGCGTGCGGTTTGAGAATGACGACTGGATTGAGCATGCGCTTACTTCGCGCTGTCGCTTGAGATTCTGATCCAATTTACGCTGCCGCTGCAGGTTTCGACGTAGTTTGTGACTGCGTCGTCTGCAAAGAAGGTGATGACACCGTTGCTCGGCGGAATCGCGAGTCCAAGCGGATCAGGAACGATCCATTGCACCGCGCCATTGATGGTCGCGCTGAGTAACTTCGTATCTCCATTGCGCGCGAGACCCACCGTGATCGGCACGCCAATCGGCAACGTCGCGTCGCTCATCGGAGTGAGCGGCGGAAGAATCTGAAACACCGCGCCTGATGGACCGCGATAGAAGCCGCGATCGAGAGTGCGATTGGAGAAGTCCAACAGTTTCGAGGCGGCAAACTGCGTGGCGTTCAATTCGATCTCAAACTCGATCGTGAAGTCGCTGAGGTCGAGTCCGTCGACCGCAACGATGAGGCCTTGATTAGCGCCGAAGACATAAGCGCCATCCACAAGCATTCCACCAAGCGGCTGCGCGACGACATCTGTGCCGACGCTGTCGTTGTAGTTCTTGTCGAAGGTGTACTCGTGCACGAGTACTGGATCGTTCACGAGCAAGCATGTCGGTACATCAGCAATCGGAAATGGATCTTCGCCCCACGCGTTGAGCACGCACGCGAGATCATCGCCATCAACAATGCCATCTTGCGTGGCATCCCAGAAGCCCATCGAGCCCCACTCACTGAACACGCCCGCGATATCCGCGCCATCAACCACGCCATCAAGATTTCCATCCGACAGCGAATTCGGTTGCGAAAGAATCGTGTTGATGAGTTGGATTTTCAGCAAGTCATACTCGGCTTGTGCTTCAGTCGGCATTGCATCGGCGAGCGGATCCCACACGCCCTCTGTGCCATCATCACCTTCAATGCCAGGCTCATACGGCGCTACTTGCGGCTTGAGTTGATACAAGCGCAGATTGCAATCGTTGGGCTCCAAGCAGTTGGGAAGTTGCTGCACGACGAGTTTCCACAGACCGTGACGCACCGCGTAGGACACGAGTGATGGCGGTGAAACCCAGGTGCTGCCCTGAGGGCATTGATCTTGCATGTCTGGCGGAAGCATGCAGTAGTTTGTTCCACCGCAGGGGTAGATGGCGTTGCTTGGATCGGTGGTGGCGATGTCGCAATAATTCGTGTTCGGATACGGCGTGCGATCCGATCCACCTGCCCAACAACCACCGTTCGCTTCACAAAGCGAAGGGCTCGTGATGAGTCCATCAATCATTGTTGTGCCGAGAATGCAAGGACCGACACTGCCGACGACGAATGATCCTTGCTTGTACATGGCAAAGTCGAACTCTCGAATCGGGCCTTGCTTCGCGTTCGTCAGATACGGCATCATCGGTTTACAGTCGAGGCGCCGCGTTGGCGTTTCCACTGCGGTCCAATCGACGCCCGCGGTCTCGCAGAACAGACCGAAGAGATCTGTAATCGACACGACCTCATCGACTGTGCGACCTGGATCAACGACTCGCGCGCCCGCAATCATGCACGCGCTTCGCACGCCCGTTTCATAGACCGTTTGTTTCGCGCGGGTTGGATCAAAGGGAAACAAGACATCAAATCCATAGGTTCCGTTGTCATTGACGATGACCAGCATGGTGTTGGCGGCAGCGAGGTCGCCCAACTCAAACACGCCATTTACGCGGCTCGCAAGGTTGAGTCCGATCAGCATGTCGCCAATCGATCTGTCAAGCGACTCAACCATGAGTTTGAATTGCTGACGGTATCCAACACCCGCAAGCGAACACGGCACATCGGTCACGGCGGGGCCTGTGAGTCCTGGCGGCGGCGTTTGAATCGGAGTGTGCGCGGATGAATGCGTGGAGAACGCGATCCAAGGCTTGCCGGTCGCGCGCGCGTTGTCGATCCATTCGACGCTGCGGCGACTGATGAAGCTCGTGAGATACTCGCGCTGCGGCAACTCTGGTCGCGTCACCGCGCCAAGCGCGCAGAGCGTTCGCTGCCAGACGTAATACGCGTTGAGCTCCTCGAAATTGATGTTGCCACACACGCCTTCCGCGCATGTTGCTGCGAGCGTGCCATCGCGCTTCAGCAGCGGCATCGCGCCCATCGCCATCGCGTGATACGGATTCACATTCTCAATACATCGACCATCAGGAAAGCACGCAGCGCCACGCACAGTGAAGCCGCCGATGCCGCCGCAGTCGTAGGTTCCAGTCGCGGCTTGTCCACCGATTGTCGTGTCAACTGACGGCGGCAGATCCCAATATCCATCGTAGAAATCAACGCCCAGCGTAGTGAACGGCGCTTGGAATCCGTAGCCAGGTGGCGTGTTGTCTACGCCGCCACCCATGTGATACTTCCCGAGCATGCCCGAGATATAGCCAGCCTCGCGCAGAAGTTTTGGAACAGTGACTTCACTCGGATGCAGTTGCGAGATCGGCAACATCGGATCAACGATGGCAGTGACGACGCCTGTGCGGAAACTTTGGCGGCCCGTAAGCATCGCCGCGCGCGAAGGTGAACACTCTGGCGTCGCCCAGAAGTTGCGAAAGCTCACGCTGTGCGTTGCGATCTCCGCAAGCACAGGCATCGATGGCGCTTCAGGCATCGCATTCCAACCAAACGGCGGAAAGGCGAGTTGATCCATGCCAATGTCGTCAAGCACGATGACGAGAATGTTCGGCGGAGTTCCTGTCGCAGACTTCGATCGAGGCGCATCGGCGTGCAGCGAAGTCACGATGAGCGACGACATCACCGCACAAAGCGCGACGGACAGAGAAGACGCAAGCGCGCCACGAAAAACCCTCTTCGTCGAACTAGGCATAGTGAGAACCTGAAACCCTTCGCGCCGAAGAGACGATCAGCGCGAACCAAGTATGGCGCGCAATGAGCCCAGTGCAAGCAAACCGTGTTGATCCTGCACCGTGCACTGGACAGGCAAGCCAAGGCTTGCCTGTCCAATGCATCGTTCTGGCTCAACGCACCGGGATCGACAGCAGCGGCGTGCCTGCAGCGGGCGCGGCTTGGATGCGGAACAATTGCATCAGCAGCGCGAGCGTGTCCTTCGATGGGATGTCCGTGTTGTCGATGCTGAAGTAGTGACCGCCGTGCTGAACCCACACCACTGCTTCTTTCGGCATGTCTTTTGATGTGCGAATCGTGATCGCGCCGTTGGGCTTTGTCGCTTTGGTGCGACCGGCATGCTCAATCGGCGTCTCCGTGTTCTTTGACGCGACGAACATGATGTCGCTCAGTGAACGCAGTTGGAACGCATCGGCGTGAATCAATTCGGTTCCCGCGAGGATCTCGAGCGCACCGTTGCGACTCACCACGCTGAGTTTTCCATCCTCTTGCGCTTTCTGCAGCATCTCGACTGTCGCGGTGAACTGCGCGAAGCTCGGCGAGCCACTGTCGTTGCGCAGCGGATTCGCGGGATCCAACGCGATCTTCTCGACGATCAAGTCGCACAGTTTCGTCACGGGCCAGCCCGCGCGCACAAGTAGACACAGCGTGTCAAATGACACTTCGGTCATGAACTGCGTGACGTACGCCTTGCCTTCAATCGGCGTGTAGGTAATCGTTGGCTTCGATGC
>QWPV01000080.1 GCA_003671055.1 Planctomycetota bacterium
CAAACGTTGCGAGGTCTTCGTTTCGAAGCGCATCCACGGCACGCGTTGCTCGTGCTGATTCATGCACGACATGTCGTGCGCGTTGACGATCGACCGCGTCGAGAGGCGCGTTCTCCACCCGATCTGCCGCGCAGTGCGAAAGGTGTTCGACGCCAGTGATCTTTGTCGCACGCTCCACCGATGCGCGTCGCTCTGCATATGCGCCCTCGACGAGGCGATGACGAACACCCGTGTCGAAGACGAGGAACTCTGCGCGCGAGGGAATCTCTATTGGTAACCATGACAGCATCGCGAAATCGATGGTGAGCGCGCACGCGGTTGGGTCAACCATCGCGATGATCTGATCCATCAAGCCGCACGGAGTGCCCGCGTACTCATGCTCCGCGCGTTGACACAACAGCGCGCCTTCAAGCACATCCATCGACGCGTTCGTCGCTGCGAGAAGCGCGCGAAGTGTTGCGACTTCAAGTGCAGCGCTTGAAGCAAGACCAGCACCAATAGGAAGATCACTTGCGACGGCAAGATCGAATCCGCCAACACCGAGAAGGTCCGCAACTCCTTCGCAGTATCGATGCCATTGCGGCGCGTCGTGCTCGCTCGTCATGTTCCGCGCGCCATCACTGCGCAGAGAGATCGCAACAGCGGTGCGCATGGCGAGAGTTGCTGGAAGTGCGATGCCGCCGGCGTAATCGACATGATCGCCGATGAGGTTCACGCGACCTGGCGCGCTTGCAACCACCATCGGCGTGGCACCGAAGTGCATCGCAAAGAGCGCCTGCGCTCGTGACTCACACTCGTTCATGGAATCGTACGAGGCGCGAACAACTGCACCGCGGAAATGCACGGCGCTGCGAGCGTCTCATCGATGACGACGCGCACAGCACTCGCATCCACCGGATCGAATCGAAGAATGCGTCGCGCCCCAATGGTCGTTCCTTGCGTGACCGTCTTCCACGCACCATCCACCATCGCATCGACATGAAATTTCGCGACACGTTGACCGAGTGCGATGCATTCATCGATGCGCACGATACCGATCCGCGTTGGCGTCTTAAACTGCAGTGTGAGCGCGGCCGTGAGTACACCGTCATCTGTCGCCCAGTACGTCGCTGGATTTCCATCGACAACGCATGCAGCGCCGAATCGATCACTCTCGGGCGAAGACTTCCGCAACGACGACGCGCTTACCGCAGCACCGCGTGCGAGATCGAGCGCAAACGTCGCATCAAGCCGCGCTCGCAATCCGCGCAGTGCTGCTGCATCATTCTCGTGAATCAAACCTCGTCGATCCGGTGGTACGTTGAGCAATAGCCCACATCCCCTACCAACGCTTGCGTACCAAATCTCTTCAAGCTCATCGACGCTCTTCACTTTCGCGTCTGTATCAGCGTGATAGAACCAGCCTGGACGAATCGACACATCGCACTCAGCCGGAACCCAGTGCGTGCCCTCGCGGTGACCTTCGCCGAGTTCTTGACTGAGTGGCGTGCCAGGAAAAAACTTCTCGCGATCCAATCGACACCAGTGCGTTTCGCAACCGATCCCCCGCTCGTTGCCGACCCAACGCACGCCGGGTCCTGCGTCACTGAAGATCACGGCGTTTGGCTGCAGTTCATGCACAAGCGCGTTGAAGGAAGGAAAGTCGTAGACCTGTCGCTTCCCGTTTGCTCCTTCGCCGCACGCGCCATCAAACCACATCTCCACCATCGGACCATACGCACCACCGAGCACTTCACGCAGTTGTGCTTTGAAGTATTCGTTGTACTCAGCGCCCGTTCCATACTTCGGATTGTTGCGATCCCACGGCGAGAGATACACGCCTAAACCAAGCCCTTCTGCAGCACATGCGTCGCTGAGTTCACGCAACACATCGCGCTCGCCCTTGCTCCATCCACTGCTCGCAACATCATGCGTTGTGGAAGCGCACGGCCACAAACAGAATCCATCGTGATGCTTGGTGGTGAGGATGATTGCTTCCATCCCCGCATCCTTCGCAACGCGTGCCCACTGCTTCGCATCAAGTGCGGAAGGCGCGAACATCTTCGGATTCTCCGTGCCCTCGCCCCACTCAACACCCGTGAACGTGTTGGGACCAAAGTGGATGAACATCTGCATCTCTCGATCGTGCCACGCCAGCTGCGCAGCAGAAGGCACTGGACCGAAGGGTGGTGGCGTGTTCTCCAAAGGCACAACTCCTGCAACGGGTGTTGATTGCAATGCAAGCACGGCGGACAGCAAGTGCGCGACGATCACGCCGCGGTGCCTTCGAGTCCGATGATGATTGCTGTCTCGTCGCCAAGCGCGCCTGTGTCGGTACCGTAGCTCATGCCAAATTCACTTCGCTTGATCTTGAATCGAGCTTCTGCGCCGGCGCGTGCGCCTCTGCCGCCATCAAAGCCCCACCCTGTGACTTCGATGGTCGCAGTCACGCTCTTGGTGACGCCATGAATCGTGAGGTCGCCAGTGAGCGCGAATGTTTCGTCTGCATTCTTGGCGCATCCGGTGCTCTTGAAGGTCATCGATGGAAACTCTTTCACGTTGAAGAAGTCTGGGCTCTTGAGATGGCCATCAAGCCTCTCGTTGCCGGTGTCAACGCTCTCGACAGCGATCGTCACGTCGAACGCCATCTTCGTTGTGTCGGGAGAAAGCGTGAACGCGCCCGAGATCGTGTTGAAGCGACCCCAGAATTGTCCGGCACGCGAGTGGTGGACGCGGAAGAGCGAGCACGAGTGCACATCATCAATCGTGAAGCTTCCACCTTGTGTTGCGACAGCGGGTGCTGGTGCAACTGGCGGAGCTGTTTGTGGCGTGATCAGGGTCGACGTCGAGACGAGGAGGAGAAACGGGAGAGCGATGGTAGTGAGTTGCATAAAGTTGCAGTCCTATCAAGAAGGGAGACAGTGAGTTGAAGAGAAAATGTGTGTCAGGTCCAAACATCAGACTGCGCAAGGCGCACTGCTGATTCAGTGGGATCGCCGCTCGGGTTGCATTCCACGCCGATTGGTTTCGCGTATCCAAGCTCACGAAGTTCGCGATACACGCGCGCATACGCAATCTCGCCCGTACCTGGTTCCATTCGTCCAGGATTGTCCGCGACTTGGATGTAGCCAACCTGATCCCAGCCTTCGCGAAGTCGACGACAGAGATCGCCTTCGCTGATCTGCATGTGATAAAGATCCCAGTTGATCTTCACGAACGGCGATGCGACCTCGCGACAGATGCGCACCGCGTCCGGACTACCCCACAAACAATGACCCTTGTGATCATTGCGAATGTTCATCGATTCGAGAATCAGCATGATGCCGTGCTTCTCTGCAATCGGCGCGGCGCGCTTGAGCACCTTGATCACTTGCGCGTGCATGTCTTCGTGCGACACGCCCTTGATATCGTTTCCCGCAACGACCGTCATCATCGGTGCGCCAATCTCTTTGGCATACACGCATGATGCGTCGATCTCTGCAAGACATGCATCTTCCTGCTTCGGATCATTCATCCCTGGCGAAAATCCCCACGCTGTGAATTGCGTGACCTGCACGCCTGTTTCAGCAAGCGCCGTCTTGATTGCAGCGTGATCCTTGCCTCGCCACGGCCAGAATTCGACGAACTTGAAACCGAGATCAGCCGTTGCGCGAATGCGATCCGCGAAAGGAAGATCCCCGAACCACATCTCGATGTTGATTGCGAATGCAGTCTTGCACGACAGGCCTGGTTTGTGAAGATCAACGCTCGGCACTGATTGTGTCTCCACCTGCGTTTGCGAAAGCGCACTTGTGGAAACCACTGAAGTGATCGACGCGGCTCCCACCGCTCCAAGAAACAACCGTCGATCCGCGCGGCAATCTGCACTGTGCTTTGAAGGGTTCGGCATGCACATGATGCTAACGCCGATAGCATCTCCGCTCTCATGTGGTCTTCAAGTTCGATTCGATTCTTCGCGCTTGCGACTCCACCGTGCCTTGGTGTGCTCGTCGGAAACCTCGCAATCGCTGCCGTGCCCCCAACGGATGCGGAAGCGGCTGCGCAAGCCGCGGCCAATCCGAAACTCACCGACCCCTGCAAGCTCCGCCCTGTCGGTGGCCTCTCGTCTCGCACGCTCGCCGTGTATCCCATGATTGACGATCCAGTCGCGATCGCGATCGATGAGCGCGGCCGCATCTTCGTTGCAGAGAGCGATCGACAGGAACTAGGCGTCGAAGACAATCGCTCGAGTCGTTGGTGGTTACTTGATGATCTGCAAGCGCAATCCACCGCCGATCGGCTCAAGATGTACGAGAAGTGGGCGGCCAAGCGCGAGGGCGGAATAGCGTACTACAGCAAGTATGCCGACCGCGTCTCGATGCTTGAAGACACGAACGGTGATGGGATCATCGATCACCGCGAGATCTTCGCTGGTCCGTTCAACGATCCTCTCATCGGCACTGGTGCTGGACTCCTTTGTCGAGACGGTGATGTGTGGTACACGAACATTCCGTCGCTCTGGCGTCTGCGCGATCGTGATGGTGATGGTGTCGCGGAGATACAAGAGTCTGTCTATGACGGATTCGGCGCGCGTGTTGCATTGCGCGGCCATGACATGCATGGACTCGCGTGGGGTCCAGATGGAAAACTCTATTGGTCGATCGGCGATCGTGGCTACAACGTGCGCACGCCCGAAGGCGAAGTGCTGCACGATCCGCGCGCGGGTGCTGTGTTCCGCTGCAATCCCGATGGCAGCGCGATTGAACTCTTCTGCACTGGGCTTCGCAATCCGCAAGAACTTGCGTTCGATGACTTCGGCAATCTCTTCACCGGCGACAACAATTCCGATGGCGGCGACAGCGCGCGATTCGTCTACTGCGTCGAAGGTGGCGAAACCGGTTGGCGTATGGAGTATCAAACGCTTGATGGTGTGAATCAGCGCGGACCTTGGAATCAAGAGGGAATCTGGCATCTGCGCGCAGATCTCGCGCCAACAAAAACGCTCGCGACGAATCCGTTGCAGCCTGCGTGGACAGTTCCACCACTCGCGCACGTGGGCAGCGGGCCGAGTGGCCTTGTGTGCTATCCAGGCACTGGACTTGATGCGTCCTATCAAGGCGCGTTCTTCCTCTGCGACTTTCTCGGTGGCGCGTCGTATAGCCAAGTGCTCGCGGTGAAACTCCAATCGTTCGGTGCTGGATTTCAAGTCACGAGCGTTGAACCCTTCATCGAGAATGTGCTCGCGACCGATCTTGATTTCGCGCCTGATGGTCGCATCATCGTGTGTGACTGGGGCGATGGTTGGTACTCAGGCAATAAGGGTGAGCTCTACGCTGTGTGGGATGCGAAACACAGCAACGATGCCGCGGTGCTGTCAACCGCACAACTGCTGCGCGAAGGATTCACGCAACGCGACAATGATGAACTTCGCGAACTCCTCGCGCATCAAGACCGACGCATTCGTCAACGCGCGCAATGGGAGCTTGCAGCACGCGGCACGGGCACGACCTCGCTTCTCGGTGATGCTGCGCAGACTGCGCCGAACGTGCTTGCGCGTGTGCATGCGGTTTGGGCGCTCGGTCAACAAGCAGAGGCTCGTCGAGCGAGTAATCCGAACGCGAGCGATCAACTTGATCCGCTTCGCTTCGTCGCCCCCCTGCTCAACGACAACGATGCCGAGATTCGTGCGCAGGCTTCGAAGGTGCTCGGCGAAGCGCGCGCAATTTTCGCAGCGCCGAAACTCGCAGAGCTTTGTGCGGATCCCGCGCCGCGCGTTCGATACTTCGCAAGCATGGCGCTCGGTCGCATGCGCGCAATCGACGAAGTTCCGTGGATCCTCTCGATGATCGCGGAGAACAATGATCAAGATGTGTTCTTGCGCCACGCGGGTGTTGTCGCATTGTTCTGGATGCAAGACCCACTGAAGCTTGGCGAACTCGCAGCGGATCCACGCGCGTCTGTTCGCCTCGCTGCGCTGTTGGCGATGCGGAAATCGCGCGACCCTCGCGTCGCGCAGTTCCTCGAAGATCCTGAGCGACTCCTTCGACTCGAAGCCGCGCGCGCAATCAATGATCTCGAACTCGATGCGCTCACTCCGAAACTCGCACAGGCGCTCGTGCGCATGAACGGTGAGAACAGCGCTGTGATTTCCTCTGCACCTTCCGCGACGCCGCGACATGAGTTTGTGCGCGAAGTGTGGAAACTCGATCGTGTCGGCACTGTGCGTGATCTCGCCGACACCGCCCGCTTCAACTCGCCGCCCGATGAAGTGCGCACGCTTGATGTTCCAGATGCACCGCGCAACGCTGGCGACAAATTCATCGCACGAATTCGAGGAACGATTGAAGCGCCTCAAACAGGGGCTTACACGTTTGCGATTGCAAGTGACGATGATTCAGTCTTGTTCATCGGTGCCGATGAGAGCGCGTCAACGCTGCGTGAAGTCGCGCGCGTCGAGGGGTATTCGAATGTGAACGAGTTCACAACGATGCCGTCGCAATCGAGCGGTCCCATTCAACTTGAGCAGGGCAAGCGCTACGCCTTCGAAGCACGACACGCCGAAGGTGGCGGTGGCGATCACCTCACTGTGCGCTGGACGCTGCCCGATGGCGTGATCGAGAGTCCACTCGGTGCTGCGCCTATTGATACGAGCGAATTCCCGCTCACGCGGCGTGCGCTCTACGCAGCGCTTCGCGAAGGAACGCCGGAGTATGCCTCTGAAGTCTGCACCTACGCGCTCGACCGAGACAATCCTGAGCCGATGCGAATGGAAGCAGTTGCAATTCTTGGCGAGTGGCTCGCGCCTGGTGTGCGCGATCGAGTGAACGGCGCGTACAGACCGATCGATGCAAGCGCGCGCAGTGCTGACGCATTCAAAGCAGTACTCACGCGCAGACTCGCGCCGCTTGCGGAGGATCGATCCGCAGCCATTCGCGCTGCGGTGTTGGAGATGACCTCAAAGCATGGCGTCTCACTCGACCCCGATGCTGCGCTGCGTGCGATCAGTGATCCTGCGCTTCCAGAACGAGAACGCGTCGCGAGTCTTCGATCACTCGCCGCTGATACGAATCGCGGTCCACTCGCACTTCAAGCTGCACTCGCATCAGAGAGCGCGCGACTTCGACTGACATCGAGATCCATCGCAGCGTCATTGAACTTCACACAAGCACTGCCGAGTCTGCGCGAAGCAGTTGCGTCGGGATCGCTCATCGAGCAGCAGTCTGCGCTGCGCGACCTCGCGAAGGAACCGAGCCTCGCAACAGAAATCGTTGCTCCCCTCGCGCAGCAACTCGCTGATGGAAGTCTTCCCTCAGCGCTCGCGCTTGAAACCGCAGAGATCGCGAAACTCTCGACAGATGCAGCGATCCTCGCCGCACTCGCGCGCTTCAACGCACGAACGAGCATAGAGATAGATCGCTACACATCACTCTGCCTTGAAGGCGGCGATGCAGAGCGCGGCCGACAAGTCGTGCTCTATCACCAGTCCGCGGTCTGCGTGAAGTGCCACATGATCGAAGGAACGGGAGGCAATGCTGCGCCGCCACTTGATGGTGTCGCACTCCACGCAGATGCGCGGTCGATATTGGAATCACTCATCACGCCGCAAGCAGTTGTCGTGGAAAACTTCGGTCCAATCTCGGCAATGCCGAAGATGGGACCCATCCTGACGAGTGCTGAGCTGCGCGATGTCGTTGCGTATCTCTTGACGCTCAAAACGCCCGTCGTCAAATAGTTCGACGAGCGCGACGTAATCCAACGAGCGCGAAGAGTGCGAGCGCGCCAGGTGCAGGAACGGTTGCAGGCGCGCCCCCCGAATTGAAGACCCAGCCATCCCAACTTCCATCCGACACAGCGCGATCGGTGAACCCGATCAATGATTCGTTCCACGACTCCACTGCTGACTCGCGCGTCCAGTAGTGCCAGTAGTCGAGATAGTCGGGCGCGGTTCCGAATCCTGATGCGCTATCGCTGCCGATGCCGACACTGAAGAGAGCGTCGCCGAAAGAAAAGGTGATCACTTCGAATGCGAAGTTCGTTGGTTGCTCAGCGGCGATGATCGCGAAGAGGTCATCGCCAAAGAGCCCTGCGTCGTGACGCACTTCATAGAGATAGGTGTTGGTTGCAGCTGAACCGAGCGTGACGAAATCAAACTGCACTGTCGACGACTGCGCGCCGGTGCCGACCGTGTAACTCGCAACGATTGCGCCTTGCGCGACTGAAGCCAGGGCTGTGCAACAAACGCTTCCAACAATCCAACGACCAACAGAGAATGAACGCATACGCGCAGACCTTTCTGACTGGATGTGCGCCAGTCAAACGGACTTTCCCCTCCGTATGGCACTTTCGTGTTGTGTGATGTGTGAGAGCTTGCGGTGGTGCGCAAACTGCGCAACCACACCAAGCTTCCGACACCAGCACACCTCATGAGCGGAGGGGCGATGAATGAAATTGATTCGTCAGGTCGACCCGGCTTTCACAAGCACATTGCTGCACTGGTGATTTACGGTGACGCCTTCGCAGTGGATTCACACCACTTTCGCCTGACGCGCCAATGTATCTCGCAACACGCGAGATTGACGCAGGATAGCAAGCGCGCATCAGTTCGTGCGCGCGCGAATCGATGCCGCTTCAGCACGCACCCGTTCATCTGTGCTACCGGTCTCGATCTCAATCGCAAGCGCGCGCGCACCTTCGCGATCATCGGTTCGAAGGCGCATGTGCGCAAGCAAGAGTTTCGCGACGAGATCTCCCCCGCTGCGCTCGACGAGTTTGTCAGAGTAGCGATGTGCAGCGGAGACTTCGTCTTCTTCGGCAGTTGGATCATCAATCACGCTTTGCACGTAGCGCATCGTTGCTCCAGTCCACAGCTCTCGCGTCAAGCCGCCACTCGCGAGCGCGACAGATAGCACGCGCCGTCCCTCCGCATGCGCGCCACTCGCGAGGAGCAGCGCACCGAAGTCGATCCGCGCCGACGAATCTTCTGGCGCTGCTTGCACAAGCGCGCGCGCAGCAACAAGCGCACTCGGCACATCCTTCTGGCGCGCAGCCAAGCGCATCGCGCTCTTGAGTGACTCGATGCGATACACGCCATCAAGGGCTTGAGCAGCGAGCGCAAACTCCGTCGCGGCCTCAGTGTTCCGTTGCAACAGTTCAAGCACACGAGCTCGAAGCCAGCGCTCTTTCGATCCGCCCCTTGTCAACGAAATCATCCTGTCCGTCTGCGCAAGTGAGTCTTCGAGTCGACCAAGCAATCGAAGTGCCTCCGCACGATTCGTGAATCCGACGAGTGGGTCGAGCGATGTCTCGAGCATTCGATCGGATCGCTCGAGCGCTTCGGTCGCAAGTGCGCGTACGAGTTCGCGTGTCTGCGGTGCATTCGCCCTCTCCTCTCGTGCGGCGAACGTCTGTACTTCCTCCGCTTGACTCAACGCGATGGATGCAAGATTGTTGTGCGCGATCCATGCATTTGGGTTCTGCTCCGCGGTGATCGTCCACAAAGTCTGCTCGTCTTCGAATCGAGGAAGTGCACGCCATGACTGCGCGATGAGCGCAACCACCACGACACTCAGCATCACTCGCTGAAGAGTTGTTGATCGCACGACCCGCGTCGCACACAGCACAAATACGCATGAAATCGCTGGAAGTGCGGCGTACGCGAAGTGATCCGCGACGAATGAAAAACGAAACGGATACACGTCGAAGAATCCAAGCGCAGGGAAGATCGCTGCGCCGTACCAAAGTAAAAGCAAGAGTGGCGCTCGATTCCGCCGCCATCGCCATGCCGCGAGAATGACGAGCGCAACAGAAACAACCAATGCCGCAAACCCTGCGAGATCGATCGCATCATTCATTCCGCCGATCGGCCGACGCGGCATGATGAAGACTTGCTCAGCAGGAAGCAGCGCGTGAAGTGGATAGAAGATGAAATTCGTCGCGATCAATTCAGCGCGCTGCATGAACGTCAGCGCGAACTCTTCGCCCACCGCTCCGACATGTGTCTTCTCAAGATACGCAGTGTGAAGTCCACCGACAATGCCGAGCGCGAAGTACGGCGCAACGCGAAGCACGAACTCGCGAGTGATCTCGCGTCGTTCCCACAATTGAATCAACACCAACACTGGTGGCACGAAGACCGCCGTTGTCTTCGAGAGCATCGCTGCAGCGAAAAGTACAACTGAAATCAAAAGCCACTTCGATCGTTGTGCGCGCGTCGATGCTGTGTCAATTCGCAGCCACGCGAGAATGCACATCATCGCAAAGCAAAGCGACAAAACATTCTTCCGCTCAGTCACCCACGCAACACTCTCGGCTTGCATCGGATGGACAGCAACAATCGCGACGATCCAAAATGCATACGCCACACGAATGCGATGCAACACGAAGTACATGCACACACAACTGATTGCATGCAACAACGCGTTATCGATGTGATAGAGCGTCGCATCAAGACCGACGATCGCGTGTTCAATCCAAAAACTCACGAACACGAGTGGGTAGTACTGCGGCGTCGCGCCAGGAATCCATGCGCGCAGAACGCCATCCGACTCGCGCACTACGCGATTGAGTGTGACGTACGAATCGTCATCCCAAATCCAGCCACACAGCCACGCGGACGGAAGGAACGCAACCAGTGCGAGCAGTGCAAGAAGCGCAGCGTATTTGCGAGACGCTGGTGCGGAGTCCATCGTGCGAGTGTCGACGAGTCGCTGCGAGTCCATTGAGGCACAGCATGACGGATCGCAGCGCAGAAAACCAAACGAGTGCCTGCCCCCGATTGGGAACGGTGCCTGTCCCCGATTAGGAACGGTGGGAACGGTGCCTGTCCCCGATTGGAGCGAACGCGCGTTCTGATTTATGGGATTGTGAGTCCTATAACATAAAACTGCTGCTACGCAGCCAATTTGTGGGCTTGACAACTCATCAGAGCGTTGCGAACCTACCGAAAGCACTGAGAGGCTGATGTTCCACGTGGAACATTGAGTTCAACACACGAATCGCCAAGGACGGCCATGACCGATCAACCATCAATTCCTGCTGGAAAATCCCATCTTCGTAAACTTGGCCGTGGCTTAGGGGCACTTCTAGGCGCCCCTGTTCCAGTGAACATTCCTACGTCTTTGACGCAGCCATCAGTCGTCGCAACCGGACCGACGAATCTACAGACTGAAATCAATTCGGCAGGGATCCAAGAGAGGTCCGTTACGCTCGGTGTTCCACGTGGAACATTTTCCGCGGCAACCACTATCGAATCCAAACCGCCGGCCGACAAAAACCCTGCTAACGAACTCCGTCAGATTTCGGTCACCGCTATCCACCCAAACTCCAGGCAGCCCCGAGTCGACTTCGATGAAGCGTCACTGAAATCGCTTGCCGATTCCATTCGGTCCGCCGGTCTCATGCAGCCAATCGTCGTTCGCGAATCGATCAACGGCTTCGAGCTTGTCGCGGGTGAACGACGTTGGCGCGCAGCGAAACTCCTCGGAATGAATGTGATTCCAGCGCTGGTGAGATCCATCTCGGATCAAGCAGCCGCAGAACTCGCGATCATTGAGAATGTCCACCGGGAAGATCTCAATGCGATGGAACGTGCATGCGCGCTCAGACGACTCGCTGATGAATTCTCATTGACGCACGCCGCCGTTGCCGAACGGGTCGGCTTGGATCGCGTCTCCGTGTCTAACCTCCTGCGCCTCACTGAACTCGACTCAGGCGTCGCCTCGATGGTTCGAAGCGGAAGCCTCAGCCAAGGTCACGCAAAGGCGTTGCTCTCCATCTCCATGATTGAATCACGTCTGTCCTTCGCGAAGCAATGCGTAGCAGCGGGGTGGAGCGTCCGAGAACTTGAACGGCGTGTCGCAATGTGCCTGTCCCAAATCTCCGAGACAACCAAATCTGGGAATACCAGTGCGCCCCTTGC
>QWPV01000081.1:0-7053 GCA_003671055.1 Planctomycetota bacterium
GCAGATCGGGTGGAGAACGCGCCTCTCGACGCGGTCGATCGTCAACGCGCACGACATGTCGTGCATGAATCAGCACGAGCAACGCGTGCCGTGGATGCGCTTCGAAACGAAGACCTCGCAACGTTTGGTGATCTCATGTTCGAAAGCCACGCATCCCTTCGCGATGCATTCGAAGTTTCCATCGAAGAGGCCGATGCGCTCGTACATTGGTTGATGCACACACCAAGCGTCTACGGCGCGCGCATCACGGGCGGTGGATTTGGAGGTTGCGTCGTTGCACTCATCGAACGCGGTGCGCGCGACGGCGTTGTTGCATTGGTGCAAGCCCAGTTCAAGCGTCGCTTCCATCGTGATGCCTTGCTCATCGCGTCTGTCCCCTGAAGCGTCTTTGGGTACGCTTGCCGTATGGCTCTCGAAGCATTTCCAGGTATCGAAACTGTGCCGTTCGTTGAACAAAGTTCTCGCGCGCCGCTCGGCTTTCGGCACTATCGCCCCGATGAACTCATTGATTCGAAGCCAATGAAGGATCACCTTCGATTCGCGTCAGCCTATTGGCACACGATGCGAAACGGACTCGCAGATCCATTCGGCGGCGCGACCGCGCAGATGCCATGGGACGACGGCAGCGACAGCACCACGAATTGCCTTCGACGTGCCGATGCCTTCTTTGAATTTGTGACGAAGTGCCGCATCGACTACTGGTGTTTCCATGATCGTGATATTGCGCCTGAACGCGCGACGCTTCGTGAGTCGAATCGAGATCTCGACATCGTGGTTGCGCACTGCAAGCAGTTGCAGCAATCAACGGGCGTGCAACTGTTGTGGGGGACGGCGTGCCTCTTCGCGCATCCTCGCTTTGTTTCAGGCGCTGCGACGAGTCCGCGTGTTGAAGTGTTCACGCACGCTGCTGCGCAAGTGAAGAAGGCACTCGAAGTGACGCATGAACTCGGCGGCGCGGGCTACGTGTTCTGGGGCGGACGCGAGGGATATCTCTCGCTCATCAACACCGACATGAAGCGCGAACGCGAGCATCTCGCGCGATTTCTGCACATGGCCTGTGATTATGCGAAGTCGATCGGTTTCAAGGGACAGTTCTACATCGAGCCCAAGCCGCGCGAGCCGAGCGTGCATCAGTACGACTCCGATACAGCCGCGTGCTTAGCGTTCCTCGCAGAGTTCGACCTCCGCAAGAGCTTCAAACTCAACATCGAAACCAATCACGCGACACTCGCAGGACACACGGTGGAGCACGAGCTCGCGTTATGCCGCGCAACAGGCGCACTTGGTTCCGTCGACGCCAACAGCGGCACAGAGAACTGCGGCTGGGACACAGATGAGTTTCCGACCGACCACCGTCTCTGCACGAAGATGATGCTCGAGATCTTGGCCGCCGGAGGATTCACAACCGGCGGACTGAACTTCGATGCGAAGCGTCGTCGCGAGAGTTTCGAACCGATCGATCTCTTCTACGCACATGTCGCTGGAATGGACGCATTTGCACGAGGATTGAAGGCGGCTGCCGCGATTCGCGCGGATGGACGCATCGCGGAATTTGTGCGTAGTCGATACGCATCGTGGGACGGCACGCTTGGCAAGTCGATCGAAGAAGGTCGCGTGACATTCGCGGAACTTGAATCACTCGCGCTTGATGCAACGATGTGGAAAGTGGAGAGCGGTCGACAAGAGATGCTCGAACACATCCTTGATGGGTATGTTTGAGCGCTCGCGACTGACCGCGCGTTGAAACGACAACCGCCGCTTCGTATGAAGCGGCGGTTGTCGTAAGGAGAAAGAGCTTTGGATTTCCGCCGCCCGCCGATTCACTCGGCAAGGCGGACACCAGAGCGAATGCAACGTTTTGCCTGCTTGGAGGCAGAAACTTGCATGAGCGCTCAAGCGACTTGTTATGCCGCTGCGCGCACGCGGAGCTTCTTCGCCCAGCGCTCGTTGCGCACATTCTTCTGCGTGAGCAGGGTTTTGAGCAAATCTGCTGGTCCCTTCGCACTTGTATCTGCGCCGATTTCTTCATCGAGGCCAGGTGCACGGTTGAAGATGCCACCACCGACAACGATTTGCATCGCTGGATGCGCATTCTTCTCGCGGATCGAATCGATGAGTTCGCGGATCATCGGTGCATCCTTCGCACTTGATGCGAACATGAGGAGCACATCAGGCTGACGAGCGGCGAGTTCTTCACTGATGTCATCATTCGCAACGCCGCCACCAGCGAAGGTAACTTCGTATCCGTCTGCCTCGAGGAGATCCGCAACCATCTGTCCTGCGAGCTCTTCAGTCTCGTTTGGTCCACAGAAGACGCAGATCGAACGACCGCGAAGCGCCTTCTCTTCGTAGCGCTCTTGCGCTTGATCAACAAACATGCGGAGCATGCGAGTGGAGTACTGATGGGCGAGCGTTGTCATCTGATCCTTGCGGAAGAGCGTGCTGGTCATCTCAAGGAGTGGCCAGAAAACTTCCTTCGCAAGCGTCTCGGCGGAAGCCCCTGCGCTGTAGAGGGCGCGCACGAATTTGCGTGCGCTACGGCGCTCGCCGGAGACGAGGTGCGAATGAAGTTGCTCGATGATGCGTTCAGTGTTCATGGGTGAGGATGGGCTTGAAGGCCTTGTGCTGAGCGCCTGTTCCACTGTGCGCTTGAGCCTGCTTTCGAAACCCCGGATCCTCCGGGCTGCTCGTATGCGTGATACACATCACGCTTCGGCGAAATTTATTTCGACATAGGCGCTCACCTCACGACAGCGCATCAAATGTGTAGCTCATAACCAATTGGGGTTGCGGTTCTGGCCTCGGAAACGCATGCTCTACGCCTACATGCGTGAAACTCACGAACGCCCGATAGCAATTTGCACGCCGCGGTCACAACTCTGCGCGCTTTTCTTTGCGCTCCTCTCTCTAGGAGTGCAGTCTGCACGCGCGCAGGATCCGCTGATCGCGACAGAGAATCGGAGTGCTTCCATTGTTGCGCGTGAGAGCAAAGCGCCCGAACGATTCGTGGTTGGTTGCGACAGCGGCGACATCACGATCGAGATAGATGCAACGCTCACGGACAGCAGAGTTGAAGCAGTGTTCCAGCTTGTTGGTCGCAGCGCGAGTGACCTTGCGAATCGCAAAGCGACGATTCGACTGTTCGCCACACGCACAGCAGACGACTCCATCGTCGTCGAGCCGGTACTTCCTGATGGCATTCGCGCGGGCGAGAGAGTGGACATCATCGTGCGCACATTTGCTGCTGGCGATACATCGATGCGCGCAAAGAGTGGCGCGATGAAGGCGACTGGTGTGCGCGGAAAGTTGCGGCTGCGCGGCGGAAATGGCGCGGTGATGCTGCGCGAGTGTGTCGGTCCAATCGATGTGCACTCTGCACACGGCGCAGTGGATATCCAAGATGCGACGAGTGATGTGCACATTGCTTCGAAGTACGCGCCGGTGTCGTTGCGTTACGCGGAGGGTGCGGATGCGGAGTTCAAGATTGAAACGACGAATGGTCCCGTGACGGTTTCAGTCAGCGCTGCATACGACGGCGCAGCGACACTTCGCACGACTGCGGGCGGCATCGTGCTGCACGACACCGCCAAGCGCATGCGCACACCGCGAATCGGCGACACAGTTGCACAAGTGGAACTCGGCGCGGGCGTCGCGCAGTCCATCGTCGAAACATCGAATGGAACAGTGGTTTTTGAAGCGCGCGCTGCAGTCGTTGCGCCGACTACCGCTCCGAAATGATCTTCGCGATGTTCGTGTCATCGCGCCGTTGACCAGGTCGAATGACTTGGCTCACGATAACACCCGTGAGCATGAGCGCAGCGCCGATGTACTGCTGCACTTCAGGGCGCTCGTGGAGGAATGCGATGCCGCACGCCATGCCGAAGACGCTTTCAAGTGACATGATGAGCGCAGCATGTGTCGGTGGCGCTTTCTTCTGCGCGAACACTTGCAGCGTGAATGCAGTCGCGACAGGGAACGCTGCGCCGAAGAGAATCGGCCAGCGCGCTTCAACGATCGGCGCCCATTCGAGTTCGCCCAAGAACGCTGCGAAGATGAGTGACGCCACTCCCGTGATGCCGAGTTGAATCATCGAGAATCGAACTGGCTCGATTCGTGGCGAGTAGCGACCAACAACGATGACCTGAATCGCCCACACCATCGCAGAGACAAGGACGAATGGATCGCCGCTGTTGAAAGTGAACTCACGCGTGACGGCAAGAAGCACGAGTCCTACAAACGAGAGTGCGACGCCGAGCCACACGGACCATCCAATGCGGTTGCCGACGAAGAGTCCGAGCAACGGTACGAAGACAACGTAGAGACTCGTAATGAATGCACCGTTGGATGCGGTCGTATCGCCGAGCCCATACTGTTGGAAGAGTGCGCCCACGGTCATAACCACACCGGAGATCACGCCGCCCTTGAAGGTGTCTCGGCGGACCGCGCTCACATTCTCCGTCGGCCAGCGGATGATGTAGAGCAGCGGCAAGAGCAGGATCGTGCCCAGAGTGAAGCGAATTCCGGTGAATCCGAACGGCCCGACATGATTTGCACCAAGGATCTGCGCGACAAACCCCGCTCCCCAAATCGCTGCAGCGAGAAGCAAGAAAGTGTCAGCCACAGCAGTCGTCATGCGCATTGATGCGACTGTAACCCACAGAACGTACCTGTGCCTTGAGCGCCTTGAAGAGTTGGGGCATCGGTGTCACGATGCACAGATGCAGAACTTTCCTCGCCGGCAGCTGTGCGTCTCTCTCCTCACTGCGCTTGCGATGACTTCGCTCAACGCATGTGATTCACCTGTCAAGGCGCCGACATCATTGTTGACTGGAGGGTTGAATGGTTGTGAGTTCGACGCGCAGTATTGGTCCCTCAGTGATGACACGCTGATTGGGCAGACGACTTCGGAAAAACCACTCACGAAGAATCAGTACCTCTGGTTTCCCG
Source organism: Planctomycetota bacterium (assembly GCA_003671055.1). Taxonomy (GTDB): domain Bacteria; phylum Planctomycetota; class Phycisphaerae; order Phycisphaerales; family SM1A02; genus F1-140-MAGs142. The sequence goes on from QWPV01000081.1 coordinate 4,948, forward strand.
GTGTGTATGGGAACTTCGAATTGCTCTGTGATGTGCGTATCACGGGCGGAAATTCTGGCGTGCAGTACCGAACGGAGCCGCGCGAGGATGGCGAGCCACGCGGGTTCCAAGCGGACTTCGATGCAGCGCACAGTTACACCGGTCGACTCTACGAAGGCGGCGAAGGCGAGCGTGGCTTGATCAACGAGCGCGGCGAGTCTGTGCAGTATGTGAATGGCGTGCGCACCGCGCAGCGATTCGCTGATGCGGCGACGGTAGATGCTGCGATTCATCGCGATACATGGAACACCTATCGCATCATCGCGATCAACGGGCTCGTCACGCATGATCTCAACGGCGTACTCCTCACGCGTGTTGAAGAGGATGTGGCGCGTCGCAAAGATGGCCGCATCGGTGTGCAACTTCACGTGGGCGAACCCATGAAGGTCGAGTACAAGAATTTTCGCATCACGCCGATCGATGCGGATGATGAAACTGCGTGGGGTGGACGATGACTGAACCACGCTCGAAAGCGCCATTGGCGATCGCCATCGTTGCGGTCGGAACATTGCTCTTGGGAATCGTCGCGGTGTGGACCGTGTTGAAAAAGCCAGCATCGCAGGCGGTGCAAACACAGGCATCGATGCCGATCGTCGCGCCGCGCGCCGCGCGAGTTCCAGTGCAACGCCCACAATGGATTTGGACGAGTGAGCCGAACACGCAAGAGGCGATCTTCACGAGAGCATTCGTGCTCGAGCAAGCCGCGGAAGTTGCGGCGCTCGTGGTGAGTGTCGACAACGAAGCGACAATTCTTCTTGATGGCGTAGAGATTGCGAAGTCAACGAAATGGGAAGAGCCAGTGGAAGTTAATCTCGCAGCGCAACTCGGCGCTGGTGAACACGCGCTCGAGATTCGCGCGAAGAATGAAGGCGCGATTGCGGGCGTACTCGTGGATCTCATGATTCGTGACGCACTCGGCCGCACCACGCAAATCGTGAGCGATGGAAGTTGGCTGGTCGTGCGTGGCGCTGAGCGCAACGCCGCGCGTGTACTTGCTGCGCATGGTGCGATGCCTTGGGGGGTGCTTGCAGCCTTCGACGCGCATGCCGTTGAATCCACGATTGTTGTCCCCGAAGGATTCTCCGTTGAACTCGTCATGCAAGTGCAGCGTTCCGTTGGCTCGATCGTCGCGCTTGAGTCATTGCCTGATGGTTCGTTGATTGCGAGTCCGCAGCACGGGAAGCTTGTGCGAATTTTTCCAGCGTCCGCAGCGGCGCCGAGTCGAATTGAAACGATCGATCTTCCGATCGGCGATGCACAAGGACTCGCGTTTTTTCAACGCGGAAATGCGCGGCATGTTTATGCCAGCGTGAACTCCACCGGAACTGTGCCGAGTGGTCTCTACCGCTTGCGTGATGAAGAGGCGGACGGCACGTTTGAATCTGTCGAGCTCCTGCGCGCGATTGAAGAAGGCGGCGGCGAACACGGTCCGCACGGTGTTGCGGTCGGCAAAGATGGCATGGTGTATCTGATCTGCGGAAATCACACGCCGACGGTGAAGTTTGCATCTTCGCGGGTTCCTCAGTTTTGGGATGAAGACTTCGTGCTCCCTCGCATGTGGGATCCTGGTGGTCACGCGGTTGGATTGCTTGCGCCAGGTGGTTGGCTCACGCGAACGGATCTTGATGGTGAGAAGTTCGAGTTGCTCTCCATCGGCATGCGCAACGCGTACGACTTCGCGTTCGTAGATGGAGAAGTTGTCACGTTCGATTCCGATATGGAGTGGGAGATGGGCACGTCGTGGTACAGACCCGCGCGAATTCTTCATCTCGCGAGCGGCGCGGACTACGGCTGGCGAAGTGGATCGAGCAAGTTTCCAACGTGGTATCCCGATACGAATCCTGAACTTCTCGACATTGGCCCCGCGAGTCCGACAGGAATGCTCGCGTGTGATGGTTGCTTTACGAACCCGAAGTACGCGCATGCGATGCTCGCACTCGATTGGACCTATGGCACAATTCACGCACTGTTCATCGAGCCAGAAGGTGCTGGGTTCAAAGCAACACGCGAAGAGTTTCTCTCAGGTAAGCCGCTGCCACTCACTGACGCGTGCATTGCGCGCGACGG
>QWPV01000081.1:7603-11321 GCA_003671055.1 Planctomycetota bacterium
GCGATTCTCGTCAGACTTGGAGCAACCTCAGTCGTGCCCAAACTTGTGTCGATGCTCGAAGCGAAGGACGCGACGCAAGAGGTACTTGACGCAAGCCTTCTCTCGCGCAGCGACGGCTACGGTCCATCGGTCGCACGCATGCATGCAGCGCGAGGCGAGAAGCAGCAGTTCGCAGCAGCGGTGATCTTGCGCGAGGCGAAGAACGGATGGACTGATGGTCTGCGCGATCGCTACGCACATTGGTTCGCGCGTGCAAGGCGCACGAGTGGCGGCAATTCCTACGCGGGTACGTTGAAGCAGATGTTGAACGATGCACTGACGCAAGTGCCGACTGAGAAGCGCGCGCGCTTTGAACAACTCGCGAAAGATGATGGCGCAGACTTCGTCGATCGTCCACAGCCCGTTGGACCAGGGCGTGCGTGGACAACGCTTGAAGTCGAGCAACTCGCACGCGCATCGACCGGTGCGGATCTCAAGAACGGCGCGAAGATGTTCATCGCTGCTGGTTGCGTGGATTGCCACAGTAGTGGCGAAATTGCAGCGATGCACAACGGCGGACCCGATCTCACGGCTGTCTCATTACGCTTCGGCGCACGCGAACTTGCAGAAGCACTCGTGGAACCATCAAAGGTGCTGAGTGATCAGTACGCTTTTGATGCGCTTGAACTCAATGACGGGAGCGCGATCGTGGGTCGCATTGTCGACGACAACGCGACCAGTCTTCTCGTCGTGGAGAATCTGCTCGCGCCGGATGCACGCGTTGAAATCTTGAAGTCCAACCTCAAGTCGCGTCGACCATCGATGCTTTCACCGATGTTCGCAGGACTCGTGGATCGACTCAACGAGCAAGAGATTCGAGATCTGTGTGCGTATCTGTTGCAGTCGAACTAGTGCTTCCACGCTGTTGCAGGGACGACAACTTTCTTCGCCGCGCCTGGCGTGATCCACGAGACGCGCAGGAGATCTTGTCCCGCGCCTTCGAACATGTCGAGTTCGATGGGGTGCATTCCCTTCGCGAGCGCGATGGCACCAGACTTCTCTGCTGCGCTGTGGAGTTCATCGTTGTCGACAACCATCGTGCCTTGCACTTTGAGTGTGCTGCCATCATCAGAGTCCACGAAGAATCGATAGAGCCCATCTTCAGGCACATCGATGAATCCAGTGAACGTCAATCCGAAAAACTCTTCGCGCGGCTTCACGGCGACCGAAGGGACCGCGACGACTCCTTGGCCTTCCTTGTTTCCAGCGCGAATCTGTCCACAGTTTTTGATGGACTCAGGAACGGCGTAACTTGTGTACGCGAGTCCAGCATCTGACTTGAGTGTCTGCACTGCGACGAGGGGCGTGAGTAGTTCGAAGGTTTGACTCACGATTGGTGTGACGGCGCTACCAAGATAGAAACCGCGTGCTTTCACCGTCGTTGTTGCGCTGATGGTGAAAGGCGAAGTTGCCGGCGCGCTTTGCATCGTGGGCTCGCTGCCATTGACGGTGTAGTGGTACGTCAACTCTGCCGAAGTCGATGCAGCCACTTCAACTTTGAGCGAGCCGACGAACTTTTCATCGGCCGCAGAAATGACAGGCTTCGAAGCGATCGCGAGCGTGCCCTCAAGATCCACTGCGACGACGGTGCAGATTGGATTGATTGGTGTGGTCGGAAGCGTGAACGTCGTGACGCCGTTCGCCTGCGAGTGCGAGAAGAGTTGTTTCGTGCGCTGTCCGAGGATCTGCACGGTTCCAACTCCCGAGAGCAATCCTTGGAGTTGCAATTTCCCATCGACAGGCCAGTTGAACACCATGAGATAAAGCCGATCGCCGCCTTGCGGATTTGTGCCGCGCGTGACGCGTCCCCATGCAGGCGCTTCGGTGAATGGATTCGCGTGCGATCCGTAGATCGCACTGCTGTTCACCTTCATCCATGCGCCCATCGCTTCGAGTCGATCAACACTCGGCGCAGGGATTTCGCCTTCGCCTGTTGGCCCAACGTTGAGCAGAAAATTTCCACCCTTACTCGCGATGTCGCAGAGTTTGTGAATGAGATCAGTTTTCGACTTCCAATCGTGATCGTTCTTATCGAAGCCCCACGTGCCGTTCATCGTCATGCAGGTTTCCCAATCGACGCCGTCAGCAAGTCCAGTCGCAGGGATCTGCTGTTCTGGTGTGCCGTAATCGCCGCGGTAGTTACCTTCGCGCGTGATGCCTTCCATGCCACTGCGGCCAGTGTCGACGCGATTGTTCACGATGATGTCGGGATCGAGTGCGCGCACATAGTCGTAAAGCGCGACGCCCTTCTCGTGCGTCCATGTGCCTTCCCACTCGCCATCAAACCACAGGATGCCGATCTTCCCGTACTTACCAGTGATGAGTTCCTTCAACTGCGCTTTCATGTACGCCTCGTAGCGGTCGTACACAGCATCAGTCGTTGGTCGCGTGTCCCACGGTCGGCGCGGCAAGTAATCAGGATGATGCCAATCCATAATCGAGTGATAGAAGCAAAGGCGTACGCCAGAATCTTTGCATGCAGCGGCAAGTTCGAGTAGTGGATCGCGCGGCGCAAATGGAGATGAGCCAACATCCCACGTGCTCGACGGCGAATCCCAAAGTCCGAAGCCATCGTGATGCTTCGATGTAATCACGATGTACTTCATGCCCGCGTCCTTTGCGATCTGCACCCAACGCTTCGCATCGAACTTCACAGGATTGAACTGATCGCGCAGCGGTTCGTACGCTTCAGGTGTGATCTGCGCATTCGAGAGCAGCCATTCACCAGCGCCTCGAACAAGCTTGCCGTTCCACTCACCTGCTGCAGTGGAATACGCGCCCCAGTGGATGAACATGCCGAACTTCGCTTCGCGGAACCACGCCATGCGCGCATCATGTTGCGCAGGAGTTTCGTTAACGAGGTTGGTGCCCGCGTGACGGGGAAGTTCTTCCTGCCCAGCGACAGTGCGCGCGAACGAAAGCGAGAGTGCCGCAACGAGTGTGAGTGCGAGGGCGTGCATGCGAGAAGCGTACAGCGAGCAAGAGTTCGGTATCCTTCATTCATGTCCACGGCGAAAGACCTCACAAAAACAGACCGCCGGATCTTCGTCACCGCCGACAATCACTTCGGTCACACAGACGCACTCACCTGGTATGGACGAGAGTACGCGAGCGTTGATGCGATGGACACTGCGATGATTGACGCGATCAATGCTGCTGTCGACGCGCAAGACATCTTGATTCACCTCGGTGATTTTTTCGTAAAAGGCGGCGGTCGCAACTGGGACAGCGCGGACATCAAGCGCGCGCAGGAGTACCGCGAACGCATCGCGTGCAAGCGCCTGCATCTGATTCAAGGCAATCACGATCCCCGCGGCGAGAAAAAGTTTGACGCTTTGTTCGAAAGCGTCGACGAGATCATTACTGCTAAAGGCATCGCGGGAGTCGCTGAACGCGTGGTGCTCTTTCACTACCCACTTGAGCAGTGGCAAGGAAGACCAACTGGCGCGTTCCACCTCCACGGCCACGTTCATGGCTTTGGCACGACGGTTGCACGCCGCCACGACTGCGGCATCGACGCGAAGGAAAACGGCTGCACCCCGATGCGTTTCGATGCACTCATTGGCCACCTCCGCGAATCCCCGCCGAGCGGCTTCGTCCGCACATAACGACGCACGCAGTTCGAAATCGAGGACACACCCAAATCGAGGACAGGCACCGACTCTCAGTTCATCGACAC
>QWPV01000082.1 GCA_003671055.1 Planctomycetota bacterium
AGATCTTCTTGAACGCAACTTCACTGCGGGAAGGCTGCGTTGGACAGGCAAGCCAAGGCTTGCCTGTCCAGTGCGTTTCGTGTCCAGGGCGTTTCTTCAATCAACGATTGCAGTCCGTGGTCTCAAGGATCCACAGCGACGACCCATCTGTAATCGATCATTGCCCAGTTACTTGCTGCAGTTGCACTGCCCCGCATCGGATACTCCCGATCGGTTCCATCGATGAGCAATGAGCCATCCGCCTCGACGATGTATCGACTTGATAAGAACATATTGGAACTGTAGTTTTCGAAATGCAGGTTGCTGGCGCTTAGATCGCACCGCGCACAAGCAGCGATACTTCCGTCCTCGAAATAGAGGCGCAGACCTCCATTCGCATAGGACACATACCGCAGTTTGCGGAGGGGATGCACTGGAGAGGCAAGCCAAGGCTTGCCGGTTTCGCGCGCCTTCGCTAGTTCCTGGCGCGTTGCGATTGGGACGTAGCCGATTTCTAGGCCCTTTGGTGGTTGGACGATTTGAGCGGGGTCGAGTTCGGCGAGTTGGCCGACGGTTGGTGGCGCGAGATACTCGCGATCCTTTGTCCATAGGCGGTGCAACTCTTCGACTTTCCCCTGCATTTTCTCTCGGTCCAATGCGGTGAGATCTGCGTTGTGCAGCGCGGGTTGATCGGCGAAGCGATACCAGTAGTACGTCACCACGCTGCCGTCACCGAGTTGCGCGGTGAAGGGTCCCGCGGTCGGGCCTGGTTGCAGCCAGGTGCTGTCGGGAGCGGTTGGCGTGTCATATGGTTCTTGCGGCTCTTCGCTCGCGCGATCGAATTGGATGCTTGTCAATCCGGTCTCGGGCGGAACTTCTTCAGGCTTCGCTGCGACCCACCGCGGATTCTTCGCCGCGTTCTGCAGACGGTAGTACTCGGGGAATCGCACGATGTCGCCACCACTGAGCGTCATGCGTGTGAGGAGCTGGTCGTTCCATGCGTAGCCGTAGGTTGTGGGGTCGGGTGTGATCGGTGTCGCCAGAGACTTCCAGACCATCGAGACTTTTTTTCCTCTCGGCGTGTTGTCGGCGTAAATCTGCCAGGTGGAGCCGCCTTCTGGGCGGAAGTGCTGCACGAATGCACCGCCTGAGTTGATCGCGCCGCTCACCGGTACTCCGCCATCGAACCATGCCTTCACGCCGTCCCAGAGCGCTGACTTGTCGTAACTCGTCAGTCGGTGCAGGACGATTGTTTTTCCGTCGGCACCAACCGGAAATGATGTCGGTGCGATGCGAGCGAATGTCCGACCCCGCGCGTCCGAACCCAGCATCGCGGGCACATACTGCGTCTCCATCTGAAAGGCTTTGTTGGGATCCGACGGACGCGAGTCGAGCAGCTGCCCCGCGTACTTCGGATCCACGACAGCAGAGTGCGACCAGAAGTACGGCGTGAAGAAACAGACAGGTCCCTTGAACGACTTGGTATTCAGAAACAGCGTCCAGCAGTTGTCGCCTGTGGAAACGGGTTTTCCCGCGGTGGTCGCCTTCGCATCGATGAGCGGCAGAGGGAGATAGCCGTAGCCGAAGAGATCGCCGCATGTTCCTTGCTTGATGTTCAACCCATCGATCGGAAAGAGAAGCCACGGGCTCAGTTGCGCAACTCCATACAGCCCCTCGGGCTTCTCCCATGTGCCGCGCCCGTGCGCAGGACCGTTCGCGATCTCTTTGAAATTCACGCCCACGCCACCCATGATGAACTTCGGCGTCTCGGTTGGAAACCGCGTGTCGCGCCACCATCCAAGCCCGCCCTCGATGTCGGAGTACAAGTCGTCGGGCGCCTTCCCTTCATACTGCGCGTGCATCCATGTCCCAAAGAGCCCCGTCTGAAATCGATGCCCTGGGTATTGCTCAAGCATCGGCCATGCTGCGGCGTAAAGCGAGAAGCCGGCATTGAAATTCTCAGGCACTTTCTCGGTAGAAACGAGCAGGTAGCCCGCCATTTCTCCGTGCTTGGGCGGCACGACAGGGACTGGAGTCGGGAGAATGATTTCATGCAGTGGTGAAGCGGCGGCCGCAGGCGCGTGAAGTAGTTCGCGCATCCCCTTGCCGAGCGCGTCGCCGACGAGGAAGTATGTCTCGGCGTTACCAAACTCGTGATGTCCGTGTCCTGGGTTAGGCGACTCTTCAGGTGCGCGCACGAACTCGTGCGTCGGAACGAAAATCACATTCGCTGCAAACTCTGGTTGAGCTGCGGCCGCCGCTTGTGCGCGGCGCAACTGGCCCCACTCGTCGGGCGCGTTCACCCATGGTCCAGTGATTTCGCCGATCACGACCGGCAGATTGGGAGCGTCCATTTCGGCGCGGAAATCGTTGATGAGGTTCACCAAGTTTTTCTCGTACTCGGGGACGGCGTGCTTGGGGTTGCAACCGTCGTTCCAACCGTGATACCAGACGAACCCAGCGATCTCGTAAGTGCTTGCTTTCAGCTGCGGGAAGTCGCGCTTGATGTTCGCGAGCGCTTCACGAATCTGCGAGATCATGAGCGTGTAATAGGGACCGGTAGTTCCTCCTGAAGATGGAGGGCGGAAGTCCACGAAGAGACTCTTGCCTCCCCACGCGGTCTTGATGAGCAGCACCTCGTTGTCGAGCGCGTCGCCGATCACATGTCCGAACTGAAGCTCGGGTCCGAAGTGGCTTTGATCAGCGTATGGCGTGAACCCGAATGTCAGTGGCCCAGCGCAGAGCGGACCACCTTCAGGTTGGTACCACACCGACACATCGTCTCGAACACGCCAGTTTCCGCTTTCATCTTTGAGGTGCTTGAAAAGACTCTGCTTCGACGCGTCGCTCATCAGCGTCGCGAGTGTCCCCTTGCCACCGTTGTAGTCCTTGCCGGTCAGATCCACAACTCCCTGCCCCTCCATGTTCGACTGACCCGCGAGGATGAAAACCTTCAGCGGCTTGGGCGCAGGAGCTTCCTCGGCCGCGACCCCGCGCAGTGTCATCGTCAAGAGTACAAACGCCGTCGCCAGTAAGTATGTGTGTCGCATCTTGAATCAAGCCCGTCTTTAAAATGACGGTCCGCCGTGATCGAACTCACAGGAGTTCAGGCATGGATGAACGGCGGACACGCGCGAGAAGCATAACGGTTGAGTGACAGCGGTTCCTCGCAATGCACTTGGTGTCAAGCACGCAATTCGGATTGCCGCGCATTACCATCGTCGCTCTTCTATGGTGCGACTCACTGATCTTTCGCTTCCTCTTGAGCACACTGCTGATGCACTGCGTGCTGCGGTGCGTTCACGACTTGCGATTTCTTCCGCGCAACTGGTGCGGATGGAAATTTTTCGGCGCGGGGTGGATGCGCGCAAGCGGAGCGCAATCTTATTTGTGTACACGGTTGATTGCGAGGTGCTTGATGAAGCAAAGGTGCTCGATCGATTGAAGACTGATCGGCGAGTGAGTGTTGCGCCTGATGTTGGATACAAGTTTGTTGCGCGCGCGCCTGCGACGCTTGCTTTGACTGCTCGTCCCGTTGTGATTGGGATGGGACCTGCGGGGCTGTTTGCGGCACTCATCCTTGCGCAGTCTGGGTTTCGACCGATTGTGCTTGAACGGGGCAAGGCTGTGCGTGAACGGACGAAGGACACATTCAAGATGTGGCGCGAAGGCGTGCTTGATCCTGAATCGAATACGCAATTCGGTGAAGGCGGCGCAGGTACGTTTTCGGATGGCAAGCTGTATAGCCAGATCAAGGATCCGAAGCACTATGGACGCAAGGTACTGCGCGAGTTCGTGGATGCTGGCGCGCCTGATGAGATTCTCTATGTGAGTAAGCCGCACATTGGAACGTTCCGACTCGTGGGCATGGTGGAGAAGATGCGCGCAAATATTCTCGCGCTCGGTGGTGAGGTTCGCTTCAGTAGTCGCGTCGAAGACTTCGAGTTTGAGCCGATCAACGACGGCGCTGCGCGGACGCAGCGCGTGCGCGCGGTGCTGCTTGCGAGCGGTGAACGCATCGCGACCAATCATGTCGTGCTCGCGGTCGGTCATAGTGCTCGCGACATGTTTGAAACGCTGCACTCGCGCGGTGTGTTCATCGAGCCCAAGGCGTTTTCGATTGGCTTCCGCATCGAACATCCGCAGTCACTTGTTGATGCGTGTCGATTCGGCGAGCAAGCGGCGAATCCGTTGCTTGGCGCAGCCGATTACAAACTTGTGCATCACGCGAAGAACGGTCGCTCGGTGTACACATTTTGTATGTGCCCTGGCGGAACAGTCGTCGCAGCAACGTCGGAGAACGAACGTGTGGTGACGAACGGCATGAGCCAGTACTCGCGTAGTGAACGCAACGCGAACGCGGGAATTGTTGTGGGCATCACGCCTGAAGTTGATTTTCCTGATGGACCACTCGCTGGTATCGCGCTGCAACGCGAACTCGAATCACGCGCGTTCGAACTCGGTGGTCGCAACTACTTCGCGCCCGGTCAACGCGTTGGTGACTTCCTTGCCAGACGCGCATCGACGAGCTTTGGATCAGTCATCCCTTCGTACACACCAGGCGTTCACCCGTGTGATCTCTCCACTGCGTTGCCGAAGTTTGCGATTGATGCGATTCGCGAAGCGATTCCTGCGTTCGCGCAGCAGATCAAGAACTTCGACCTTGCTGACGCGGTGCTGACAGGCGTTGAATCACGAACGTCTTCACCTCTTCGAATCACGCGCCTTGATGCAGATTTACAAAGTTTGAACACACTCGGGCTCTTCCCGACTGGCGAAGGTGCGGGTTACGCGGGCGGTATTCTTTCTGCTGCTGTTGACGGCATCAAGGTCGCGGAAGCAGTGGCACTGAGTACACTCGCAAGCATTCCGGTCCACTCACTCTAAGGATTCTCTCCATGCGCATGAACTTGCTGACGGCTCTCCTCTTCTCGCTCGCCTTCTCTTGCATTGTTGGATGCAACGCGACTCCTCGGACGGAAAGTGATCGTCGCGTGCTTAGCGCAGAAGTGCAGGCGCTTGTTGTCGCATTGAAAGAGAAGGATGCATCTATCTCGAAGTACTTCGACAGCGCTGCGGGTTACGCGGCATTCCCATCGATCGGCAAAGGTGGATTCATCATCGGCGGCGCATTTGGTCGCGGCGAAGTCTTCACAAGCGGCGGGACACTGATTGGCTACTCCGACATGACACAAGCTTCCATCGGCGCGCAAATTGGTGGTCAGAGTTTCAGCGAGATCATCTTCTTTGAAACGAAAGAAGCGCTCGCGAGCTTCAAGACCGGAACGCTCGCGTTCTCGGCAACTGCGTCAGCTGTTGCAGTGCAATCTGGAGCTGCGGCAGCAGCGAAGTACGAGAACGGCGTCGTCATCTTTCTGACGCAGCCAAAGGGCTTAATGGCTGAATTGTCCGTCGGCGGGCAGCAATTCAACTTCCGTTCGCTCGCAGATGTTGAGTGATTCCCTCGCGTTGCTAGCATCTGCGCGGGTCCAAAAATACATACGTCCTTCTCGTTGCGTCAATCACTGCATGCGGCTCTCGCCAGATTTCCAGATCAACTTTGATGCGCAAAACGGCACTGGCTCTCCCTCGGTCGCAGTTGCGCTTCGATTGAAGACGCAGTTCTAGCCTGTGCGTGCGTGCTTGCATCGTTGAGTTTCCATAGAGAGCGCTCCTCCGATACGCTCATGCACATGGGTCGACTCGCGCGCACCTTCCTGTTCTCCTCCACCGCTCTGCTCCTCTCCAGTTGCTGCATGTTCAAGCCGCGCTGTGAGACGCCGTGTTCCACAGGTTGCGTCACGCACATCGTGCTCGTGGATGTTGCGGATGACAGCGACATTGCTGCGATGCGTGCTGATTCTGATCGACTCATCCCCATCATCAAGGGCGTGTGCGGCTATCAGTGCGGCACACCGCTCGACATCGGACGCGCAGCGGTCACGAGCGATTATGACCTCGGCATTCTCGTGCAGTGCGCAAGCGTCGAGGACTACAAGGCGTATCTCGAAGCGCCCGCGCACAAAGAGTTGGTTGCGAAGTGGGGCTCGAAGTGGAAGTCCTTTCGCATCTTTGACTTCACGACTACAGAAACGCTTACACCATGAGTTCCATCGACACTCTGCTTGCGAACAACAAGAAGTGGCGAGCGCAAATGGAGCGCGATCGACCGGGCTTTTTTGATGCGCTCGCCCATCAACAACGCCCGCGCTACTTGTGGATCGGTTGCGCGGACAGCCGCGTGCCCGCCAACGAAATCATCGGACTAGCCCCTGGCGAAGTGTTCGTCCATCGCAACGTTGCGAATCTCGTCGTGCACAGCGATCTCAATTGTCTCGCCGTCCTCGACTTCGCGCTCAATGCGCTTGAGATCACCGATGTGATCGTGTGCGGTCACTATGGCTGTGGCGGCGTAGACGCTGCACTGCAACCGTGCGCTGGCCGCATCGTCGATCACTGGGTTCGTCATGTGCGCGACATCGCGAAGTTCTATCGCAGTGAAATTGAACGCGAGACTACGCCGCGCAAGCAATCCGATCGACTCTGCGAACTCAATGTCGCTGTGCAAGTCGTGCATGTTCGCGAGAGCCCGATCTTCCAACTTGCGCGCGAGAAACGCGAAGTTCGCGTGCACGGATTGATCTACGACGTTGCGGACGGACTCCTGCACGACCTCACTCCAACCGTGGATGAAGTGCGCGCGATCGAACCCTCTTGCCGCATCGGTGGACAATGAGTAACGGAGGGCGTGAGTGGCAAGTGAGTCCATCGACACCGCACACGATTGGCGCAACTACCGCAGCATGCGTGATCATTGCTGCTGTAGTGGGCAGCGGAATCTTTTCTCTCACTGGTCAATTCGGCGCACAACTGCAAACCCCCGCCAATGTGCTCGCCGCTTGGATCTTCGGCGGAATCCTCGCGCTTTCCGGCGCACTCTGCTTCGCTGAACTCGGCGCGATGATGCCGTGCTCTGGTGGAAGCGTCGAGTTTGCGCGCCGCGCGTTCGGACCAACTGTTGGATACCTCGTCGCGATGGTGACGATTCTCGCGGGCTACATTCTGTCGGAAGCACTCGTCGCACTTTTTCTTGCGGGCTATGTTGACGATCTCTTCGCAATCGATCTTCCTGATGCAGGAATTGCTGCTGCGTCCATTGTGCTCGTCCTCCTCACGCAACTCTTCAGCGTGCGCGCTGGATTTTTCGCGAACTCCTCGCTGACCTACGTGAAGATTGGCTTCGTGCTCGCGTTCGTGGTCACTGGCCTTCTTCTGCCGCTCGAAAGTCGGATCGAAGCGCCCTTGAGCACGACGATCGCGACAACAAGCGCGCCAGGATTCTTCTCCCCTGCTGTCGCACTCGCAACGCTCTCGGTGTCGTTTGCCTATCTCGGATGGTCTAACGGCGCGGATATCGCTGGCGAAGTTCGTTCGCCTGGTCGCAATGTTCCCATCGCGATCATCGGTGCGATGACGCTCGTGTTCGTGCTCTACATCGGTATGAATCTCGTCTATCTGCGCGTGATGGATCCGAGCGCGATGGTGGGCGAGAACGGCGGACCGATGCCTGCGATCGGCGCAACCACTGCACGACATTTATTCGGCGACGCGGTAGGCTCGAGCATGGGCGCGGTCATCGCGCTGCTTTTCTTCTCCACGAATGTTGCCGGATTGATCGGTGGCGCGCGCATCCTTGAATCCATGGCGCATGCTGGCGAGATACCGCCCGCAGTCGGTCACCGCACACAAAGTGGCGTTCCGCGAAATGCACTGCTCGTCGTCACCGTGGGCGCGCTGCTCGCTCTGCTGCTCGGATCGCTGAGCCAAATTCTTGATCTGCTTGTGATTCTCATCACCGTCTTCTCCTCGCTGTCGGTCGCTGCCGTGATTGTGTTGCGACGAACCATGCCCGACGCGCCGCGACCCTTTCGCGTGCCACTCTTTCCGATCACGCCACTGGTCTACCTCGCGGTTGCACTCTGGAGCGTCGTGCTCAGCGTGCAAGCGAGTGGTTGGGATCCGATCATCGCTGCAGGAGTGACCGTTGCAGCGCTCCTCGTCGCGCGGCCACTTCTCGCGCGCAAGTCGAAGCATGCGTGATACGCTTCCGACATGGCTTTCTCGCTCATGTTGCTCGGTGGTATGGAATGGTTGTTGTTTGGCGGTTGCGGTCTCGCACTGCTTCTCGCGCCATTGCTCTGGGTTGTGATGATCTACAACCGACTTCGCACGCAGCAGGTTCGCGCGCAAAACGCGTTCAGCCAGATTGATGTGCAACTCAAGCGTCGCTGCGACCTCATTCCGAATCTCGTCGAGACGGTGAAGGGTTACATGGCGCATGAGCGCGGAACGCTCGAAGCCGTGATCAACGCACGCGCGAAAGCAACGAGTGCGCTCGCTGCGGTCGGCGGCATGCCGACAAATGCAATGGCGATGACAGCACTCGCGGGTGCATCTGGCGCGCTTGATTCTGCGGTCGGACGATTGTTCGGATTGATGGAAGCCTATCCCGACCTCAAAGCAAATCAGAATGTGCTTGCGTTGCAAGAAGAGTTGTCGAGTACGGAGAATCGCATCGCCTTCGCGCGACAAGGATTCAACGACAGCGTGATGCGATTGAACGAATCGATCGTGGTGTTTCCCGCGAGTGTTGTTGCGCGAACATTCAACATTCCCACCATGGGTATGTTCGAAGCTGACGCTGCCGATCGCGCGCTACCCAGCGTGAAGTTCTGACCAAGGTCTGATGTCTGCGTGTGCGGAGCGTGCAAATGGCAAACGACTTTTTCTCCAATCAAGATCGCGCGCGCTCACAGACGGGCAAACTCGTCGTGCTCTTCGTGCTCGGTATTCTCGGCACGATTCTTTCTTTCTGGGTCGTCATCGCGATCGCGATCTCCTTCAGCAACCAGACAGAAAATGGCCCAGACTGGAGCATGGGATTTGGGAATATGCAGGCGTTGCTTGCAGTGATTGGTGTCGTGTCCGCGATCGTGCTCATTGGCTCGCTCTACCGACACTCGCAACTCTCCGCAGGTGGCGGCGCGATCGCGCAGATGCTCGGCGGTGTTGTCATCGACCTCGGAACTTCTGATCCCGCTGAACAGCGCGTACTCAACATCGTGGAAGAAATGGCGATCGCGAGCGGACTGCCCGTGCCGCCGGTCTACGTCATCGATACCGGCGGCATGAATGCGTTCGCCGCAGGACCCGATCCCACGCGCAGCGTCATCGGTGTCACGCGCGGACTCATCGAATCACTCACGCGAGACGAACTGCAAGGCGTGATCGCGCACGAGTACAGCCACATCTTCCATGGCGACACGCGCATCAATGCACGCACCACCGCCGCCATCGCAGGCATCATGCTTGTCGGCACCATCGGTTGGTTCACCTTCCGCTACATCGGTCCGCAGCTCATGCGTGGCTCGCGCGGCAGTAAGAAAAATGACGGCGCGGCTGTGGGCATCGCGATTGTGGTCGCAGGACTTCTCATCTGGATCATCGGATCTTGCGGCGTGCTCGTCGGTCGCATGATTCAAGCGGCGATCAGTCGTCAACGCGAGTTCCTTGCCGATGCGAGCGCGGTGCAATACACGAGAAATCCAGACGGCATCGCCAACGCGCTGCGCAAGTTGCGGGATGGTCACCGCACCGCTGTGCCTGCAGCGATGGCGAGTGAGTTGAATCACTTCTTCTTCTGCTCGTCGCTCAGCACCATGTTTGCAACGCATCCGCCACTCGATGAACGCATTCGTCGCATCGTGGTGATGGGCGCGCAGAACATCGAGGCTGATGGAGCCTCGCACGCATCCATCGCGCCTCCGCCGCCCGGTCCATCAACTTCGCACGCTCACGCGCAACCAGCATTCGCTGCAGCATTCGCGCAAGTCGGCACGCTCAGCCCCACATCCATCGCCGCAGCGCACGATTGGCAAGAGCGACTCGATCCCGCACTTCGCGCAAGTCTTCGTACAGCAGCCGGCGCTCGCGCGGTGTGCTACGCGATCGCGCGTCGCGGCGCCGCCAGCAACGCGATCGACGCACTCATCGCCGCGCGCGACGTGCAAGCATTCCCTCGCTACCAAGCACTCGCATCGATTATCGCAGCGATGAGTGAAACGAAACGGCTCGCACTCGCCGATCTCGCCGCACCCGCGCTCTGTGCGATGGGCACAGGCGCGTATCGCACATTCCGAGAAACGCTCGCACTCGTCATGCGCGCGGACAGTTCCATCGATCTCTTCGAATGGGCGCTTTCGAAATCACTCGAGCGACAAGTGGAGCGTCGACTCAGTGGATCCAAGCTCACAGTGACCGCGACCTTCCCGCAACGCGCCGAGGAAGCACGATTCGTACTCGG
The DNA here is from genome assembly GCA_003671055.1 of Planctomycetota bacterium. Classification (GTDB taxonomy): domain Bacteria; phylum Planctomycetota; class Phycisphaerae; order Phycisphaerales; family SM1A02; genus F1-140-MAGs142. The sequence goes on from QWPV01000082.1 coordinate 10,343, forward strand.
GCTCATCGCGCTCGAAAGTCAAACCGCCACCGCAACCGGCCGTGCATACGCCACTGCCTGCGCCCAACTCGGCGTCACGGCCGGAGAACTTCCACGGGCCACCGATCGCACCCTCGATCGATTAAACGCTGCCGCGCAAGCGCTCGCGCAAATCCCATTTGCTGATCGCGCGCGAGTCCTCGAAGCATGCGCCGTCGCAGCCACGCACGACGGAAACCTGAGCGCGAACGAATTCATCATCGCCCGCGCCATCGCCGACGCGCTTGATGTGCCGCTGCCGCGGGAACTTGCCTAATCAGGCGAATGCCGGCTCTGCCGGCGAGCCGTACAGAAGCGCGTGATGATTTTGCCGCTTGGGGCAGAAATCATCAGAAGCGCTCAACTCTCGCGCGCGCTCAAACACGATCAACTCGCCTACACTCCTCGCCCTATGGCATACCCACAAGTCTCGATCGAAACCGACCAAGGCACCATCGTTGTTGAACTCTGGAACGATGTCGCGCCGAAGCACGCTGAGAATTTCCTCAAGCTCGCAGCATCCGGTTACTACGACACAACTGGGTTCCATCGCATTCTTCCGAACTTCGTGATCCAAGGCGGCTGCAATCGCGGCGACGGCACAGGCGGTCCAGGTTGGACGGTGAAGGCTGAGTTCAACGATCGCAAGCACGAAAAGGGCGTCCTCTCGATGGCGCGCTCGGGTCACCCAGATTCCGCAGGCTCACAGTTCTTCATCTGCCTCAGCCGCGACGGCTGCACGCACCTTGACAAGCAATACACCGCCTTCGGCAAAGTCATCACAGGCATGGAAGTCGTCGACAAGATCGCCGCCATCCCCGTCAACCGCGA
>QWPV01000083.1 GCA_003671055.1 Planctomycetota bacterium
TGCGCGGTGGTGCATTGGGCCGCGGTTGAAGCGCCGTTGTATGCAGCGGATTGCGGCGTTCGCGTGCACACGCGCGTAGATGCGCAGGTAGACGCGCAAGGGGACGGGCATGGGGACGGGCATGGGGCGATCGTGCGGCGTTGTCGTTCGCTTCGCGCGCTCGATCGTGTGCCAGAGATCGAGCGCGACGCGTTTGAAATTCTTGTGCGGGAGGCACTCATGAGTGCGGAAGTTTCGAAGCAGAGCAATCTTCGAGCGCAGGAGGCCGCACGCGCGGGCACGGACGCGCCGCTGCTGGTTTCAGCCGTGGTGTCCGATCGCAACGCGAATCTCTCCGCGCTCAGCGTGGTGAGTGCGGAGCGGTTGCTGACGGAGTCAATGATTCCGGATGACCCCAATGCGGACTTGCTGGTGCGGGAGTCGCTCTTATCAAGGCTACATCCAACGCGTGTTCTTGCATGGAAGGACATCGTGCGTGCGGTGCACGCGAGTGCGTTGAGCGAAGACCCGCGCGCGGATCGCGATCGCATTCGACTGTTCGGCGCGTGGGGGCGCAGTGGCGTGCTTGATCAAGGGACGTTCAACGTCGCGACAGAATCATGCGATGCACTTCAATCGCAGACGAATGCGTGGATCGCGTGGCATGCGCGATATTCGGAATGGCTGCATGCGCTTGTTGCGCACGGTGCGGCGGATAGAAGCGCGCCGCTCAAGTGCGCTGCTCTTCAACTGCATGTGATGATGCGGACGCATGGGGATGTCGCGGGAGCCAAGGTGGAGTTCGAACGTGCGCTGCGTGCGTTTGCGAAGCAACTTGGCGATCCAGCGCTCGCCTCGCAACTACTGCGCGTGTTGCTTGAGGGCGGCGTCGCGAAGTTGTCGCATCAGCGCGTCGTGGAGGCGACAGCTTCGGCAGAGCGTCGGTTTCTCTGCGCATTCGCGCGCGCGGGAATCGAGGTCGCTGAGGTGGAAGCGTGGATGACGATCGCGGGCATCGAACTCCCGAAGGAACCTCCGCGTCTAGTCGGACCTGATGGTCGCGTGCGCACGCTCGATCGACGCCTTGAGCGACTCGAAAGGCTTGGTCAACTTGAGCGTATGCCGCGATCAAACTTGGTTGCTTCACGGGAGGTCGCGTCGTCGGATGAATCGTTAGTCCGATCGTCAGTCGGATGGCCGGTGGCATGGCGCATGGCATCACGCATGGGATCGTTTGCGCCATCACGGACCGCATCCGTTGTTGCATCACTTACGGCGTCATTCCTCGCGTTGTCAGACTACGCTGTAGCCGATGCAGAGCGTCGACTTCACCCGCTATCACCGCCAGATGCTGCTTCCGAGCTTCGGGCGCGTTGGACAGGAGCGCCTCGCGCGTTCTCATGTCGTGATCATCGGTTGCGGTGCGCTTGGGACAGTCGTCGCGGAGCAGTGTGTGCGAGCGGGAGTGGGCGTGACCACGATTGTCGACCGCGACCTTGTCGACTTCACGAATCTCCAGCGTCAAACACTCTTCACCGAAGCCGATGCGCGTGCGCGGCGACCCAAAGCGGAGGCAGCGAAGGAGCGACTCGCGCTCGTGAACTCCACAGTTCGAGTGCGCGCGTGGGTCGAGGAGTTTGGGCCGCCCTCAGCGCTCCGCATCACCGAGGGCGCGACCCTCCTCGTTGATTGTCTGGACAACTTTGAATCGCGATTACTCCTCAACGATGTCGCGGTGCAGCGCTGTATTCCTCTGGTGTACGGCGGTGCTGTCGGCATGCGTGGTATGGCGGCGCTGTTGACACCTCACGATGTCGGGCCGTGCTTTCGATGCCTTGTTCCAGAGCTTCCGCCACTCGGATCTTCCGAGACTTGCGATAGCGCGGGCGTGCTTTCGTCAGCGACTGGGATCGCTGGTTCGCTCGAGTCTGCGCTCGTGCTTCGCTTTCTCGCGGGCGCGGGCGCGGGCGCGGGTGCGGGCCCGGGTGCTGGTGCGGGCCCGGGTGCTGGTGCTGCATCTCAAGAGTCTTCACAGCCTTCGGACGCACTGACACAACAGCGCGCGCTCGCGAATGTGCTGGTGCGATTCGATCTCGCGGATTTTTCATTTGGACGCACGGAAATTTCGGATGCTGCGGACCCGAATTGTCGCTGCTGCCGCGGCCGCCACTTCGAATTCCTCAACTCGACGGCGCCGGCGGCTCGAGTTCTGTGTGGTCGAGACGCAGTGCAGGTTGTTCCATCTCGACCTGCGGAAGAGGCATCGTTTCTCGAACGGCTCGCGGGGCGACTTGTGCCGCACGGCAGCTTTGCGCTCGAAACAGGCGCGCTTCGAGGTCAGTTTGCGTCTGAACATTCTCCGTCTGGATCGCCCATCGGGCTCGTCGTTTTCCCGGATGGTCGAGTCATCGTCGAGGGGACGATCGAACCTGACTTCGCGCGGAGCATCGTTTCTCGTTTCGTCGGCGGATGAAATGACGCTGCCTACACGGAGAGGTGCGCTGATCGGAATCGTGTCACTTTGACACCTCACGAGAACCTTTCTGCCTCGGCGCGCGAATGCATTGTGGACAGACTCAGCAGGGGTTGTCGGTTTGCCATGAAATGCGGAGCGCGAACTTGTCGATTCCATCTGCAGGGGAGTGATTTGGATGGCACAATGTTTGAGTAGGATTTGCGGACTTCATAGTCGGGAACTTCCACCAGTTTGTCGTGCGCATCAATCGCACACAGGAGGTTGAACATGGCGATGACATTTTCTGAACTCGTCCAACGCGTTGCCGAACTCGGTCTCGACTTTCGCGTTCTCAGCGATCGCGGCGAGATCATCGTTCCATTCCGCACCGAGCAGTACTCGAGCGAGCTCGCGCTCACAACTGAAGGTGCTGAACACCGCGCGATGATTGTGGTCATCAAGCTCCAAGACGAAGGTCGATTGCTTCGCATCTTTGCGCCCGAACTTTACTCACTCGAAGACGCACGCTTTCCCGAAGTCGGACTCAAAGCACTGCTTGCGGTGAACTGGCGTGTACGCATCGCTGCATTCGCGATCGACGAGACGGATGGAGAGATTCGTCTTATCACCGACTTGCCGATCGAAGATGGAACGCTCACTTCCTCGCAGATTCAGCGCCTCATTCAGTCCATCGCATGGACCGCTGACGAATTGCACCCGGTGATCATTCGCGCTTTCACAGAAGGCGAGATTGATTTCGCTGAAGTGGAAGCACGCATGCAAACGCGCTTGAAAGCAGCGAACGCCGCGCGCCGCCGACGCACGCGAGCGTCGGGCAAGGACGCGCTTCCCGATCACACAGGAACACCCGCGAATAATGCGCAGACGGGCAACAACGCGTCGCCAGTAGACGAAAGCGCCATGATCCCCATCAGCCCATCGAAGCCGCCGAAGCGCTCGAAGAAGGAACTGTCGAAGCCAGATCCACGCGAGCGACGTGAGTTAGCCGACCTCATGAAAGCCGCCGGCGGCGTTGAAGGTCTTCGTCGATTGCTTGAAGATCGCGGAATGTGATCGCGTCAGTGAGTGTGCGCGCGCATCGACTCTGATGCCGGAAGCACATGCTCTCTCACATGGCTGAACCAAGTCCAGCCGCGCGGCGCCACGTCGACACCTGTCCGAGGTGCATCATGTTGTGTGGTCCTGCGAGGAAATTCACAACGCTTCCGGCGGTGGGGAATCGCTCGCGCATGCCGCCTTCCATCGGATTGATTTGACGCATCGTCGCATCGCTGACCTGTGGCAACGTCTTCAGCACAACGGTCCATGCATCGCGGAACGCACCGACGATCACATCCTTCGAGGGATACCGCCCATCCTGCGCAACGCATTGCACGCCATTCTTGAAGTGCTCGTCGCCGAAAGGCATGGTGACCTTCAACTCTGGTCGACCGACAATCTCAAGCACCCTGTTCGCGTAAATCGCGAGGTGACCAACGCAGAACGCGGGGTGATTCATATCGTTGAGCGGAATCTCGCAGAAACGCTCGGCAGGAATACTCTTCAGAATCTCTTCGCCGTAGTGGAGTGTGAGTCGGAGCGAGTCCGCAACCATTGCACCCATTGCATTGGTCTCGCCTGAGGTGGTGGATGCCTTAAGGGAGGCGGTAGTTTCCGTGGTCGAGGTTTGAGCGTTCATCGTGGAAGCAAGATAGCCGCAACGAGTGATCGCGGTACTATTTACGGCATGCAACGCCTCATGATTCGGACGGTGCGCGCTCTCTCGCTCTTCATGGCGCTTGCAATGAGCCTCCACGCGAACGCACAAGGCACGCAGGGCATCGCCCCCGATCCGATTTCCACGCAGCGTCTTGAGCAATACCTCGCGTGGTATCTCCCCGACGCGACGCCCGCGCAACTTATCGCGATCGATGCTGCGCATGAGGAGTATCTCATCGCGTTTCGTCGCATTCGAAATGGTGAGATCGCGCAACTGCTTGAGCGCGTGGGAGCCGCGCAGCAGGATCTCCATGGAATGGAAGAGTTGTTCCGAACCTTGAAGCAGGTGGAACGCACCGTTAGTGAAGCGGATGACGCATTCGCAGTAGCGATGCGCGCCATAGTGGGCGTTGATGCGAGTGACGCCGTGCGTCGTGTACGAGAAGCGCGCGAGCGTGAGTGCCTTGGCGCTTCGCAGATGATGTCGATCAGTGGTGGCGAAGGGAGCGTCGACCTCACGCAGATTGTCGCTGCGGAGCGATTGCCTGAAGATGTTAAGCGAGCCGCACTCGCTCGATTAGCTGACTACGACATTCGCGCGACCCAAGCACTGCGTCAACTCTCGCGTGAGTCGCAGGAGTTTGGTATGAAGTTTGCGGCTGCGATGGTGGAGTTGCAGAAACGACAAGATCCCGCGAGCCAAGATTGGTCGCAGTGGGAAGTTGTGCAGAAGGAGTTAGTGGAGAAAGAGGGTGGCGCACTTGAGCGCGCTCGTCGTTCCATGACACAAACTGTGCAAGCCGGCGTGGAGAGTCTTCGCGGCGTTCTCGAACCTGCAGCATGGCACAGTGTTGCGACCATGGTTGCTTCGCAGATGTCGAGCGGCATGGTGCAAACGAATGTCGTACCCACTGTTGGTGCGGCGATGCAGCGCGTGCTGCGCAAGACGGACCTCGATCCAACGCAACGCGAGAGCGTGCGCAGTTTGCAGCGCGAGTGGATCGAATCAGATTTCCGACAGATGCAGAAGGCCCTCGATTCTGCGCTCACTGGATCATCGATGATGTTTCCTGGCGCTGACGCTGAGAAACGGCAAGAAGAATTGCAGGCCGCAGAAGTTCGCCGAACGGAGTTTGCGCAGGCCGCGTGGGACAAACTCGCGGCGATCCTCGGAGCGGAATCGCTTTCTCGCTACGTGAATCGTCAAGGGGTCTATGGCGAAGAGATGCCCTACGGCGCTGTCGATGATGACGAAGAGTTCCGCATCCAGAGTGCAACGCAGGCGCAAGCGGCAGAAGATGACATGCGCGCCGCCAACGGCACCGCGCGCCACTCCTTCAACTTCCGACCGATCTCCGCTCGCGAACTCTCTGAGGTCATTGAGTTCGTGCTCCTCACTGATGCAGAACGAACAATCGTTGAGCAAGCGCATTCGGCGTACACCACGCGCTTCACCGAACAGTCGGTCGAGGCAATCACGCGCGCAACAACCGCGCAGTCGAATCTGTGGGCGAATATGTGGCAGCCACAAGTGGAAGTGATTGAGCAGCCAGCGATCGTCACCGAAACTTCAGAGAAGTCGAGTGCGCAGAGCGACACCGAAGATGCGTCTGCGCAGGTCGCAGCGCCAACCTCGCGGCCTCAACGGCCGCGCATCAACCCCGAAGCCTTCGCAGAGTGCGTTGCAGCACAGATGGCGGCGTTCGATCTTGCATTCGCCGCCGACACGGAGTTTGCCGCCGAGTGCGCCGCGGTGCTCGGCGCTTCTGCGAGCACAAGCGAGCATCGGATTGCCGTGATGCTGCGCAGCATTCGCGTTCTTGATTTGGCGGCAAATTCTGGCACGCGCTGGGAAAGCGCTTCGGAAGCGATCGCGGTCACGCCACTCGCGATATCGCAGCAACTCGAGCTTGACGATGCGGCACGTATTGAGTTCGCATCGGCGTGTGCGGTAGCGTTGTCCGCGCAGATGAGTGCATTGCAATCGATCGCGCGAGCTCGATACGAAGGCGCGCGGCGAGGCGAGTTTGTCTGGTGGGAATCGAGCGGTTCCGACGATGCCAACGCAGCGCAAGAACGGTACGCCGCGTCGCAACTCAAAGATCGGACGCTCGCGACTGAAGGAATGGTCGCTGTCACAGCAGCGCTCGACGCAGCACTCGCCACATTGCCTGCGTCCGCGGTTGAAAACGCGACGCGCGTGAAGCGAAAGCTCGCGAATCCAGGCGTGTTCAAAGACCCGAGGGACGCAGTGCCACTCTTGCGTGCAGCACTCGCGCTCGAAGGTCTTGATGAAGCGCGCAAGGGACAGATCGAAGCGGTGCTTGCGGAATATGAAATGCTCTACGACGATGCGTGCGAGAAAATGTTGCAACTTGCGCCGGTGGTGATAGAAGCGAACATGACGAGTGAAGCTTGGGCGGCGTACACCACGCGCACGATGGAGTTTGAACGCTTGAAGTTTGAGCGGGGCGAACGCGCAGCGAAAGCGATCTCGAGCATCCGACGAATTCTTGGGAAGACCGATGCCATGCGAGTGCCCGGGCTCGCGGGCTACCAATCCGGAACAGGTCAGCCGCAAGGGCAGTGAGAACAGGCTCGCTGACGGCGTGCGACTTTGCGAGCGCGATCGCGCGTAGATTGCCACTGCCTTTCCAACGAACACCGGTAACGCACCTATGCCAGCAAGTTTCATTCTCGCACTTGATCAAGGAACTACTTCATCTCGCGCCATTTTATTCGGCGCGCCAGGTGAAGTGCGCGGTACCGCGCAACACGAGTTCACGCAGATCTTTCCGCAAGCAGGCTGGGTCGAACATGACGCGATGGAGATTTGGTCGACGCAGTTGCGCTGCATGAAAGAGGCGCTCGCTGCGGCGAGTGCATCGGCAAGCGACATCGCCGCGATCGGCATCACCAATCAGCGCGAGACCGTCGTGATCTGGGATCGCAAGAGCGGCGTGCCGATTCACTATGCGCTGGTGTGGCAAGATCGTCGCACCGCGCCGCTGATGACGGCGATGAAGTCTGACGGTCGTGAATCGCGACTTCGCGAGCGCACTGGTTTGTTGGCGGATCCGTATTTCAGCGCCTCGAAAGCAGCGTGGATTCTTGATCATGTTCCAGGAGCTCGCGCGCGCGCTGAACGCGGCGAACTCGCCTTCGGCACGATAGACACATGGTTGATTTGGAATCTCACGGGCGGCCGCGTGCACGCGACGGATGCATCGAATGCGTCGCGCACATTGCTTTTTGATATCCACTCCAACTCGTGGAGCGAGGAACTTTGCGCGATGTTTGATGTGCCGCGCCGTATGCTTCCCGCGATCGTCTCAAGCGCGGGCGTCTTCGCCGAGACGGATGCAGCACTCCTTGGCGCAGCGATTCCCATCGCAGGTGTCGCGGGTGATCAACAGGCGGCGCTGTTTGGTCAAGGATGCTTCAGCCCTGGAAGTGCGAAAAACACCTATGGAACAGGCTGTTTCTTGCTCGCGAATGCTGGGGCGAAGTGTCCGACGCCACCCGCTGGATTACTCGCGACGATCGCGTGGCAGATCAACGGCGTCACGACCTATGCAATCGAAGGCGGCGTGTTCACCGGTGGCGCAGCGATTCAATGGTTGCGTGATGGATTGCAAATGATCCCTTCTGCGAAGGACGTGAACGTGCTTGCGGCGAGCGTCCCTGATTCGGGTGGCGTCATGGTTGTCCCAGCATTCGCAGGACTTGGCGCACCGTGGTGGGATCCTGATGCGCGCGGTTGCATTCTCGGATTGACACGCGGATCGACGCGCGCGCATATTGCACGCGCGACGCTCGAAGGCATTGCGCATCAAGTTGCGGATCTCGTGGGAGCGATCGCGCCCGCGCTGCCATCGCGTCTTCATGCATTACGTGTCGATGGAGGCGCTGCGGCGAGCGACCTCCTTCTGCAAACGCAAGCCGATCTTCTCGGCACAATGGTCGAGCGACCGAAGGTGCTTGAAACAACGGCGCTCGGCGCAGCAAGTCTCGCGCGACTCGGCGTGGGACAGGCGCGCAACATGGATGAACTCGGTATCAACACCATCATCGAACGCACCTTCGCGCCTTCCATGGATGCAGCATCGCGAGAGACTGCGCGGCGTCGTTGGTCGAATGCTGTTGCGCGATCGCGTTCGCTCGATGTCCCTTGATTTCCACTTCTGTCCACGGCAGTGCTCACTCCTGAGAGAATCCCTTTATGTATCTGACACGATTTGAACGTCCAGAAATGCTCGCCAATCTCAAGAGCGAACCGTTTGATGTGCTGGTCATCGGCGGTGGCGCAACAGGCCTTGGCTGTGCCGTTGATGCTGCAACGCGCGGCTATCGCACGGCGCTTGTCGAAGCCCATGACTTCGCGAAGGGAACATCTTCACGCTCTACCAAGTTGGTGCATGGCGGCGTTCGCTATCTCGAGAACTTTGACTTCGGTCTCGTTGCGGAAGCACTTGACGAGCGCGCAACGATGGCCGCGAACGCGCCGCACATCGTGCATGACTTGAAGTTCATCGTGCCTCGCTATCAATGGTGGGAAGGTCCGTTCTACGGCATCGGGCTAAAACTCTATGACGCGCTTGCGGGCAAGCGAAATCTTGGCAAGAGTCGGGGCCTCTCGCGAGATGAAACCATCGCAGTACTGCGCGGCGTTCAAGAGGATGGACTTCTTGGCGGCGTTGAGTATCACGACGCGCAGTTCGACGACGCACGCATGGCGATCGCGCTTGCGAAGACCGCAGCAACAGCGGGTACAGCGATCGTGAACTACGCGAGCGTCACAGAACTACTTCGCATCGAGGGACATACCTGCGGTGCAATCGTGCGTGATGGCGAGAGCGGCGAGTCGATTCGCGTGTTCGCATCGGTCGTCATCAATGCAACGGGTGTCTTCGCGGACAACGTGCGCGCGATGGACGGCATCGATCATGCGGGGGTTGAAGTGGAACCAGCGCGTGGCGCGCACCTCGTTTTCGATCGCTCGTTCCTTCCTGGTAATGAAGCGATCATGGTGCCGCACACCGACGATGGCCGCGTACTCTTCGTGATTCCGTGGCATGAGCGGGCATTAGTGGGCACGACGGATGTCGAGACGAAGGAACTTTCACTCGAACCTCGCGCGAGCGCAGAAGAAATTGAGTTCATCCTCCGCAACGCTGCGCGCTATCTCTCTCGTGCGCCAACGCATGCAGATATTCTCTCGGTATTCGCAGGACTTCGACCGCTCGTGCGTCCGAAGGGCGCAGAGAAAGGATCGAAGAAAGTTTCGCGCGAGCATGTGGTGAGCGTCTCCGAGAGCGGCATGGTGACGATCCTCGGTGGAAAGTGGACGACCTATCGCAGGATGGCGCAAGACACTGTGGACATGGCTATTCGCTGCGGCGGACTTGAGCCACGAGATTGCAAGACTTCGAAAGTGCACGTCCACGGCTACGACGCAAGTTCAAAACTCGAAGCGGGAATTGGCTCATCGCGTGCGCTCTACGGCAGCGATGCTCGGCACATCGAATCGATTGAATCAAGTCTTCCGCATCTCGCGGAGCGATTGCATCCACGACTGCAACTCACTGGAAGCGAAGTCATCTTCGCCGCAACACACGAGATGGCGCGCACACTCGAAGATGTGCTCGCACGCCGAAGCCGTGCGTTGTTCCTCGATGCGCGCGCAGCTATGGAGATCGCGCCAGATGTCGCAGCCTTGCTTGCGCTTGAATTGCGTTGGACGCCTGAGCACATGCAGTCGCAGATCGATGCATTCCTCGTTGTTGCGCGCGGCTACCTTCCTGAGGGTGTAGCGTGATCATGCCTCATGCTGTTGCGGCCGTGCTCCTCGCCGCACAGGACGCGCCGCCGGCTCCTCCTGTGGAACTCCCGTGGCCTGTCGCGCTTGGGTTTCGAGTTGCGACGCTTGAACGAGAACGCAAGGTCGTCGATCAGGTTGTGCTCGTCCCGGATTCCGCAACGTATGTAGCCGAAATAGCGCAATGGACTGCGTCGATGCGTTGGCCAGTGCTCTTTGACGAACCACGCTTTGCGCCGTCCTTCATCCGTGCGTTCAAGCCTGCGCGCGTGATTCGTCGTGAGAGCGTGGGCGCGTGGCCTGATGCACGCGTCGATCGTGAAGCACTCGTTCGAGCTGCGACTGTTTCGAAGTCAAGCAACCCGACTGCGGGCGTTGTGTTGACGAGCATGCAGGACCCCGCGTGGACAGCAGCCGTCGCGCTTGCAGCTGGTCGTTGCCAACCCATCACGTTTCTCGATGGCGACTTCGGCGATGAATTCGCAACGCTTGACGCGAATCGATTCACGGAGTTGCGCACGCGGGTCGACGCTGCAGCCGAAGCAAGTGGTGTGCCGTGGCGCGGACTTGGCGATGCGATTGAAACCGTCACGATCTGCCGTTCGATTGCAGTTCGATGCACGCCGATGCTCTCGCCACAGCTTCGACTCAATGTCAGCGGACTTCCGCAGCCCGTGCGCGCGGAGGAACCACTCTCGACGATGGATTGCCTCGCGCGACACGAGAATGGTGTGCGCTGGGGCGTTGCGAGTTGGATCTTCGGTCCGCAAGATCGCAGCGCGTTTGTCGCGATGAGCTCGATGTTTCTCGGTCCTGGTGAAACATGGTTAATGAGTCAGTATCCGGACACGCAAGGATGGAAGGCGTATGCGCCGCAAGCTGCAGCGACGCGACTTGCGAAGACCGACATCACCACGCGCGTTGTGGTCGGTCATGAAATGTCACTGGACTCGTGGCGCCGCCAACTCATGGGCGGATTTGACTGCGGCATGCTCTGGCTCAACTCGCACGGACAACAGTGGGAGTTCGCGCTTGAAAACAACGTGATGGCGAATGTGAACGATGTTCCGCTGACAGATGTCCCGTGCGCGCTGCATTGCATTCACAGCTTCTCGCTCGCGCAGCCAGCGAATCCAGAATCCATCGGTGGTCGCTTCATTGAGCAGGGGATCTACTGCTATCACGGCTCGATGTTCGAACCGTTTCT
>QWPV01000084.1 GCA_003671055.1 Planctomycetota bacterium
AGTGAACGAAGTCGAGCGACTTTCGGCAACACACCAGGGATGAACTTCTGACCACTGAAGCCAGGATGCACACTCATCACAAGCAGCAAATCGAAGTGTGAGAGGATCGATTCGATTGCGCTCGCGGCAGTGTCGGGTTTGATCGCGATGCCTGCGGACATTCCCAAGTCGTGCACGTGCCGCGCCAACTCCACCGCGTCACTCGCAACTTCAATGTGAAACGTGATGTGGCTCGCACCTGCCTTCGCGAAGGCCTCGATGTACGCAGCTGGATCGGTGACCATGAGATGCACATCGAGCATCGCAGTGGGCAACGCGCGGTGCAAGCACTCACACACCGCAGGACCCATCGACAGGTTCGGCACAAAGTGTCCATCCATCACATCGACGTGAAGGAGATCCGCACCTGCAAGGAGTGCACGCTCTGCATCGGAGGCGAGGATCGCAAAATCCGCGGACAAGATCGACGCTGCGATGAGCGGAGAGCGCGGAGGAAATGCGTTGAAACCTCGCCGAGATCCGTGCGTCGACTGCATCAGAGGCGCCTCAATCATGGGGCCGAAACGTCTGCGGCTGGTGCGTCTGAAGAGAGTTTCGCTGTCGCGGACTTCTTCGCTGCCTTGCGGTAGGTGTCGAGTACGCGGCGGTATTCCGCCTTCTGCGATGGTTCGCTTGCCATCCATGCGTCCTGTTGCAGCGCGACGGCGCGATCCATGTCGCCCGAGTGGTAGACCACTTCGGCGACCAACGCGATCGACGCTGCGTCGTTGTTGGAATACACCTGCATCTGCACTGCTGCAGCAAGCGCGAGCGCGTAGTCGCGATCCTTGATGGTGCTGTCGGACAAGATGAGCCGCGTCAATTCTTCGAGAGTGACTGCATCCTCGGAATACTTGAGCACGAGTTCGTTGCCCCACGCCGATGCGCCTGACGCATCTTGCGCATCCACGAGCATCGTGCGGTACTTCTTCACCGCGATGTCGCCAAAGACCTTCTTGTCGGTGGCGATGAGCGCGTCGTAGTGCTTCCACACATCGCTCCAGTTCTTCAACTTCGCAGCGGTGTCGGCGGCGGCCTTCACAGGCGCGGCGCCCTTCATAAGTTCTGGGTTGTAACGACCGCTTACGCAGCCGATCAGCACTTCATCAAACTTCGTGTCGAGCGGATTGCCGATCCACACGATCTTGCCCTCTCGCACGATGAACGCGCAAGGGATTCCCTCTTGTCCGGCAGCCTTCATCCACTTTTCGCTCGTGGACTTTTCCTTGTTGTCGATGGCGACGGGATACGCCATCGCGGTTCCCTTGCGATCGACGAATGGGCGCACGGTAGTCATGGGCTCATCGGAGATTCCGATGATCGTGAGACCCTTCGCCTTGTACTTCGAGGCAAGTTCATTGAGATGCGGAATCGACCGCATGCATGGTCCACACCAGGTAGCCCAGAACTCCACGACGATCGTTGCCTTGGGGTCGCTGAAGTTTGGCGCTTCGCCATGCACCATCTCAACCGTGAGATCCGGAGCACTTGATCCAACCTTGAGATCGCCCGCGAAGGCGCTCATGGAAAAAGAGCAGAGAGCGAACGCGGCGGCGGCAGTGATGTTGGTGAGGCGCGTGATCATGGTGAGTTTCTACCGACCCACTATACGATAGTTCCAAGGTTCATTGATAGAGGCAAAACCCCATCGGACCAGATCATTCGGGGTCGATTGCGTCGAGGCACACGAGATGCTTGCCCTCAAGCACTTCGAGGCTGGCGCCGCCGCCCGTGGACACATGGCTGAATCCGGCTGCCAATCCGAAGTCCTCGACTGCCGCAGCCGTGTCGCCTCCACCAACAATTGTGACGGCACCGGTCTTCGTCGCATCCACCGCCGCTTGTGCGACTGCGCGAGTGCCTGCATCGAACGGCGGCATTTCAAACACTCCCATTGGGCCGTTCCACACAACGGTTCGGCTTGCGCGAATAGTTGCGCCGTAGAGCGCGATCGTCGCGGGACCGATGTCGAGTCCCATCCAACCGTCTTCGATCGCACCGACAAAGACTTGGCGTGGACTGTCGGCGCTGAACTCCGTGCTGCAAACATGATCGACGGGGAGCAGAATCGTGCAGCCACGCGCTGCCGCTACTGCGAGGAACTCTCGTGATTTCTCGACGAGCGCACTCTCCACGCGTGACGCACCGATCGAAACCCCCTTTGCAGCCAAGAGCGTGTACGCCATCGCGCCGCCAACGATGATCGTGTCGACCTTCTCCATGAGATTCTGAATCGTGGGTAGTTTGTCGCTGACTTTCGCGCCACCAAGAATCGCGGTGAATGGCTTTTCTGCCTGCGCAATGCGTGCCATGAGGAACTCGAGTTCCGCAGCGAGCAGATAGCCAGCGCTCGTTGATTTCTCTTGTGCGCGCATCGTGAGTGGCACTGCATGCATGGATGCATCGCTGCGATGACTCGTTCCGAACGCGTCATTCACATAGAGATCGCCGAGTGCAGCAAGTGCGTTCGCGAAGTCTGCATCACCCTTCTTCTCGCCTTTCTCGAAACGCAAGTTCTCAAGCAGAATGACGCCACCCTGCGGAAGCGCGGCAACTGCGCGGCGAGCTTCTTCGCCAACGCAACTCGTTCCAACACACGTCACGCCGTGCGGCGCGCTCGCTCCAAGAAGTTCGCCGAGTCGCTTTGCTACTGGTTGCACGGAGTACTCGCTCTCGAATCCGTTCCCTTCAGGTCGACCGAGATGCGTCATGAGAATTGCACTGCCACCACGCTCAAGCACGGAGCGAATCGTGCGCAGACTCGAGCGAATGCGGCGGTCGTCCGTGATCGCGCCAGCCTCCATCGGCACGTTGAAATCCACGCGAATGAGCACGCGCTTAAATGCGACCGGAACCATCTCGATGTGCAGCTTCTTCATGGAGGGCGCAGCATACGGTCGGTCAAGGGTCGCTACGCGGCGGCTACTCTGCGCGCTGCATGTCGAGCCCGACGCATGGAATTCCCGCCCCACGACCCGCGACGCAATCGCGTGGAATTCTCGTGATTTCCGGCCCAACTGCAGGTGGAAAGAGCGCGCTCGCGATGGAAATTGCGCGCCGTGTGGGCGGTGAACTTGTCAGCGCAGACTCCATGCAGATCTACCGCGGACTTGACATCGGCACTGCGAAGCCGACGACCGCCGAGCGCGCAGAGATTCCGCACGCGATGCTCGATGTCGCAGATCCACACGGTGCAGGATTCACCGTTGCAGATTGGCTTCGCGGCGCGGAGGAGGCGATTGCGGACATGCATCGCCGCGATCGGTTGCCGATCATCGTGGGCGGAACGAACCTCTATCTTCGCGCATTCTTCGAAGGGCTCGATGATGCGCCCCAAGCGGACCTCGTGTTTCGTGCATCGCTCGAAACGCTGTCGAACGAATCGCTGCGTGAACATCTTCTCGCGGTTGATCCAGCACGCGCTGAGGAAGTCCATCTCAACGATCGTCGCCGCACGATTCGTGCACTTGAGGTCCATCATCTCACTGGAAAGCCGATGAGTGCAATCACGACGCAGTGGGATGACGCATCTCCGCGAGTACAACGCGAAGGTGTGCGAGTTGTCGTACTCGATTGGCCCACCCCATTGATCAATCGACGAATCAACGCGCGTGTGAAGAGCATGATGGCGGATGGATTCCTTGAAGAGGTTCGCGCGCTCCTCGCGCATGCGCCGCTGGGTCGGCAAGCTGCGGAAGCAGTCGGCTATCGAGAACTCTCCGCAGTGCTTGCGCGCACGATGCGATTGGAAGACGCGTTCGAAGCGATCAAGATCCGTACGCGGCAATACGCAAAGCAGCAGCGCGTTTGGATGCGTCGCTTCGAAACGATGCCCGAGGTTCTCAAGCTCGATGCTTCAATACTCGACACCTCCGCGTTGGCGGATCGGGTGCTGGAGGCGCACGGATCCTTTCCCGTTTGAGGGGTCCGTGATAGACCGATAACTTAAGCAGTATGGTGTACCGCTTGACAGACACTCCCCATGTGTCTTCTTCTTCCGCCGCCTCCACTCCTACCGATAGAGGTTCCTCCATTGGAACCGTCAGCGAAAGTCCTGAGAATCTGCATGGCTAAGACTCCCGCGAAGAAGACCCCCGCCAAGCGCCCCACGAAAACTCCCGTCAAGGGAACTCCGAAGGCGAAATCTGCGACCTCAAAGTCGGCGGCTGACGGCGAGGGATCCGTCCTTGTCATCGTCGAGAGCCCCGCGAAGGCGAAGACGATTGAGAAATATCTGGGTCCTGGCTTCGAAGTCATCGCAAGCAAAGGCCACGTGCGCGATCTTCCAGAACGCGCGAAAAAGCAGGTCGACACCGAGATCGACGAAGATGGTGAAGCCGTTGTTGTTGTAGTCAAGGCCAAGCGGCGCAAGAAGGGAGATCCTGCGGTCGTCGTGCGCAAGATCGATGACGTGCCTGGCGTCAATCTCGAAACGTTCGAAGAGACCTACGAGGTCACAGCCGATCGCAAGACGCTCGTGAAGGAACTTCGCAGCAAAGCCAAGCGCGCCAAAGAAGTGTGGTTTGCAACCGATCTTGATCGCGAGGGCGAAGCCATTTCGTGGCACCTCGCGGAGGTGTTGGAGATTGATCCCACCAAAGCCAAGCGCGTTGTCTTCAACGCGATCACGAAGTCTGCGATCGAGGAAGCATTTGCGCATCCTCACGCGATTGATCTCAACAAAGTTGCAGCGCAGCGCGCGCGTCGTGTGCTCGATCGAATTGTGGGCTACAAGCTCTCGCCCATTCTGTGGCGCATCGGTCAAGGCGCGCGAAGCGCTGGTCGAGTGCAGAGTGTCGCCGTGCGTTTAGTGGTGGATCGTGAACGCGAGATTCGCAATCACAAGCCCACTGAAGAGTGGAATGTTGTTGTTCGACTGACGCCAAAGCTCGCTGAAGTCACGGCAAATGTCGCGGGTTTCGCTGCGCTTCTCGCACGCCGTTCTGAACGCGTGAGCGGTCCTACGCAAGTTGAACTCGCGCAATGGCTGCGAGAACACAGCGCATTCGAAGCGAAACTCATCGAGGTGAATGGCAAGAATTTCAAAGTCATCGCCGATGCAGACGCAACGACCAATCTCGTGCCGCTCGCAGAAAGCGCTGCGCAAGCCGCTGGATTAAGCAACGTCACCGTCGCGTCGCAGGTTGCGGAGCGCGGCGTGGGTCGCGCGCGCAAGGTGTCGACAATCACAGGCGCGCTCGACAATGGTGTGGTGTACGCGGTGGAAAGCGTCGAGACAAGCGAGCGCTCGCAACGACCACGGAGCCCACTCATCACGAGTTCGCTGCAGATGGCAGCATCGAGTGAACTCGGTTACGCATCCGATCGCACGATGCGTATCGCGCAGCAGTTGTATGAAGGTATCGATGTACCAGGCGAAGGACGCGTCGGTCTTATCACCTACATGCGTACCGATTCGACGCATCTCTCGGGCGAAGCGCTCAGTGCTGTTCGCCGATACATCGAAGCAAAGTTTCCGAAGCCCTATCTGCCTGAGAAGCCCAACTTCTTCGGGAGTGCGAACAAACAAGCACAAGAAGCCCACGAAGCGATCCGCCCAACGGATCCTTTCCGCGATCCGAAGCAACTCCGTGGCGCGCTTCCTGAAGAGCAATGGGATCTCTATGAACTCATCTGGCGTCGCTTCGTCGCGTGCCAAATGACTGCCGCGAAGTACAACCAGACAAGCGTGCGACTCGTGCGCAGTGACAAGGCCACTGGCGCGGTGTTGCAAGCATCCGGTCGTGTCGAAACCTTTGACGGTTGGACTCGATTGGTGAAAGACGACGGCGCTGATACGGAAGAGTCGCGCCTTCCAAATCTCGAGAAGGGCACGAAAACAGGCGCATTCTCGCTCGCGTGCACGCAGCGCTTCTCGCCGCCACCGAGCCGCTTCACGGAAGCGAGTCTCGTGAAGGAACTTGAGTCTGACGGCATCGGCCGCCCTTCGACATATGCGTCGATCATGAAGACCATCGCGCAGCGAGGCTACGTGAATGTGCGCGGGCGAACCTTGTCCGCGACCATGCTCGGTGAGTTCACGACGGATCTCTTGATGCGCATTCTCACCAATGTGATCGAAGTGAAGTACACCGGAATGATGGAGAAGGAACTCGACAGGATTGAGGATGGTGAACTCGATCGTGTCACGATGTTGAAATCCTTTTTCGCGGAGTTTGCATCAGAGCTTGACGCGGGTTCAAGCAAGCCGCAGCCCGAATGGCCCAAAGCGACTTTTGCGTGCCCGAAGTGCGGTCGACAAATGCGCAAAGTGTTTGGTGGCGGTCGCTATTTCCTGTCGTGCCCTGGCTATCACGACAAGGTGAACCATTGCGATGCTGCAGTTCGACTCGATGATGAGTGGAAGCCCGTCGCGCCCGAAGAGGTCGACATCATTTGTCCGCTTGACGGCAAGCGCATGGTGCTTCGCTCTGGTCGCTTCGGTCAGTTCATCGCTGCCGTGACCTACCCCGATGTGAAGTTCCTGTTGAACATCGATAAAAAGGGCTGCATCCGCTTCCCTTCCGCCGCCCCGCTTCTCACCGATGTTGAGTGCTCGAAGTGCAAGAAACCCTGTAATTTGCGCACGGGCAAGCGCGGACCTTGGCTCGGTTGTTCGGGCTTTCCGAAGTGTCGCGGTCGTGGAGACCTGAAGAAACTCGACGAAGCGCACTCGAAGCGTCTCATCGATGCACTCAACGTTCATGACGCAGCGCAGCCAAAGATTTCGCTCACGCGCAAAGAGGGGAGCCCAGTCCCTGAGGGCACACCGATCGTTGACCTTATGATTCCTGGTGCTGCGCTCGTGCTCGTTGAACATCCCGATGCGCTTGTGAGTGGTGCAGCCTAAGTTTCCTTCTCTACTCTTTGATTGCTTCACATATGTCGTTGACAACTGATCCCCCTCTCGACGACATGCCCGGCGAAGCACTGAAGCGAGAGGGCGGCGGTGATGCCATGCAAGGCGTGCAGCACACGGTGCTCGCGCTCACGCACGCATGCGCGGAGAGAGCTGCGCAATCCAAAGAGTTTGAGTCCACGACAAAACACACTGCGGAAACGGAGCGAGTGCGCCATCAGCGTGCGAGCGCCGCAGCAGTGCAAGCGCGCACGGATGGCGCAGCCGCGGCGCATGCTGCCTACGCAAGTGCAGTCGAGAGTGCAGAAGAACGATTCTCCGCTCGCACCACGAGATTGAACGAAGAGTATCCAGCCGCAAAGCACGCCATCCATGATGAGGCGGAGACGCTTGCCAACACGACGAAAGAGAAATTGGATTCAGCGCTCTTGCTTGCAGAGCAGGTCTACGAGATCGCTGAGCATGAAGCGGTCAAGTGTGTGAAGGACTTGCGCGACAGTCTCACCGCGACGCTCTCGACGCTGCATGCGCTCCGTACCGAAGCACATGCATTCGTGCGCGCGTGCCGATTGGCGATCCCGCACGATGATGATCCTTCGGCAGTAGAAATCGCACGCGGCATTGAGCATCCGCAAGCGGCGCTCATGCTGCGACTGAGTGCCGCGCAGCAGCATCTGCAATCGTTGCGGGAAACCAAGGCAGCGCGACTTATCTCCGGACGCGCGCCAGTGGTTGTTCCGCTGCTGTTCATCGCGCTTGCTGCGTTTGGTGGCGGCGCGTCGTTGAACTTCGAAGGTGTGTGGATCGAGCGTGCGATCTACAGCAGTGTCGGAATGTTCGTCGTTTCAGGCATTGCAATCGCCGTGCTACGCGCTCGAAGTGCGAAAGCGTTGCGCGCAGTTTGGGCGCCGCTTGGCTCTGACCTCATCATTGCGTTCGCTGCAGCGGAAAAAGCCGTCGCAGACGCGAATCGAGAACGTCTCGCGAAACTCGAAGAAGGCAAGCGCATGCAGGCTGCTGAGGAGTCCGCGTCGCGTGACAAATACCTTCCGCGGTTACTCGAGTTTGAGACGCGAAAATTGGAAAAGCTCGCAACGCTTGAAGTGCAAGTGACTGCGAAGCGCGCGTCGATTGAGACAGAACGCGCCCGCGCACTTGCATTAGCTGTTGAGGTTCGTCAACAGGCACTTGAGATGAATACCGCCAGCGCCGACGCTGCAGATCTTCAGGAACGCGTGCTGTCCGAGTCCACGAACACGCGACTTGCAGCCACGAAAGAATCGACTGCGCACGCCATCCGTTCGACTTGGTTCTCCGAAGCCTCACGCACGATGGATTTGCTTGACGCAACCGTCGCTATCGACGCAGGCGTGTCTCCGCGATGGTCTTCCTTTGACTTCGCTGGCGCAACGTTTGCGACGCACACCGCGCCGTGGTTCCGTTTCGGACAACTCGCACTTGACGCTGCGGCGCTTCCCGGATCCGTCCCCACATCTGGCGAGTTCGCGCTCCCGCGCGCTGCGTCAACGCAATGGTCTCTCCCCGCGGCACTGTCGATCCCTTCGAAGGGAAACGTTCTTTTCGTGGCACCGCCTGAGTTGCGTGCGCAAGCACTCGGCGCGGTGCAGTCGCTCGTGACGCGCATCCTGCTCTCCGTCGCACCAAGCAAAGCGCGTTTCACCTTCATCGATCCAGTTGCACTCGGCGAAAGTTTCGCTCTCTTCATGCACCTTGCGGATGAATTCGAACCACTTGTTGGCGAGCGCATCTGGACAGAGCCGCGCGCGATTGAACAGCGCCTTGCAGATCTCGCAGAGCACATGGAGACGGTCATCCAGAAGTACCTGCGCAATGAGTACGAGTCCATCGACGCGTACAACATCGCTGCAGGCGAGATCGCAGAGCCCTACCGTTTCTTGGTGGTCGCAGATTTCCCCCACGCATTCAGCGACCAATCAGCGAAGCGTCTTGCGAGCATCCTTCGATCGGGTCTTCGTTGCGGCGTGCAGACGATTCTCATCCGCGATCCACGCGAGCCACTCCCCGAAGGCATCAAAGAAGAAGATCTCGCGCAAGCATGCCAACTCGTGCAGCACAACAAGAACGCGCCTTCGACATGGACGCTCGATTGCAATGGACTCTCGACGCTCGCGCTCACACTCGATTCGCCAGCGCCTGACGCTGCGATGATTCCGTTGCTCAGCCGACTCGGCGCTGCCGCGCGTGCGCAGTCGCGGGTGGAAGTTCCCTTCGACGCCATTGCGCCAAAGCCTGGAGCATTCTGGAGCCTTTCGAGCGCGAACAGTTTGCGAGTTCCGCTCGGCCGCACCGGCGCCACGCGCATTCAACAACTCGTGCTCGGCGAAGGCACGAGCCAGCATGCGTTGATCGCAGGCAAGACCGGTTCGGGAAAAAGTTCGCTGATGCACACCGTCGTCACGGGCATCGCGACGTGGTATTCCCCTGACGAAGTTGAGCTCTGGCTCGTTGACTTCAAGAAGGGTGTTGAATTCAAGACTTACGCCGAACATCTGCTTCCTCACGCTCGTGCAGTGGCGATTGAAAGCGATCGTGAGTTTGGCCTCAGCGTGCTTGAAGGACTTGATGCAGAGTTGACTCGTCGCGGCGAACTGTTCCGTGACGCGAGCGTGCAAGACATTGCGAGCTATCGCAAAGTGCGACCCACCGCGCGCTTGCCACGCGTGCTGCTGCTCATCGATGAGTTTCAAGAGTTCTTCCTCGAAGATGATCGCATCTCGCAGAACGCTGCGCAGTTGCTTGATCGACTCGTGCGCCAAGGCCGCGCGTTCGGCATGCATGCATTACTCGGTTCGCAAACGCTCGGTGGCGCATTCACACTCGCTCGCGCAACCATGGGACAAATGGGTGTGCGCATTGCGCTGCAGTGCAACGAAGCGGATTCACAACTCATTCTTTCGGACGAGAACGTCGCAGCTCGACTTCTTGAGCGCCCAGGCGAAGCGATTTACAACGATGCAGGAGGTCGCGTCGAAGGCAACTGCCCATTCCAAGTCGCGTGGCTGCCTGATGAAGTGCGCGACCGCTGGCTCGCTGAAGTGAAATCACATGCGGGCGATCGATACGCCGCGCTTCCTCGCATCATCTTCGAAGGCGACGCGAAGCCCAATGCCAAGCTGCATCCACATTTCAAGGGTGCAGCGCGCGACTCGCGTGGTGCATTCAGACTGTGGCTCGGTGAAGCAGTCGCGATCAAAGATCCAACCTGTGCGAGATTGCAACGCGCAAGCGGCGCGAATCTCGCCGTGCTCGCTTCCCGCGACGATCAAGCTCTCACCACGAGTTCAAGCGTCCTCCTCTCGATCGCAAAGGAAGCACCTGGCGCACGCGTGATTCTGCTCGATGGCACGCCCGCCGATGCGCCTGAAGCAGGTGTGCTCGAACGCATCGCTCGTACAAGCGGACTCAATGTTGAAGTACTCACGTACCGCGGCATCGACGAAGCATTCCTCGCACTCGCGAAGGAAGTGCAATCGCGTGGCGACAGTTCCACCGCCCCACCAATCTTCCTCCACATTCACGCGATCCAGCGTTTCCGCCCATTGCGTCGCGCGGACGATGACTACAGCTTCTCGTCGAGTGATGGTCCGCCCACGCCAGACAAGTTGCTCCTCGGTATCGTGCGCGAAGGACCCACAGGCGGCGTGCATACGATCGTTGTCGCCGACAATCTCGCATCACTCGGCCGATCGTTCGATCGCAATGGCCTACGCGAGTTTGATTGGAAAGCGATGTACCAACTCAGCGCCACCGATTCGAGCGCACTCATCGATTCCCCCGCTGCAAGCCGACTCGGCACGAACCGTGGCATTCTCCACAGCGAAGAACTCGGCGTCACCGAAAAGTTCCGCCCCTACACAGTCTGGGATGGAACGTAAGCCGCTCGCGTTACCGCGTACTACCGTTGGGCTTCGTCAGACTCGACGCGCGCGAATGATTCGTGCAGGCGTTTGAGGCTGGTGCCCTTGCCCGGAACTATGCGCGGAGCGAAAACTTGCGCTTCGTAAAGACGGAGGAGTTCTGCGGCTTCTCGCCACGCAGTTTCTGGGA
>QWPV01000085.1 GCA_003671055.1 Planctomycetota bacterium
TCCTCACGCTTCCGTTCGCATTTGAAGTGCACGAGGTACCTGTGCGATGAATGACATTCGACCAACCACACGCGCTCGTCGCGGCGTTGCACTGCTCTTCGCACTCGTGACCGTCGCACTCGCTTCCGTCGTCGCGCTGTCCTACGCAAAGACGCGCGATGTCACGCTCATTGCTGCTGATGCATTGCGTGAAGCTGCGGAAGCAAGAAACGCGGCGAAGAGCGGACTCGCGATTGCGAGTGCAATGCTCGACGCAGGCGCGCTGCCATCAGCGGCTGACCAAGGCGTGCTCTTCGCTGATATTCCACTCGGCAACGCGCACGCTGCTGCGACGCTGTTCGATCTTGAGACATCGCTTCCGGCAACCGCGTACTCGCGTGGATTCAATCTCGTCATCGCTGGCGCGAGTGGATCACTGCAGTCGACTGCGACCGCGGTTGGCCGCATTCGCGCAGCAGACGCAGCAACGCTCGTCGATGTGGATCTCTCGGAATTTGCGCTGTTTGCGACCGAATCTATCGACATTGCACCAGATGCCGCACTCGCGCGCTGGAGCAACTCGCCATTCGCTGCGCTTCGCGAACCCATCGCCATTGCGACTGCTGCGCTCAATCCAGCGCACGTTCGCATTGGGCGCGATGCGGATGCAATCGACTTCGTGATTGGACAGGCTGCACCCATTCCAACCACATCGCTCGCGGCAGACGAAGCGCTCGCTGATGGACACATCGCGATACCTGACACGCTGTTGCTTCCCGCATCGCCACTGCCACCAGAACGTCTCGGTGCAACAAGCGATGAGTCCATCACGCTTGACGGTGTGGTGCAGTCCTCAACCCGATCCACGACAGACATTCGCATCGCGCCACGCGCAAGTGTGACGGTGCGCGGTTCAGTGACGATCGCAGCTGACGCCGACTTCCGCATCGAGCCGGGTGCGCGACTCATCGTCGAGGGCTCACTCGCGCTGCTTGTAGGTGATGACTTCATCATCGAAGGTGCCGACATCGAAATTGCGCCAGGCGGCAGCCTCGTTGCGTACATCGGTGGTGATCTTGAAATGGAAAGCGCGTTCGTTGGTCCACTTCGCACCGACGCATCAGAAGGACGCGACGCGACTGGACTCGCGGCGTGGGATGGTGGCGCAGAGCGCGTCATCCTCTACAGCATGCAGACCGACGCAAATCGTGATGACGAACTCGCTTCGCGTTGGACGATTCGCGGAAGCAGCGTTGTGAAAGCGACGCTGTACGCGCCGAATGCGTCGATTCGAATGGAAGGAACATCTGCCCTCTATGGTCGAGCTGCAGCGCAGCGCATCGAACTCGCATCAGGCAGCGCACTCTTCTACGACCCCGCACTCGATGACCGCCAAGGATTCACCGCGACAGAAAGCGGTATCTACAACGGACGCGGTCGAGTGCATAGCGCCGTTCGCGCACTCACCTCGCTCGATCCAACAGCGCTCATTCAACTCGCGGGCGAACTCGGTGGACGCGTGCAGAGCGTGGCGCGCGGGCATCCGCTTCTCGAACTATCCTCTGACGCAGCGCACACCGCTGAACGAATTGCCGCCGAGCGACAAGTTGCAGCGGCCGTCGAGCGCGAATCTTCGATCGTGCAAAGCGAGCGCAACGCGCGCCGCGCTGGCAAGGAGAATGGGCGAGAGGACGACGACGAAGAAGACAAACGCAGCACACGTTCTCGACGCGGTCGCGCCCCACCCCGCGTACTCTCCGTCGGCGGAAATCACTCCTCCGATCGCTGACTCAGCGAAGCCCGTATTCCTTCAATTTGCGATACAGCGTGCGCTCGCCAATGCCGAGCATTTGCGCGGTCAGTTCACGATTACCCGAAGTCATCGCGAGCGTTTGGCGAATCGCTTCCTTCTCAAGTTTGTCCAGACCCACGCCCGCAAGCGTTCGCGTCGAAGGGAGATCGGAATCACTCTCCGATGTACGAATCTCATCGGGAATGTCTCGAAGGTCGATCGCTTCGCCCTGACACATCACGGTGAGGCGATGAATGAGGTTGAACAACTCGCGCACATTGCCCGGCCAGTCGTAGGCGACGAGTCTGAGCATCGCAGGCTGCGTGACACCAAGCCGCGCGCGACCGATCTCTGCGCTGTACTTCATCACCGCATGGCTCACGAGCAACGGAATGTCTTCACGACGATCGCGCAACGGCGGCACATGAATCTCCGCGCCCTTCAGACGGAAATACAAGTCCTCACGAAATCGCCCTTCCGTCGCGAAAGCCTTGAGGTCGCGATTGGTTGCCGACACCAATCGCACATCGACCTTCTTTGATTCGTTCGCGCCAAGTCGAACGACATCGCCCGTCTCGAGTACGCGCAGCAACTTCGGCTGCATACTGAGTGGCATGTCGCCGATTTCATCGAGAAAAACAGTGCCTTTGTCGGCGTATTCGAAAACGCCTTCGCGATCACGATCCGCGCCGGTGAACGCGCCGCGCACGTGACCGAAGAGTTGATCTTCAAGCAAACTTTCCGCTTGCCCTGCAGCGTTGAATGTCACGAGTCGTCGTGATGTGCGCTTGGACAATCGATGAATAGCGCTTGCAACGAGTTCTTTACCGGTACCGCTCTCGCCCGTAATCAACACCGGAATATTCGAAGGTGCAATCTGCCGCACCATTTGAATCACCGATCGAATCGCCGCGCTCTCACCAATGATGCCTTCGAATCCAAAGCTCGCGCTCACTTGGCCCTTGAGCGCCTCGTTCTGGGAACGAAGTGAAACAGTTTCCGCAGCGCGATGCACAAGGTTGCGCAGCACTACAAGGTCAAGCGGCTTCTCAATGAAGTCGTATGCGCCGCCTTGCAGTGCTTTCTTCGCGGTGGGCACATCGCCATGCGCGGTCACCATGATCGTCTCCGCATCGGGTTGATGCGTGCGAGCAAGCGCGAGCACTCGAAGTCCAGCGTCTTCCGTCTCCATCACCAAGTCTGTCACAATGACATCGAAGTGACCATGCGCAAGTTCGCTCTCCGCTTCCTTCAAGGAATGCACGATCGTGCACACATGACCAGGTCGACGGAGCGACTCTGCCATCGCGTGCGCGTGTTCGACTTCATCATCGACGATGAGCACCTGTGCTGAGAGTGGTACTCGGACGTCGGACTTTGATTCAGATTTCAACTCCATGCGCTGTTCACTCATCGTGCGTCACTCGGTTTCCTTATCCGATGCTACGGGCTTCGGATCTTCTTTTCCGTCGGCGTCCGCGTCAATGAATCGGAAAGATCGAATCGACCCAAATCCGCTCCACAGCGCGCAGTAACTCGCGCCGCCACCGACGCGATTGGGATAGATCGCGTTCACAGGACCATCAAATCGGAACTGCTTCACGCGCGTGATTTCGCTGATCTTCGGGCTTTGCGGTGCTGGTGCGGGTTTCTCGTCGGACGATTTTTCCTCTACAGGAAGCGCGAAAACAGGTCGCACGATGTCGATGCCATCGCTGTGGCCGATCCACAACTCCGCGCCGATGAGCGCGAGTGTTGTGGGTGTCACTCCATCGGCGAGTTGATACGGCACAGTATTGCTTCGCGAACTGATCATGACCTCGAGTCCGTCGTCGGAGATCTGCGCACCACCCCACGCACCATCCACGCGCTTCGCACGGGGCGTCGCAGTTGCTACGCCCTTTACGACGAGTTCGACACCTTCGCCGATCGTCCACAACCACCAACCTTCGTCGGCAGAGCCTGCAAGTATTCGACGACGATCCGTCGTACTTACTTCAAGCCGCGATGGCTCGCGATGCGCGTAGTAGAAAACATCCGCAGGATTGCCGCCTTCAGCGCGGAAGCGATAGAGCGATCGACCAAAGCTCCCCGCGACCGCGAAGTGATTCGGTCGCACTCTCGCGATATCTCGCGCGCCGCGCACTGGAATGGAAAGGAGCGTTCCGAGTTTCAGTGCGCTCTCTTGCAATTCGATCGGCCATGTTGCGACTTCGAAATCATTCCACGCAAAGAGACGGTCTTCAATGACTGCGACCCCCGCGACAATCGCACGCAACGCTTTGAAGTCGCGCGTCAAGAACTTCGCATCCTTGATGCCAACTTCCGCGCCCGTTTTCGCTTGCAGCACATACGCGTATCCGCCGCCCACGTTTGCCCCGAGAGGAATAAGTTTCGTTGCAGCACCGAGAAACTCTCCCGTCGCAACGCGCTTCACGCGTCGACCGCAACACGCCACCGCACCGCCCTCTGCATCGACGATTGAGCGCACGATTTCGCCTTGCAACAATGGCGTTGGCGCAACTGGTAGAGGAACCTTCTCAGGATCATCCGCTTCAATCGCCGCATTCACTTGCGATTGAAATTCGTCGACGGTGCGGACATCCGAGAGCGCAACCGCACCACCATCACCAGCAATCCACACGCGACCATCGGCGAAGGAAACTTCTCGCGGTCGGAATCCAATCTCGCGTACACCAAATCGTGAGACTTCTTGCGGCGCGGCTGGATTCGCGCGATCGAGCGCGATGACATAATCGCCGTCGAGCACCGCGTACATCATGCCGACCGGTTGCACAGTGCTCGGTGAAACAAACAGCGTGGAGATCCCACCGCTTTCACCGATCGGCGCTAACTCAAGGGCTGAAAGTTCGGCACCTGAGGTTGGTTCGAGAGTCAAAAGTGTCGAACCAAATCCCTGATACCACATGCTGTCAAGAAGCAGCATCCCTCGATGCAACCCACCCTGATGCGCAACCACGCGCAACTCGGTGGAGCGCGGCAGTTCGGCAGTTTCAGGATCATCGATCCGCTCGCCTGGTTGCGAGATCTTGCAACCGGTCGCGAGGCATGCAAAAGACACGAGAGCGAGCGACGCAAGAGTTGCGCGCGAGACCTGAGCAATTCGCGCTCTACTGAGGGAAAAAGTCTTCATCGGTAAGCGAGTAGAGTACCCCTCTTCCATGGCTTCCGAGATACGCCGTCAGAAACTACTAGAGCTCGTCGCACTCGAACCCAACGATGCGTTTCTGCTCTACTCACTCGGTCAAGAGTGCGCAGGCCTCGGCGCTCCTGAAGAAGCCCTCGTCTGGTACGACAAGGCAGCCCTCGCAGACCCCAACGACTGCTATTCCTTCTATCACAAAGCGAAAACGCTTCTCGACCTCAACCGTACGCCCGAAGCATCTACGACTGTCGCGCTCGGCATCGTGCGAGCGCGCGCAACAGGCGACACGAAAGCGTTCAGCGAACTCTGCACACTCCGCGACGAACTCGAAGACCTCACGAACTGACTGCACGCAAAGATCCTCCCTATGGCAACCTCCACTACACGCAAGAAGTCCTCCCCTCGCTACACCAAACTCTCCGCAGTGCCTTCGTGGCTCGAAGGTATCAACGATGTTGTGGATTCCATTCAACCGTCCAAGGATGGTTCGACATGGTCTATCCAACTCGCTGGCGGCGGCGAACTCGAGTGCGATGCACCTGTCGCGATGGCTGCGGGAATTGCAGTAAGCGGCAAGGTCACCGAGAAGACAATCACCACACTCGCACGACTTTCGCTTGAGCATCTCGCGCGCACCGAAGCGATGCGCTTGATCGTTTCGAAGAATCCTCCAGCCAGCGCGAAGAACTTGCTTGCGTCGTTGAAGTCCGCGCTCATGGAGCCGGATGCATCGCGCACCGTCGTAGATCAACTCGTTAAGGATGGTTGGATCGCAAAGGTTGCGAAGAAGGCTGCGAAGACCCCTGCGACGAAGACGGTGAAGGCAGCGACGAAGAAGCCTGCAAAGAAGGCGACGAAGAAAGTTGCCACGACGAAGGTCGCCAAGAAGACCGCGAAGAAAGTCACGAAGAAAATCGTGCAGAAGCCCGTGAAGAAAGCCAAAAAGTGAGCGCGCTCGGTCACGACGGCCTACCACTCGGCTACCCCTATCGTCGCGAAGACGAGACAACGCCACGCGAATTGCGCGCCCTGCTCGCGAGCGGCGAAGCGGTGACTGTCGTGGATTGCCGCACGCAAGCGGAAGCGGACATCTGCAAACTCAACGACGCACAGCTTTTCCCGCTGCAAGAACTCGAGCGTCGGATGGATGAACTGAAAGCATCGCTCGACGACAACCTCGCCACACGCATCGTCGTGCACTGCCATCACGGCCGACGAAGTCTCACCGCGACCTACCTCTTACGCGCCGCAGGTTTCGAACACGTCACGAGTCTGGCTGGAGGGATTCACCTTTGGTCGCAAGACATTGATCCCACGATGAAATCGTACTAAGTGTCGATGAAATCGTACTAAATGTCCGTGAAATCGTACTAAATGTCCATGAAATCCTACTAAGCCCTGCCTCGGCGAATTCCATAGATTCCCACGAGCATCATCACGATGCCGACGAAGAGAAGTACTGCTCCGCGTGGCTCCGCGCGTTCGAGGTGCACCGTTCGGTAGAAGTCATTCCCCTCAGCACCGTAGAGCTTGACCACCATGTCTGTCTGCTCTGCGCCAAACCCCGCAGCAAGATACGCAGCACGCACGAACTCAGGATCTGACTCCGCTTGCGCGAGGCTGCAGCGCAGCACAACTCCGTAATCTGGATCGAGCAGGATGTCGCCCTCTGGCGTGTGGGCAACGGCGATGACGTGACCTTCGAGTCGGAGCACATCGGATTCAATGCCACGCTCTCGCAAGTATCCAGCGAGCACCATCGACTGCTGGCTACAGAATCCCACTCCCTTGCGCAATGCGATGCGCCAGTCCGCGCGTTCGAGCGTTTGGTGTTCAGTGAATCCAGGCACGAGTTCCTCAGCGCCACCCAAGAAACACCGCCGTGTCCACTCAATGGGATCCTCGAGAAAACCACAGTCCAACGCCGCGTCATGCACACCGAGCGCTGGCCAGTAGTTTGCCATTCCAGACGCCACAAGCATTGTGGCTTTCGCGACCACATCAGCGTCTGCATGATCAATCGCTTCAAGCAGCATCAACGCATGCGCGGGATCATCGCGAGTGACCTTCGGTTTTCCCCAAGGTGCTGATTCGTGCATCGGATGCGGCGCGACCGTCTCGCGAGCGATCGACGCCGAGACCAGCAGGAATCCGCTGAGAAGCGACAGCGCTGCTCCGGTGAAGAGCAGAGTGATCGACGCCTTGCGATACCGCTGCGACATGCGCCCTCCATTGTGACCGAAAGTCACGCGCCCCGATGGAATCGGCGGCAACCGAGCGCGGATGAGCTCTTCACAAGGCTTCAACTAGACTCGCTGCGCGTTGGAATCCGTGTGAAACGCTGTGCGCGCAACGCATACATCGCATCCGCTACTCTTGCGCCCGACATGCTTCGCTATCGCCTCATCACCGGTCCGTTGCTCATTCTGCTCGTGGTGGGAGTTGTCTTTCTTGATGATTACATTGAAGCGGGATACAGCGAACTTGCTGCTGCGTTTCCGAAGGGATCCGTGCTGTTTCTTTTCAGCGCAGTCTTGAGTGTGCTCATTGCTCGAGAGATCAGTGCGTTTGCGAAGGACGTTGGTATTCGTACGTCGTCCACCCTCTCATCACTTGCTGCACTGATCGCACTCACGAGCATCGCACTCAGCACTTGGCAGTGCACTGCGATGGATGCTTCGGTGCTTCTAAGTAGCGGATTCGCATTGATCTTCGCGATGACGATGCTCACGGTCGGCATCTCGCGCGAAACAAACGGCGCAATCGGTTTGCTCGGCGCGACCCTGATCGCCGCGGTGTACGGCGGCGCGATGCTCGGTTTCTGGCTGCTCCTCCGTGCGCAACACAGCGCGTGGTTTCTCGCTGCCGCGCTTCTCACGACGAAGTCTTCCGACATCGGCGCGTATGCAGTCGGCTGCACCATCGGTCGACACAAACTCATTCCCTGGCTCTCGCCGAAGAAGAGTTGGGAAGGATTGGTCGGCGGCATCGCCACGAGCGCACTTGTCGCAGCACTTTTCGCGCACTTCCTGGGCGCGCATGCATCGAGTGCAGACCAGCTTCCAGTCTGGTTTGCTGCGATTGTCGGTGCGTGCCTTGGTCTTGCCGGTCAATTCGGCGATCTCTGCGAAAGCGCGCTCAAGCGCGACGCAGGCGCGAAAGACTCCGGCAGCCTCCTTCCGGGCATGGGCGGCGTGCTTGATGTCCTCGATAGCCCACTTCTTGCGGGTCCTGTGCTGTGGTGGTTGCTGCACTTCGCGCCGCAAGTCGTGTGAATCCCAACATTTCCTGCGTAAACCAACACGCAAGTCGCAAGCGGTTTGCGCTACCATCGTCGATCCATGTCCCTGATTCAGCAACTCGTCACGCTTCACAGAGTCGATAGTCAGTTCCGCGCTCTTGAGAGTCGATTGGAGACCGCGCGGACAACCCTCGCATCGCAGGAGCGCCAACTTGAAGTGCTCACCAAGCAGACGGTGGACATGCGGACGCAAGAGCGCCAATTGAAAGCAACGATTCACTCGCTCGAAGTTGAAGTCGCGTCGTCCGTCACGCGTGTCGAGAAGTTGCGCGATGCGCTCAACGGCTCCGCCAACGAGAAGGCGTACAAGTCGATCATTCTCGAACTCAAGCATCTCGAAGAAAACAAGAAGAAGATGGATGATCAGACGCTCGGAGAGATGCAGCGCCTCGACGAATTGCAGAAGCGCGTCGTCGACCAAGTTGCGAAAGCATCGGAGCGCCAGAGGTTCTGTGACATCGCGAAGTCGGAACTCACTGAACGGCAGACTGAAGTCGGCGTGCGATTGGAAGAGTTGCGCGGCGAGCGCGATCGCGCTGCATCCAGCATTCCTGAAGACGCACGCAAGGCCTTCAACCGAGCTGCCGACGAAACCAACGGCGAGGCAATGGCACCGATCGCTGAGATCAACCGCCGACATCGTGAGTACTCGTGCAGCGCATGCAACATCGAAATGCCATTCGAAGCAGTGCTTCGTCTGACGTCCGATCTCAACACGATCTATCCATGCCGCGCATGTGGACGAATTCTCTATCTTGAAGATGCCCTGCGCGAAACGATTGGGCCTGCGCCTGCCAAAAAGTAAGTCGTCGATCTATTCGATCGTTACGGGCTTCGTTTCGGCGTTGCGGAAACCACAACTCGACCAACTGGCGTTGCACCGACCTCAGTCGACGTGCCATCACTCCATCGCACGCGGATCGAGTCGACGCTCTTTGCGCCGCCAAGCCCGAACATCGCAACAGGTTCCTGCGCGGTGAGGTAACTCCGCGTGGGACTCACGATCCGGCGCTGAACGCTTCCGCTGCACACGATCTCTACCACCGCACCCGCAGCAAGTCCCGGCATCGCGCCAGCATCGAGCGCAACCACCAGCGATGACTGCTCGCGGGATGCGGGCGTTCCGATCTGCTCAAGCACACGCGGCGCTCCACCGAGTGCTGTGAGCACGAGGTCAATATCTCCATCGCCATCAAGATCTGCAGCAGCAAGTGCGCGACCAACTGCCGGCACTGCAAGCGCGCCCGTTTTCTCAGGTGAAAGTTCACTGAACGCGGGCGCACTTCCCTCGCCGCCTGTGTTCCAAAAAACTTGCGCGCGCTGCGCATACGTTTGACCAACCTGCAACTCTGCGATCGTTGGCTCAAGATGGCCGTTCGCTTGGATGAGTTCTTCGCGTCCATCAAGATCGAGATCTGCGAACACTGTTCCGAAGGTGAGGAACGGACGCGACGGCGCACCAACTCCTTCGGTGAGTGATGCGTCGGTCATCGACGCTGACAACGCGGGCAACAGGTAGAGCGCACTTGGTTCTTGCGCGAAGTTGCCGATTGCTACAGCAAGCGTGCCGATGTCCTTGGGCATCGCATGCGCGACATCGATACCCATCGCGCCCGTTGCGATTCCATCGCGATCAAACGCAAATCCATTAGCTGCTGCGCCGTCTTCGAAGAGAACGCCCTCCGATGGCGTACTTCGATTGAACAGCGCGAACTTTCGCACGCGATCGTTCGCAATGAGTACATCGACTTTGAAATCGTGATTGATGTCCGCGAAGACCAAACCCAAAGATTTCGCAGCTGGCGTTTTCGTGGATGCATTGAAAATCTCGACACCACTCGCTGCACTCTGATTCACAAACTGCGGCGTGCCATTCGCATCGTTGCCGTTGTTCAGATAGAACCGCGCGAGCGTCCCGCCAAATCCGGTCGGCGGTCCATAGGC
>QWPV01000086.1 GCA_003671055.1 Planctomycetota bacterium
TCATTGCTCATGCGAATGAGTTTGTGGCGAACGCTTATAGATTGCGTGCATCCACAATCTGCGGCGAATTGGTCTCCAAAGGGTGTGCTTATTCCTTGCGCTCGGCAGAATCTGAGGCATTCTTCCTCCATGCTTCGACTTCCCTCGATGGCCACGCTTGCCGTGGTCACTGCGTTTTCGTTCCTCGCTAGTTCTGCGAGTGCTCAATACTCTTCGTCGGCTGCTGCGCCACTCGTTGTGCGCGCGACGGGCTTTGATGATGTGCAACCGAAGTTTGCTGCCGCACCGGATGGTGGCAAGTACGTCAGCTTCTTTAGTGGAAGTGGTTACGACGTGATGCTTGCGCGACTTGATGCGAGCGGAAACTTTGTGTGGAAGACGCAGTCGATCATGGTTGCTGATCGCGGCAACTCGTCAACGACCGACTACGGACTTGCGAGCGATGCCGCAGGCAATGCGTACCTCGCGTTTGATGGCGTGAATGGCACGACGCCCGCGATTCTCGTGCAAGCGGTTTCACCTTCTGGCGTGTTGAGCTGGAAGAGTATTGTCACGGAAAGCACCACTGCGTACATCGCAGTCGGACGCGTGACGGTTGCGAGCGATGGTGGCGTGTGGGCTTGCCACATTCAAGACACGACGACGCGCGTGCAGCGATTCGATGCGAGCACAGGAGTCAAGACGTTCGCTGCACCGATCATCATCTCGGAGGCGTCGAACAATCAACTCTCCGCTGACATTCAACCATCTATTGATGGCGCTGTGATCGTGTCGTGCGTTCGATACACAACCTTTAACGGCGCGAAGGTGCTTCGCGCACACAGGGTGAATCTCGACGGCAGCAAGCCATGGGTAGCAACCGGCGTTCCGGTTTTCACCACAGGTTCGCTGCAGTTTGGCGCGTTTCCAGCATTTATCAGCGATGGCGCTGGCGGCGCGTACTTCACGTGGTACACATCGTCGCCGCTGCAGAGTTCAGTACAGCGCGTGAGTGAAGCGGGCGTGCCGATGTACGGGGCAAGCGGAATCTCCGTCACGACAACAACTACTTCGAATCGCGTGAACCCATCGAGTGTGCTCGGCGCAGATGGTCGGCTGTACACCTTCTGGGCGCAGCAGACACCGAACACTTCGTTCTACGGCATCTATGGACAGTGCTTCCTGAAGGGAGCACGCATGTGGGGTATCGACGGGCTCGCGGTTGCTCCATTGTCGACGGTGTATTCTCGCGACTCTGCCACAGCAACACGACTTGGGGACTTCGTCGGTTGCTTCTACGTTGACAATGCGAGCGCGGTCGCAAGCACCATTCGATGCGCGAAGCTCACCACTGATGGTGCGATTTTGACAACAGATGTCGCCACAAATTCCGGCGTGAAGTATCGACTCTCAGCAGCATCAGCAACCGATGCTGGCGCAGTGGTTTGCTGGCAAGGTGGCGTGAGCACTGGCGCGAGTGATGTCTACGCCGCTCGAATTGGCGCGGACGGCATTCTTGGCCCACCACCTGCAATCGTCATTGGCGATCTCAACGGAGATGGTCTCGTGGACGCTGCGGATCTCGCGATCTTGCTAGGCGCATGGGGTGGAACCGGCGCAGCGGACCTCGATGGAAATGGCACCGTAGATGCTGCGGATCTCGCGACTCTGCTGGGCGCGTGGACTCCTGCCTAATCGACTGACTTCGGTAACTCTGCTCGGAATCCAAGTTGATGTGCGAGCCTTTCGCACGCAGCATGTGCATCGCGCTTTGCGGTGCGAACACCGACGCTCGGTTCTTTCCAGATGCGCGCAACACGAAGCACGCCCTCTTTGCGTTCACTCGCGAGATCAACGCGTGCAACGAACTGATCGCCTGCGAGGACTGGCATTGTGTAGTAGCCGTAGCGACGCTTCGCCGCAGGAACGAAGGCTTCGAATCTGTAGTCGAAGTTGAAGAGATCGAGTGCACGCGCGCGATCGCGGATGAGTGGATCAAAGGGCGCCAGCAATCGTGCGGGTAACGGTGGTGACTGCAGTGCCGCGCGTTTCTTCCAATCGATTCGCGCAACTCCCTCGATGCATTTCCCTTCGCCGCGTTCGAGCAGTACACGCAATACGTTTCCTGAAGCCGTCGATGTTGCGCACCAATCCTTCGCCTCTTTGATGTTCACCGCGTGCATGAATTGGACGAGTTCGCGCGGCGTTGCAGCACCAAGTCGCATGAGTGCTTCGGAGCACGCCCAATGCACGAGTTCCTCTCGCGGAGGATGAAGCACTGCATCACCATAGACGCGCTCAGCGAGGTCATACACCTTGTCGAATCGCTGCCGAGAGTGAATCGCGACTTCGCCTGTTCGCCAGAGATATTCAAGCGCAGATTTCTGCGGCGACCAATCCCACCATCCTGCGGCAGCGCGAGGTGGACGCGGAAAATCGCGCGCCATCAATGGACCATGATGGCGAATCGCGTTGCGAACTTCTTCGATGCACGCATTGCCATTGCGCCCCAGTTGCCCTTGAAACCAAGCACTCTTGTGGAGTCGTTCGCGCGCAGCGACAAATCGATGCGACCACCAATGGCGCCAATCCGATCGAATCATGCTTGCGTCATGCGTCCAGTGTTCGAAGAGCGAACGCTTCTTCTCCGCGAGGCGCGCGAGCATTGGCGGGGAGTATCCGTCGATGCGGGTGTGCAGAATCAAATGATGCGCACGATCGACGCTGTTGATGCTGTCGAGTTGGAGAAACCCGAGGTCATAAACCGTTCGTTCGAGCGTCCTTGCATTCGCGTCGACGATCGCGGTTGAAAGGAGGCAGCCTCGCAGCATCAATTGACGCCCCTGCTTCTGTGAGACAACCTCGCGCTCCCCCGAAATCGTGGCAAAGGAAGCTATTTTACGGGCGCGCGGAGCCATGGTGTACAGGCTACCGTCGATTCACTAGACATCGCGAAATCCGAGAGTACTCTTTACAGGTCACAGTGGACCAACCCTCACTTCGGACTCCATACATGCACACACCACTTCTCGTCTCAACCATCACTCTCGGTACGGCGGCAATCTTCTTCGGACAATTCAGCGCGACCGCTGGCGGCGGCAAGTCTGAAGGCGGCACCGCAAGTATCGGCGCAGATGTCATCGTCGGTGCGATTCCAAGCGTCGCGAAGTACGGCTCGGTTGTGGTGAGTGGACAAACGGTCATGGCGTACGCGATCGGTACGACGAGCTGCAACATCGGCACTGCGCCACTTGAATGGTTCGCATCACCAGACAGCCGTCACCCTTTCATTCCGATGAACGCATTTCGATTGAAGAACGGGCGCTTCGAACAGATCGGTATGGGTTGGGGCAAGCACGGATTCACTGCATTGCAAGAAACTCTCTGCGGCGCGTGCACCGCGTCACCAACGGGCACCTTCCTCGGCGTCGGCTGCTCTGATCCGTACAGTGCAAGCCTCAATGGAAGCCAAAGCGGACTCGGCACGCGCAGCGAAGTGAATGCCGCCACGGGACTGTTTCCTGGCACGAAAAATGCAGGTATGCCAGCGGCGCCCGCGACCATCGGTCGACGCCTGCAGATCGTCAGCACCGACCTTGACCCCGCAGCGAATGCAGGCGCGCAATATTTCTTCGAAGCGCAGTACGTCCATCAACAGGACGCAACAGCTGGCAACAAGAACAACAACGCGTCGTACCGAACCTTCACTGTTGGAACGCTCACTAGCGGCGCCTACACGCTTACAGCAACCGGCGCGACCATTCAGCAAAAAGCTGCAATTCAAGCGTGGCCAGGGCTCGACGCGAATGCGACAGTTGCGACGGTCGATGTTGCAAACGACGGTCGCTTCTTCGTCGGCTGCACGACAAAGGACAACCTCAATGGCACATGGCGCTACGAGTACGCGATTCACAACTTGAATTCCGATCGCTCAGGTCGCGCGTTCTCCGTGCCGATTCCTGCGGGCGTCACAGTGACCAATGTCGGATTCCATGATGTGAATTACCACTCTGGCGATCCATCGTCTCCAACCGATTGGACGAACGCGATTGCTGGCGGCGCAATCACATGGAGTGGCGGCACGTACGCAACCAGCGTCAATGGAAATGCGATCCGCTTCGCGACGACCTACAACTTTTGGTTCGATGCGAATCGCGCACCAACCGTCGTGAACGGGTCACTTGAGTTGTTCAAGCCAGGTGGCGCGGGCGCTCCAACTTCCGTGCTCGCGTCTGTGAAAGGCCCGAGCGCACCACCAGCGAACCCAGCTGACTTGAATCAAGACGGCGTTGTTGATGCCGCTGATGTCGCGATGCTCCTCAACAATTGGGGTGGCACCGGTGTTGGTGATGTGGATGCAAGTGGCACGGTGGATGGCGGAGACCTCGCCGCGCTGCTCAATGCTTGGGGTTGATACTCCAAGAGTTTGCACAAGGCAGAATTTTTCCCACGGATCGATGCCCTGCATCGATCCGTGGTTCGTTGTGCACCGCACGCCAATGCAAGATCTCTTGTGAATCATTGTGATTGCTGGTCTAGCAGCATCGGGAAAAAATCATTGCTTGAGGCACTGCTCTTCAAAGCAGGCGTGACGAAAAAATTGGGGATGATCGAGAACGGCGACACGGTGGGCAACCAGGGTCCAATCTCTCGCGAACTTGGGCACTCGATTGAATCGACACTCGCGTTTCTTGAATTGCACGACATTCATCTGAACATCATTGATACGCCAGGCTCGATGGACTTCATTGGGAAGTCGATGAACGCGTTGATGGAGCGTTATCTCAACGATCCTGACGATTGATCTCAGGATGCAGCGAGCGATGCAACGATCGTGTTTGAAGCCTTGCGTGATGCTATTGCGTCCATCGGTACGAGAACTCTGCCGATGTCCTCGATGAATGTCGCGGCTCACCAAATGAGTTGCAACTGCACGCGAGCGAGGATCTGCCCATTCTCGTCGAACGCACCAGTCGAACTCGTGCCATCCGCGAGGAAGCCGTTGCCCGCATTCGCGAACGCGCCGACGCCATCAAACGCGTATCCAAGATCTGCCGCGATTTTCACGCGCTGCTTCGCGATGTACCAGTTCATGCCAACAGTCGCTGCGCTGAAGATGGAGTAGCCATTCGCATTGATAGTCGTTCCAACCACTGGCGCGATGTCATTGGGATTCGAGTCTGCGTCGCCATACTCATAGCGCGCTGTAAGTTCGACCGTGTCGCTCACGAAGACGCCGCCTTGAATCACGAATCCGAATTGATCCGCGGTTGCGTACGCCGCGTCATTGGGATCTATCACGCGCCAGATGCCGTACGTGAAGATCGATGCGCCGGACCACTCAAACGTCGCATCGGCTGTCACTGCGCACACGGATGAATTGAGGTCGCCGTACATCGCCGGCACGCCTTGATTGTTGTCCTTCTTCTCGATCTCGCCGCCGACGCCGAAGAGCGCGCTGAATTCTTCTCCGCGCCAGCCCGTGAGATCTCGGAGATCTTTCCACGCGCCAACCGGCTTCCATTCGAGTCGACCAGCGAACGCGTATTGCGATGTCTTCGTCGATGGCCACGGAATGTCACGCACGCTTCCGCTTGAGTAGTAGTTGCTCTTCACTTCGAATGCGTTGAGATACGCAACGGTGACTTGGAAATCCCCTGCGAGCCAGTTCAACTGCACCCCCTGCGCGCGACCTGGAGTGAAGAACGCTTCAATCGACGAACGATCCACCATTGTCGTGCTGCTATCAGGCAAGAGAAACTCACGCATGAACGGTGTCTTGAATTGACCCGCTTTGAGATTCACGCCTTCGGTGATCACCTTCTCTATCCACACGTCTTCGAGCACATTGCTTCCAGAGGCTGCCGAAACTTCGATCTTGTAGAGCCAACTCGGATCGATCACTGTTCCCTCGAACATGAACTTCGTACGGCGGATGCTGAAACCCCACGTATCGTCTTCATCGCTCGCGGAAAGTCCTGTCACCGACGAGCGCACGTCGTATGCCCAACGCACCTGCGTGAAGCCACGGAGGTTCATCGTGAAGTTGCCATCGGTAGACGAGATGAAGAATCCGTCCTTCCAACCAGCCGTCGCGTTCGTTTCCTGCAACGATTCGCGCGTCGAGGAATCGGCGAGTACATCGCTCACAATCGCGCGGATTTCATTCGCGCGTTCTTGCGAGAGCCACGATGCTCCATCGATGCCGTGCGCTCTCAACTCCGCAATTTCCGCACGAATATCCGCGAGTGCGGATTGCGCATCATCTTGCGCGTGAACATTTGCGGCGGCGAGGAAGACTAGCAACAAGAGCTGCGATTTGGTGAGCACCATTTTGGGTCACTCTAATAAAATTCGACCGCTTGTGGCGTGCGTTTTTTCTTTGACGCAGAAAGCGTTGCGTGAGTTGTGCGCGCTTTATTTTTGGGGGCTCAATCCCTAGCACTCACTCACGCCTTCGCGTACAGAAACTCAATCGGTGCGTGAATGTCTGGATGCAAACTTCGATGCACGGGGCACGTGTGCGCTGCCTGCTCGAGCGCCTCGCGATGCGGATGTGACTTCGAAATCGGCATGGTGATGTACGTGCACAAGCTTGCGATGCGGCGAGGACCGTCGACGCTCATTTCCTTTTGTGTTCGTGCACACATACCTTCGAGGCAAATGTCGTGACGCTTCGCGACGATGCCCATGATCGTCATGATGCAGGTGGGAAGCGCCGCAGCGACTAGGTCGGTCGGCGAAAATGATTCGCCCTTGCCATGATTGTCGAGCGGTGCATCCGTCACGATGAATGACTTGGATGGGGAGTGCGAGGCGCGGCAGCGCAAAGAGCCTTCATAGGTCGCAGTCACTTCGAGCATGGGAACCTCCGAGAGTGTCATCGTATGCCACCTTCGACGACTGCTCCAAGTACATTCTGTGTAATGCCCACTGAAGTTCGACCTGATTATGTCCTTGGCACGCACTCTGCGGAAGCAGATCGGCTTGCGCTCCAAAACTCGCTGTGGATCGATGAGGCGCGCAGTGCGTGGACGCGATGTGGATTGGGAATCGGCAGCCGCGTTGTCGATGTCGGATGCGGCCCTGGACTCGCGACGGAAGCGTTGCTTGAGATTGTTGGCGCGACGGGGCGAGTGGCTGGCATTGAATTGTCGGGACGCTTTGCGCAGCAAGCGCGCGATCGCTGCAGCAGCGGTGGTCGGACTGATTGCGAAATCCTCCAGTGCGATCTGATGACCGATGCGATGCCCGCGCACTTCACAAACGCGTTTGATGTGGCGTGGATTCGCTGGCTCGCGATGTTTGTGAAGAGTCCCGAGACGTTGATCGAGCGCGTGCGCGATCTACTTGCTCCGCAAGGCACCGTCGCGTTTCATGAATACTTCCACTACGAAACCTACTCGCTCCTTGAAGGTGGACCACGCATCCGCGAGTTCGTGCAATTTGCGAAGGCGAGTTTCGCGAAAGATGGTGGCGATGCGAATATCGCGCGCCGACTTCCTCGGATACTCGAGCAGCATGGATTCGAAGTGATGTCGATGCGTCCGATCGCGCGCGCGGCTCGACCGCATGACGCACTCTGGCAATGGCCCACAGGATTTATTCGCACCTACTCGCCCACGCTCGTGCAACTTGGATTCGCGGACAGCGCGTGGCTTGAAGCGATTGAGTTGGAACTTCGCACCGCCGAAGCCTGTAAGTCTTCGGTCCTCGTCGCACCGAGTTTGTTGGAGATCATCGCGCGCAAGTGCGGCTGATACGATCGACCGATGCAGATTCTCGCCGCTGAAACCTCCCGAACCATGCCGTGGAAGAATGGCCTCGGATCGACGCTCGAACTCGCGACAGATGCGCCGAGGGCCGACGATACGTGGAGCTGGCGGTTGTCGATCGCGGATGTTCCTTCGCGAGCAGCGTGCAGCACGTTTGTAGGCATTTCTCGCGTATTGCTCGTGCTCGACGGCGATGGACTTCTGCTCGAGCGCGCGCATGGCACGGATGCGGTTCCGATGATTGGCTCTGGTTTGCGATTCGAAGGCGAAGAGTCGATCGTCTGCGCACCGATTGGCTCGTGTGTTCGCGATGTCAACCTCATGTTCGATCGATCCCGCTGGGACGGTGTGCTTCGGCTGGCTCGCGAAACTCCAGCGGCGATTTCTGGTGATGTCGTTCTCGTGCATGTTCCGCAATCGAGTTGCAATGACCTCGTGATTGAAGTCGGCGGCGAGTCCACGCTGGTGCGCAGAGGCGAGACGCTCATCGCAAGTGGCGTCGCGACTGTGCATTGCGCAAGCGGCGAACTCTGTGTGCTCGCCGGACTTTCAATCAAACGAACTTCGACAGAGCCCGTGCGCGGTTCGTGTTGCGATGATGTTGCTGGGAAAAGTTGCGCGTGCCGCGATGCAGGTGATGTGGACAGCGCGAAGACTTCGTGCTGCGGGAACTCGAAGAAAATCTAAAACTGCTTCGCGTTCGAGGGAATGAAGTGATTGCATCTCGCGTCTGAACCGCCACGATCTCAGACACCGGGTCAACTTTTTCTCATCGAAACTACACAAGGACACATGCAATTGAAGAACTCTCTCCTCGCAGCAGCGACCGTCGCAACTCTCAGCCTCGCAGCATTCTCGATCGCCTCACCACCAGTCACCCCACCAGCACCAGCACCAACCCCAGCACCTGCACCAGCACCAGCACCGGGTACTGAGCCAAAGCCAATACCAAAGCCAGAGCCAACGCTCGCTCAGGATGCGCCAAAGCCAACAACTCCTCCAGCACCAGCACCAGGCACCGAGCCAAAGCCAGAACCAAAGCCAGAGCCAAAGCTCGGCTGATTTCGTTTTCGTACATCGATCCGGATGCCCGCATCGCGCTTCGTGAGAACCCCTCACGGGGCGCGATGTGTTTTGGGGGGCGAGCTTGTGCCTGTCCCAAATTTGAAAATGTGCCTGTCCCAAATTAGGTTCAAGCTAGGCGGGTGCCTGTCCCAAATTGGAATTGTGCCTGTCCCAAATTGGGTGCGATCCGAGCATTTTGGTCCCCGCGTCGCGGCTGGGTGCAATCTGATGAGAGGGCATGCGTTGCTCTCCCGCTGAGTAATTCGCTCCGCAATAAGGAAACCGACTGATGTCTAACACAGCAAATTCAAGTCTCAAGTTCGCGCTCATCACAGCGACGTTTGCCGCAGCAGTTGCGCTCACGGCAAGCGCTGGCGCTTTCGCACCTCCAACCGCACCACCTCCAGGCGCTCCACCAGCACCACAAGGTCCGGGCGGTGGTGGTGGCGGCGGCGGCGGACGCCCTAGGACTTTCGATGATCTCTTGAAGCAGTTCGACAAGAACGGCGACGGCTACCTCACCGAAGAAGAGTGCGGCGAACGGTGGGAGCGTATGAAGCGCCTCGACAAGAACGGTGACGGCAAAATCACGCGCGAAGAGTTCGACGCTCGCGAACCTCGCGCGCCACGTGGTCCGGGTGGACCAGGCGGCCCAGGCACGCCACCAGCACCATCGCCAGGCGCTCCTCCAACCCCAGCGGTCTAAGCAGAACTTTCGGATCGGTAGTTTGATCCGATGA
>QWPV01000087.1 GCA_003671055.1 Planctomycetota bacterium
AGGCGGAGATCGAAGCCGAAATCCGCAGCGTGCGGGAGTTGATCGGGTGAAACACGCTGAAGCAGCGCGCATCCTTTATCTCGCAGACGCGCCACTGCGTCGCTCAACACCCGCAGTCACTCTCGGCCTCGCAATTCTGACAATCGCAGGAATCTTCTGGTTCGCAGCGCATGAACCCCCTCCGCGCGGATCCCTTCACTCGGCGCAGGTAGCGGTGTCGTTCACACGCAGCATGCAGCCCAACACAAAGGACCCACGCAAGATGAAGAAGTTGATGGCACTCGGCGTCGTTTCAACCGCACTCACAGCAACCACGTTCGCGCAGGATGCAGTGCAGTGGAGAGTGGAGGACGGGGGGAACGGGCATTGGTATCAGGGCATAGGTACGGCTACTGCGATCGGGTGGGCTTCGGCACAGGCCGCATGTGTCTCCGCTGGAGGAGCACTCGTTTCGATTGGGTCAGTATCTGAGTCAACGTGGGTCTTCAACACGATCGCGCGACGCGTAGAGCTATGGTCGCTCGTCGATTCTTACTGTGTCGGGCCTTGGATCGGAGCAAGAGGGGCAAGTGGCCAATGGCGTTGGGATGACGGTACGCCGTGGATCTACTCGGCCTGGTATCCCGCAGAAGGGCCGCCGAGCCCAGACCCGCTTGAGCAGTTCGCGCACTACTTTAACGGGGTAGGCCCCCTAGTGCCGAACAATTCTTGGGGGGACTATTTCGATCTGCCATTCAATCACAGCTACGTCATCGAATACTCCGCCGACTGCAACAACGACGGCATCGTCGACTACGGGCAAATCCGCGCGGGAGAGTACGCAGACGTCAACGCCAACAACATCCCCGATTGCTGCGAGTACAGCACGCCGTGCGATTGCGACGCCGACATCATTCAAGACAACGCAATCAACGGCGTGGATCTCGCAGCCATCATGAACGCATGGGGCACCGACGGCGGCAAAATTCCGCGCTGCGATGTCGATGGCAGTGGCATTGTCGACGGATCCGATCTCACCATCGTGCTTGATGCGTGGGGGCCGTGTCCGTAATCGCTGCTGACGAACACGCGTGGCCGCACTGACTATCGCTTCAAGAATGCGTCGAGCTTCGCGCGGGCTTCCGGGGTGTGTCGCAATTTCACGAGGTGATTGCGTTCACATTCGATTGCTGCGTTCCAGCCGTGTGCGATGCCTTCGCGCACTGCGTCAAGGCATGCTGCGCCGTGTTTGGTTGCGCCGACGGTTGAGGCGAGTGCGTCACAGAGTGGCGTGATTGCTG
Organism: Planctomycetota bacterium; assembly: GCA_003671055.1. Taxonomy (GTDB): domain Bacteria; phylum Planctomycetota; class Phycisphaerae; order Phycisphaerales; family SM1A02; genus F1-140-MAGs142. The sequence continues at coordinate 1,281 of QWPV01000087.1, forward strand.
CGGCGTTTCGTGGGGCGAGCGCTCTTCGCGGTGCGTGCGTCGATGCGAATGCCAATCTCGCTTCAGGCGTGGATGTGTCTTGCGCGTTCACCCATGCGATCGCTGCGCTGATCGCGCCTTCTGCACCGCTTCCTGCAGCCGCGTGTGCGTCGAACATACAGGTGGGCGCAACATCACATGACCATGTCGTGCCTGTCGCGGTGCGTTCCATTGCGAGCGTGGGAAGCAAGCGTGCGGGCAGCATTTGTGTGCCGCCCCAACCTGGACATATGCAGAGTCCTGCTTCAGGAAGTCCGATGTGCCAGGGCTTGGCGCCTTCAGCAGGCAGCGCTGCGATGAGTGCATCGCAGTGCATCGCGATTTCGAGACCGCCACCGAGTGCAGCGCCGTGAATCGCTGCAGCGCTCGGGCAGCCGAGTAACGGAATCATTGCGAACGCATCCGCGCCAGCGTTGAGATACGCATGCAACGCTGCGTCATCGAGTGCGTCGATTTCAGCAAGGTCTGCACCCGCAACGAAGACGCGTGTTGACGCACTCGCGAGGACGAAACCCTTCGGCTTCTCCTTTGCGATTGCTGCGAGCGTCGCGTGAATCTCTGCGATGAGCCACGCATCAAGGACAACAACGCCGCCGCGGGGCTTCTCTGGATTCGGCTGCAAGAACATCAGGTGCACGCCATCACGAATTTCGAAGGGGAGCATAAAATTAGCCTTGTGGAGCAGAGTTTTCGCAAGCGCCGGTTGCGCTGAACTCATCAGGATTTGTGAACTTGAAGAGACCGCCTGCGATCACTGCTGCAGCGAGTTGTGCAGCGGCGTACACGAAGAATGTCGTGGCATCAAAGTATCCAGTGGTGAGAAGCGCGCCTCCCACAGCAGGATTGAACACGCCACCACTGATGCTGCCAACGCTGAGTGCACCCGCGAGCACGACGAGCGCGATTGCAACGCCGTAGAAACTGTTGCCCTTCGTTGCTTTGGCTGTGGAGACTTGCAGCACTGTGAAGCAGAGGAAGAAGGTGAAGATGAACTCCACCATCACCGCGCTGCGCATGTCAGGCGAGAACGCTTCCTTGGGAAAGTGAAGTGCGGGCATCGACTTCGCGACCATGCCCGCGACAACTCCCGCGAGAATCTGCGCGAAGAAGATCGAGCCGAGTCCTTGCGGCGTGAGGAGTTTGCGCATGAACATCGACAGCGACACTGCGGGGTTGAACAGACCGCCCGAAATGTGTCCACCGAAATAGATTGCTGCCGCATATGCAGCAAATGCCGCGAAGGGTGCGAGGTTGCTTGAGATGCCGCCACCCACTCCGATCGTGACGACGAATGCGAGGAGGAAGGTTCCAAGAAATTCGATGATGGTTTTTTGCATAAGCGGAATCGTAACTCAGGATTTCCACAACGACCGAAGCCGCGCTTGCGCTTCTTCTCCAGCGATCAAGTGCGCGCTGATTTCAGCAGCTTCGAGAATCGTCGCATCTTCATAGGAGCCATCAAGTTGAGCGAGCCAATTCTTCGTTGCGGCGATGGCATTCGGGCCACCCTTTGCGAGGCGAAGCGCGAGGGCATCGCATGTTGCGTCGAGTTCTTCGAGTGTTGCGAGGTGCGTTGCAAGACCTCGTGCGAAACCTTCCGCACCACTCATCGTGCCGCCCGCAAGCAACATCGCGCGCGCTGGTCCTGCGCCGATTTTTTTCACGAGCCACGGTGCGACAACTGCAGGGCAGATACCGAGATCGACTTCTGGATACCCGACCTTCGCAGCATCGTGCACGACAGCGAAATCACACACGACCATGAGTCCGCAGCCGCCACCGATCGCTGCGCCTTGCACTCTCGCGATAGTTGGGATCGCGAGTTTGCGAATCGTGAGCGTCACGCGACCGAGTGCGCGAAGCATGTTGCCCATGACGATGGGGTCATCGGCAACCGCGCGTAAATCCATGCCCGCGCAGAAACTTTTGCCGGCTCCAGCGAGGATAAGCACGCGAATGCTTTCGTCGATTGCGATCTCCGCGAGCGCGGATTCGAATTCGGAAATCACCGCAAGCGAGAGCGCGTTGCGAGCGTCGGGGCGATTGATCTCAAGCGTGACGATCGCTGGGTTCACAGCATGACGCGTGACACGGATAGTGGAAGCAGTGCTCATGCGGGAGAATGTAGTGGATTGCGGTTTAGGACTTCGCTGCCCAGAACGCGGTCAGCATGCGCGTGAACTCTTCGCCGTGTGCGAGTTGCGCGCTCGCGTGCAGGGCAGCGTCAAAAACAGCGTTTTCATCGGTGTTTTCGAGCGTGTTGAAGTAGCGCTTGGTTGCTCGTAACGCGACAGGCTCTTTGCAAAGCAGTTGCGTGGTGAGTGCGTTCGCGGCAGTGCGTGGATCGTCGGCGACGTGCGTGACGAGTCCGAGTGCATGTGCGCGCGAACCGCTCACGATGTCGTTGGAGACAAGAAGCGATCGTGTCGCGCCGCGCGTCTTCGGAAGGAGTGAGGGAATCGAGACAGCGGGGGAGATGCCGATGCGATGCGTGGGATAGCCGAGTTGCGCATCAGGCGCGGCGACAACGAAGTCACACGCGGTGAGAAGCGCGCATCCGCCAGCGAGTGCAGCGCCGCGCACTTCGGCGATGACGATTGCGTCGAGTCGCTTCAATCGACGGATGATGTGTGAGAGCGATGCAAGAAGTTCGATCGCGAGAAGTGGTGCCTGCACGATCGCGGCGAGGTCGAAGCCGGAGCAGAAGTGCGCGCCTTCACTACGGAGGATGAGGACGGTCGGCTGCGGGGTTGTCGATTGCAGTTCGTCGAGTGCATGCGTGAAGTCGGCGAACATCGCGGTGGAGAGCGCGTTACGGCGAGCGGCGTCGCAGAGGGTGACGCTCGCCACGCGCGCTTCCTGTGCATCGATTTCGAAGCGCACCAATGCAGGCATTTAGACTGAGTTCCATTGCCGAATGACGCGATTTTCGTGCTCGAATCCGAGGATTGAAACGCTTGCGGTGGAGAGCGTGAAGCGTTCACCATCTTCGGGAGCGAGACGCAGCCAGGTTGCTGCCAGCACGCGAAGGACATGACCGTGCGCGAAGAGCAGCGCGTCGCCTTCAACTTTGAGGCAGCGATCAATCACGCGGCGGACGCGCACTGCGACTTCTTCTGCGTTCTCGCCCTTCGGACAGCCGTCCTGAAAGAGCGACCACTGTGGATCACCTTCGTGGATCGCGTTCGTCGTCAAGCCTTCGTACTCACCGTAGTTCCATTCAAGCAGGTCGTCGGTGTGCTCCGCGTTTTCGAATCCCATGAGCGCACTCGTGCGCACCGCGCGCTGCAGCGGACTTGTGAGGACGAGGTTGAATTGGAATCCATGTGCGTCCACTAAGGCGCGTGCGCCACGCACCTTCGACTCGCCACTTGCGAGGAGCGGGAGGTCGGTGCGACCAGTGTGTCGGCCCGACAAACTCCATTCGGTTTCGGCGTGCCGTACGAGCACGATGTTTTTCGCCATGCCCGCAGCGTACCTGTAAGGCGACGGGGTTGAAGTGCGGTGGACTTTGAATTCCACAAACTGCGCTCCGAACCGCCGCGCAAAAATGGGTACAGTCCGAAGCAGCATGGATGCTCACCGACACACGATCGTTCTCGACGGCCCAGACGCACCGCACGAATCAGCGCCACGCGCGAGTGCGCGAGTCGAGCGCACATCGCAGGAAACAGCTTGTTTTCCGATCGAAACGATCACGCCCGTCTTTCGACTCGTGGGCGCGAAGATCAGCGTTGGACTCGTACCAGATCCTGCGGGCAACTTCGTGCTGCCTGCAATTTTGCTCGGTGAGCGTGATGATCCCAAGTGCGCATCCGAGTCGGCCGCGCAGCAAGTTGCAGCCGCGCGCGAGATTGTTCGCATCAAGCACGCTGGTGTTTCGATGCGCGATGACCGCGTGCCACTCTCGCGCTCGCTCGCTGTTGTGAGCTTCGCCGTCGCAAAGCCGCAGCTCGCTGAGCAGCCCCGTTCGGGAAGTGGCGCGTACTTTCCACTCGAGCAACTTCCACCACTCTCCGATAGTGACCGCCAACTTCTCGGCATCGCCTTCGGCGCGTTCCTCGATGAAGTCCTCGGTGACGCACTCACGCGCCGCCTCCTCCCTCGCGGCGTGCTCCACCGCAAGACAGACGGATTCGACGGCCGCTCACCGCTCGCAAGCCGCATCGGTGTAAACCGCGCAGAAACTCCAGCGCCTGTGCTCTTCGGCATGCTGCCCGATCCGTTCCCAATGTCCTCACTTCGAATGCTTTACGAGCACATCCTCGGCGTCCCCCTCGACCGAGGAAACTTCCGCCGACAATTCCTCGAAGTCATCGACCTCGGCCCACTCGTCGCCCTCCCAATCTTCCAACGCGGCGTCCCCCACCGAGCCGGCCAACTCTTCACCTTCGACCACCGAGGCTGGGAACGCTGGTCCCACGCAGGAGGCGACATCGCGTCCACAGGCGCGCTCGACTCAAGACAGCCAGCGGCGGAAGACGCCACGCTCGCGCCGTAAACAAAATCCAAGCCGCGCGGCGGGCACACACCCGCCAAACGAATAAGCAAAGCGCCGCACGAACGGCGGCTGTCCTCAATTGGAAAAGTGCCTGTCCACAGTTTGTCTCACCGCGCCGGGCTCGTGGGGGCCAGAGAAGGCGTGGCATCAGCACCGCCGACGACTGCGCATCGCTCAATCCAAGAATTCGCCATCGCTGCGGCGGCCTCGAACGACCGCGGCTTAGGTTCGTAGCCCCGCACATCGTAGAAATGACAGAATAGCCCCTCACTGCGCCTCGCCAAGTGAAACATCAGCGTCTCGAAAGTCCGCCCGAGATCGAGATCGTCGTACATCTCGGGACCACGCACCTCAATGAACTCTGATGTGCACTCGAACGCCCCTTCCTTTCTCTCGAACATGAGCGTGCGTTCAACGCAACCAGAGCGAACTGTCACTCGCGCGCCAGATTTGCCAACGCCGACATAGTACTGTCCATCCTGGGGAAACGGCGGAAGTCCGTCGGGACGCGGAAGATCGAACGCCGCGCGGAACTGATCGAGCGACGGGTCGCTGCGGATGACGGGGTCCGACCCCCAAGAGCAACCCGACAGCAGCAAGACCAGCCCTACCATCCAGATGGACAACAGCCAGGGCGCCGAACCATCGGCTAGGCAAGTCCATCGGGGAGCGCGAAGCCAACGGCCCAGCCTGATCTCCTCGGTCCATGAAAAGGTCTGAGTCTTGGTCGCCATGGGTCCTTTCGGATCGCTTACCCACCGTTGCAGGATCGGCTCGAGGAAATGTGCCTGTCCACAGTTTGCCTTGTCCACAGTTTGCCTCCCTGCGGAAGCGTTGGAAGTCGTCAAACTGTTGATTGATCGGCGACGGTCAGTTGGCGATCATCTTGCGGAATTCCTTCGCCCACTCGTCGGCAGCGCGGGCGGCGGTGCCGGTCGCGGAAAGCTTCGAGGTGCCGAAGCGCTGGGTGTCGACCGTCTGCATGAAAGCGGCGATGACTGGGCCAGACTCGCCGTCGGTCGCGTAGATTTCGCAGGAGGCGAATCCAAAGCCGCGCTTGAGGATCTGGGTTTGCGGCGCAACATTGAGCATCGGATTGTTCGGCTTGATGGCGGTGATGGCGGCGTGGATGACGAACTTACGCGGGGCCGCACCGTCGGCAGCGCCGAGCTTGGTTGCAAACGCCTCGGCGAGCTTCGAGTTGACCAGCGAGCGCAGTTCGCTGAGCTGCTCCTCGTTGAGGTCGCCATACGCGTCGAAGGCCGGGGTCGTGGTGGGGAGCACGACGATCTCGGTGTAGTTGGCAGGGGTCAGGGTCGGCGAGCGCCAACTGCGGGTCAGCTTGTCTACTTCGTTCAGCTTGACCGACTCAGGGATGAAGCCAATGCGCTGCTGCGCCGTCGAGCCGCAGGCGGCGAGCGCGGCGACGGTGACGGACAGGAGAATGGCGGGCAGGGCGGTACGGGCGAGGCTAAAGCAATTGCTGGTCATGGTTGCCACTGGAGAATCCTTGTGATTGTTTGCTGGGACGCGAGGAATGTACACGGCGCGAAGTTCAGCGTTCAATCGCAGCTCGCAAGCCACGCGCTGAAAAAATGATCACTCGGGCGGGCTCACGCTCATCGAGCCCAAATCCGGCTCGGCCACGGTCGACCTGGCATTCCAAATCTTCCAATCGAAGAGACATACGGCGAAAGTGCCTGTCCACAGTTTGTGACTGTTCAGGCGTCGGTCAGTGGCGATGTTCAAACGGATATCTTCGAATATCGATCCAACTTTCAAAATGTCTCTGCATTGGTGACTGCTGGCGACGCAACGTTGAATTTCGGCGCGCCCGCGCTTGACCCGGCGGATAGCATTTACAAATCGCCGTACACGCTGACCTTTGGCGGATCCAACTTAACTTCAACTTGGCGCCTTGGCTACGAAGGCGGCGTTTCACAAGGCGGCACCTTTGTCAGCACGGTTGTCATGGCGGGCCAATGGACCGGAACGGGAACGGGCGCAGGCAGCGTGGAGTTCTCCTACAACAGCGCGTATTACAATATTGTGTCGAACTTCGTGTACGACGGAGTGAACACCACGTTTGTGGTTGACACCAATTCATATGTGACCACTCGTGACGGCGAAGGTAACAACCCAACCATTCAGATGACATTGATTGGCGACGTTGTGCCGAGCCCAGGCGCTGCGGCTTTGATTGGTCTTGCCGACGCGGTGCGTGGAAGGCGGCGGCGGGGGTGAATGGGTGGGCGATACGGGACAGGCACAATTGGAACCCCACAGGCGCGCTCGAATCGCGCTAGTGAGCCACGGAAGATTCCACCGTCTCGCGGTAAATCAAATCTCAGCCGCGTCTTAGGCACACATCTGCCAAAAGAATGAGCAAAGCGCCGCACGAACGATGCCTGTCCTCAATTGTAAATGTGTTTCGGCGAATCTTTTCAAATGGTAGTTCTGTGGTGCACCGTTTTCGTATACAAGGGAGGGAGGCGTTGTCGAGCGTCTGTGTAGAGGTCGCCTTGATTCAGAATTGGATGCGCGTCGGCGACTCGGCAACTCATTCTCACGCGGTCATGGAAGCAAGGATTCCCACATGATTCCTATGTACATCGTCAGCGCCATATGCATGCTCCTCTGCGTGCCGCCAGTCGCGCCGCCAATCGTGCCGCCTCGCGATTCGGATGAGTTTGCGCGCTCGAGGGAGAATCGCGAGAGCGCTGAGGTGACGAATGCGAAGTCGATGTTGCGCATTCAGAGTGATGACGATCTCGCGCGTCTCTCCGCGTACTTGATTCGCCTCGGTGTC
>QWPV01000088.1 GCA_003671055.1 Planctomycetota bacterium
CGGTGCAGGTCAATGCGCGCATCGTTGCGGACAAGCGATCGAACGCGCTCGTCGTGACTGCGGATGAGCCGAGCTTTGAAGTCATCGCGATGGTGCTCAAGCAACTTGAGGAAGCGCCTGCGAAAGCCGCTATCGAGTACCGCGTGATCGTGTTGAAGCATGCAGCAGCAGGGAGTGTTGCGGACACGCTTTCGCGACTTGTTGGCGAGGGAACAGAAGCTGCGCCTGCGCCTCGCATTGACGCGAGCGAAGTCGGCAATCAATTGCTTGTTGCTGCAACGACCGAGCAATTCGTGACGATCGATGACATCCTGAAGTCGATCGACATTCCATCGGGTCAGCCGCGCGTCACCGACTTCATTCACTTAACCCACGCGAAGGCTGGCGCTGTCGCTGACGCGCTCTCTAATTTCTACGGACGTTTCGCACTCGATGTGGACTCGCCGTCGAAGCAGTCAGTGCGCATCGTTGCAGACGCGGGTACCAACTCGCTCGTGGTGAGTGCGGAAGATGGAGAGTGGACGGGCATTCGTGAACTCGTCGCGAAGTTGGACACCGAGCAACTCGATGGCTCGCGCCAACTCCGCGTGATCGCGCTTGTGCACGCAGACGCGCGCGGCGTCGCGAACGCGATCAACGAAGCGTTCCGTCCACAAGCAGCGGCTGCGCAACCTGCAGCGCCAACGAAGTCGGGTGAACAAGCGCCAGCACCGGCGCCTGCGCCTGTGTCCGAAGATATGGTGAGTTGCAGCGCGGATGAGTTGTCGAACACGCTCGTGGTGGGCGCGAGCGCGATTGCGATGCGTCGCATCGAAGCAGTTGTCGCTGAACTCGACAAGCCTGACTACGCACGACTTCCTCCTGCGCGTTTGATTCCTGTGAAGAGCGGCAATCCCGAACAACTCGCGCGCGCTATTGAACGCGTGTACGGACCATCGCGCACTTCGGGTCGCGATCGCGGCGTGCGCATCGTCGGCGACACGACGAGTAACGCGCTCATCGTGCGAGCGTCGGAGGAAGACTTCGCGCAGATTCTCGCGATCGCTGAAGCACTTGAGCAGCAGGCTGCGACCGATGGACTCGCGGTGCACTTGCTTCCGTTGACGAAGGCATCTGCAGTTCGCGTCGCGAGCGCGATTCGCGGCGCCTTTGCAGAGCGCGCGCGCCAAGCGGGTGTGCCGTTCTCCATTCAAGTGGATACAGCGTCGAATGGTCTCGTCGTTGCGTCGACAGGCCCGCTCTTCGAAGAGATCAAGACCCTCGCCTTGCAACTCGATGCGATGGCACCTGCAGCCGACAAGGGCATCTTCATCATTGAGCTCAAGAACCTTGCGCCTGAAGATGCGAAGAAGATCGTTGAAACTATTGGGCTCGACAAAGCGCAGCCTGTGGATTCGCCTTCGCGCGTGGTGAGTGAGCCGATCAAAGTTGCAGCAGTCCCTGGCCGCGCCGCGCTCGTCATCGTCGCGAATCCTGCTGATCGCGACATCGTGTTGAGTCTCGTGAAGGGCATCGATAGTGATCCGCCAGAGGCCGAAGGTACGGCACGCGTCGTGCGTCTTCGCAATGCGTCCGCGACTTCCGTCGCAGCAACATTGCAACAACTTGTTGCGCCACCTGTTGCTGGTCAGAAGCCCTCGGCACTTGCGACTGCATTACAAGAACAGATCCGTCGCCTCCGCATTCAACGCGAAGGCACCGGAACAGGTGACATTGCGCTTGATCTTCAGAAGCCCATTCGCGTGCTCGCAGATGTGACGAGCAACTCGCTTCTTCTCTCTTCGACACCCGACAACGTGCGCGCGCTTGAAGAGATCGCTGCACTCTTTGATCGATTGCCTGTGACGGACGCGGCTGTCGTGCGCATCTTTCCGCTTGAGAACATGCAAGCATCGCAGTTTGCGCGCATCGTGCGTGAACTCTTCGCGCAGGGCAAGGTGCTAGGACAAGTGCCTGGCTCGGCGGTGACCGCGGTGCCAGATAGTGAAACAGGCAAGGCGTTGCTCGAAGGCGTCGCGATGTCGACGGATGATCGCACGAACACGATCATCGTCGCGGGCAAGGAAGAAGCAGTTGCGTTTGTCGAAGTGCTTCGCGATCGACTCGATTCTAATGTTGCGATCGGTTGGGTTGAGCCGCGCATCTTGAAGTTGACCTACGCGGATCCCACGGACATGGCAGAGACGCTGAAGGCCGTGCTCGTCGATGGTTCGACGAAGTTGCCTGACAGCATGCCGCTGCAGAAGCAGATTGCACGAATTCGCGCAGCGCGCACGGATGCATCAGGTGTTCCGACCGCAGCGATCGAGAGCGAACTCTTCGTTCCATTTTCGCAACTTGTGATTCGCGCCGAGCCCGCGTTGCGTGCGCTTGTGCTTGTCGGCACGGTGCAGAACATGGACTTGGTGACGGAGCTTGTAAAGCAGCTCGATGTTGAAGCAGCCGCGCCTGGTTCATTGGTGCGCGTGTTTCCCATTGAGCACGCAAGTGCTTCACGACTTGCACCGCTCATCGTGCAACTCTTTGATCAACAAGTTGCGTCGAAGGTCGTGCGCCCTGAAGATCGCGTGCGCGCGATCGCGGACGAGCGCACGAATTCCATCGTTGTCTCGACCAGCCCGCGCTCGTTCATCGTGCTGACGGAACTCTTGAAGAGCCTCGATAACGAGATCTCGCCGGAGATCCGTGAGGTGCGAACGCTCAAGTTGGTGAACGCCTCTGCCGCACGCGTTGCGCCCGTGGTGCAGCGATTACTCGATGCGCGCATGGACCGTTTGCGGCGAGTTGCACCAGAGAGCGCGGATCTCGAGCGCGCGACGGTCATTGCGGACGATCGCACGAACCAACTGCTGATCGCTGCGGGCAACGAGTCCTACGAAACGATCAAGGGTTTGGTAAGCGAACTTGATACGCCTGCCGAACTCGGCGAATCGCTCGTGCAAGTGATCCCTGTGACGAAGGCAAATGTGGATCGCATCGCGTCAGCAGTGAACGCGGTGATGGAGCGAAGGTACGCGGATCTCACGCCCGAAGCGCAGCGACGCGCGAAGCCACTCATCGTTCCTGATCCACGCACATCAAGCCTCCTCGTTGCGGGCGGTCCCGAAGACACGCAAGCGATCACCGAATTGGTGACACGCCTCGAAGCATTGCCTTCGAACCCAGCCGTCGGCGTGCATGTGCTTGCGCTCGCGTCTGCGCGCGCGGAGCAGATCGCGCCACGGATTCAGCAACTGATGCGCGATCGCACGCGTTCGCTCGGCGAGAGTCAGATGCCGAGCGATGAAGTTTCCGTCGCTGCAGACGTCGCGTCAAACAGTCTCATCGTCGCAGCAAGTACGGAGAACCTCGAAGTTGTGCGCGGGCTCGTAGATTTGCTCGCAAAGGCAGCTGCAGATTCACTCGGCGGCCGTCCCTTCGAAGTCATCACGCTTGCGAAGACCGCTGCGCCGGAAATGGCGCGACTTCTCGATGAGATGTATGTCGCGGAGGAAAATCGTCGTCGCGGCGACAACACAATTCAGGTGAGCGCCGAGACGCGATTGAACGCAGTCGTCGTGAGTGGGTCTGAAGCGGATGTGCAGGCAATTCGTCGGCTCGTCGCACAACTTGATGGCGCGAAGCCATCGCAAGTTGTGGAGATCAAGTACATCACGCTGCAGAGTGCGAATGTGATTGAGATGGTCGGACTCGTGCAGAGCGTGCTCTCTGGTGGAGGCCTCAATGGTCGCGGTGGACAGCAAGCAACCATTCTGAAGTACCTCAAGCAACTCGATGAAGGCGCAGTCCGCGGCGAAGGCGTTGAAGTCGAAGTCTCCGCAGCAGTGCGAAATTCGATTTCACTCACGCCCGATGTGCGAACGAACACGATCATCGTGCGAGCACCACGCGACTCGATGGAACTCATCGAGCAGATGATTCGCGATCTGGATGGTTCGATGTCCGGCTCGCAGAACATTCGTATCTTCAAGTTGGCCAACGCCGATGCGGATTCGATGGCGCGCGTGCTGCAGGAGTTGTTTAATCTCAAGCAGCAGGGCAATCTCTATGTGTTGAAGCCACGCGAACAAGTTGATCTGACGGATCCGAGCGTTGCAGCTGCCGCGCTCGCGGGCGGCGCGGAAACGACCCCGTTCATCGGTAGCGATCTTTCGCTGGTGCCTGACGCGCGACAGTCGCTCTCTGTGACAGTCGACGATCGCACGAACAGTCTTATCGTCGCTGGCACTTCAAACTTCCTCGAGCTCGTCAACAAGGTCGTCCTTGAACTCGACAAGGAAGAGGCGAACACGCGTGACACATTTATCTATCCACTGAAGAACGCAGCGGCAGTCGAAGTTGCGCGCGTGGTGAGCCAGTTTGTTTCGGAAGATCAGAAGCGTGTGCTTGCAACACTCTCCGCGGATCAACTGCCGAGCGCTGCGAAGCTACTCGAGCGCGAAGTGACAGTCGTGGGCGATCAGAAGTCGAACACGGTGCTCGTGAATGCGAGTCCGAAGTATCTCGAGAAGGTGCGCGAGATCATTAAGGAACTCGACGTCGATCCACCGCAAGTATTGATTCAAGTGCTACTCGCGGAAGTGTCGCTTGATTCGAGTGAGTCCCTCGGGCCAGAATTCGGTATCGGGAAGATTGGTGATGTTGGCATTGCCGCAGGCATGGGCAATGTCTCCGGCGGCGACTCTCGCACGGGCGGGCAGTTTTTCGGATCACTCTTCTCGAACAAGGGAACGCCGAATGTCGCGATCGGTACGGAAGACTTTGAACTGCTCATCAACGCGCTCGCGTCACAGAGCCGTGTGCAAGTGTTGTCGAACCCATCCGTGATGGTGGAGAACAATTCCGACGGCTTCATTCAAGTCGGTGAAACAGTTCGTCTCCCTGACTCCGTGAGTTTCTCCGCAGCAGGGCAGCAATCAAGCGTCACTCCTGAAGAGATCGGCATTCTTCTCAAGGTGCGTCCATCGATCAATCCAGATGGATTCGTGCGCATGGAGATTGAGCCTGAAATCTCGCGATTGTCTCTGCAAACAACGCAGATCTCGGAGAACTTCGAGAGCCCAGTGGTGACGCGTCGGCGCGCGACCACAACCGTCACAGTGAAGGACGGTCAGACAGTTGTGATCGGCGGTCTCATCAGCGATCGCTTCGAACGCATTGATTCAAAGATTCCAATTCTTGGCGACATCCCACTGATCGGGGCGCTCTTCCGGCAGTTCAGGGAGAACTCATCGAAGACGGAACTCCTCATCGTGCTGACGCCGCACGTCATTCGATCCGCATCAAGCTCTGGTCGAAACGATGCTGCTGCGTTGTCTGCGGCGGCCCTCGACAAACTTACGCTTCCACCAGCACTTGTGGAGCAGATTCGACAGGGTGAATTGCGTGGAATGTCGACGCGCACATCAAATGACGGTTCGATCGAAGCGCCAGTGGGTGCTGCGAGCGAGCCTGCGGCAGTGGACGCGCCAGTTGCGCCAGCAGTACCGCCACCACCAGCAGCAGGAAGTGGCGCGTCTCGATGAATCGCGTTATGCGTAACGCTTCGTTCAGCGCGCTATGCATGAGCACATTGCTCTGTGTGAGTTGTCAGTCAACACACACAACATCAGATGGTGCACCGATGGGTGCAACGCCTCGCGAGGTCGCGCCACCGCCGGTGACGATGTTGCCGAACGCGATCGCGATTACGTTTGCACCGAAGCCCGTCGACACGGATGGCAACGATCGACCAGACACACTTCAAGTCACGGTGTTTCTCTTTGCGCGGCCACATCCAGCGCCGCACTGGTGTGAAGGAGAATTTCATTTCGCGATTCATCCTCCAGGCAAAGCGGGAACGCCCACGAATCCAGGGGCACCAGCGATCCGAGAGTGGACGCTTTCGAAGGAACTCGTTGCCGCAGCGAGAACACGCGCGCTCGTTGGACCGTGCTATGAGTTCAATCTCTCACTACTCGATGGCGGGAACACGGATGTCATGGAGTACACGTCAGTCGACTTGACCGCGTGGTTTCAGCCAACCGCGGGCGGACCTCGCGTCTGGTTACGCGGCATTCGCGCGGTGCAGTACCCGCAACTCTGACGTCGCCTCGGCGAAGGTGGCTCTGCCGCCGAGTCGTAGAAAAGTTCGCTCGAACCAGATTACATCATAGGAAAAGCTAGGCTCTTTCCTCGCGCCGGCGTAGTTCGAACGGTGTCTGTTATAGTTTGTGGAGTGGCGGCTCAGTACGGACTGATTTAACTCCAGGAGATAGACATGACTAACTTGGTGATAGATCGGCACGGATCAGGTTTTCAATATAAATATGCGGTAGCAAGGAATACCATTGCGATCGTTGCAGCGGTTCTTCTCTCTGGCGCATCGAGCCCCAGTTACAATTGCTCAGTATTGTGTACGGCGCATCTACCGCCGCCCCTTCCGTTGCATGCTGATTGTTGGGGAATACAACCCGTCGAAACTTGTGCGGGTCACTTCACGCTTCCGGTGCACGCGGGACCATGCACCGTGGACAGTGAATGTGCACCGTGCTTCGATGGAATGACTGCGATGGTGTTGGTTTGCATGGATGTTGGATATGCATCCATTCCCGTAGATTACACCGCGACTTGCGCGAAGTTCCCTCCTCTTGGATGCATCAACGGGGAGTGTTACTGCTCTTCGACTCCATCTGCCGTCTGGAGCACCGCTTCCTACTGGCCAAGAAACGACCAGAACCCAGACTGTCAAAGAAGCACTCCTTGTGTGCCGAATGAGGAAGCGCCTTGAATCAAATCGCATCATGTGTGGCCTGCGTTGGCATGGTTGTTACTTTGTCGCTTGCAAGGGGTCAGCACGACGCGCCACCCGCGGCGACTATGGGAATGCTGATTGCGCATCGACCGAGTGCTGTTGATCGCTTTGTCAGCGAGGAGTTCCTGGATGAAATTGCACGCGACGGAGGTGCCGGGGTCGCTGGCGCACTCGCGAGTGACGTGAAGTTTTTGTGGGACGGATTTCTTGTAGACGACCTTGCACGACGGCGAGAAGAAGATCGTGTGCTTGACCTGCGCGCCTCGCTCGCCGCAGCGGTGTTCGATCGTGATTTGACTGCAGGAGAGGAGGAGTTACCAGCAGACTTGGATGCGTTCTGGAGTGAACATCGCCGTGTATGCGACGCCCGAATGTCGCGGGTGCGCGATGCAGTGAGGGAACTTGGTGAGATTGCGCTCTCGCATGGACTCAATGAGATCGAAGTCGAATCCGCCTTGCAGAGAGCGCTCGCAGTCTGCTGGCTTGAGTTCGGCGCCCACGACTATGGGCCAACGCAACACTTGCAGGTTCCAGCGGCGCACGGCGAGTTTGCAACCGTGACACTCGAGGCGATGCAAGAGTTTGCTGTGGTGGGGTCGAACATCACCGCGACCGAACTGCGTGCACAACATGAGCTCGTGAGATCGTATGAGCTCGAGGTCGGAGGTGAGCAATTCAAACGCATTCGAGCAGGAGCGGCGCTCGGTGACGCACGCCAATCGAACCGACTCGATGGTGTCCGCACGAGTGGGCACAAGGCGCACATGGCTGCTGAATGGTCGGTGTATCAAGCGCAGCGGCGATGGATCGCTCAGTTCTCAACTTCTTTGCATCCGTCGCTATGGGTGCGAGTGGAGGCGCAGCTTTGGAGGCGTTTCTCGCCATCACTTATCCCAGATTCATCGTGTCATATCGGATTGCTTGAGCATCTTGTAGTTTCCTGTACCGATGACGCGTCGACGCGTGACGAGCTCATCGCGATCACCGGGTGGTATCGAGACGCGTACCGCGCAGCGATGCAGGCGCTGTTGCGAGTGGATCATGACTCCAAGCGGAGTCGGGCACTTCCCACGGGCGCGCCCATTCCTGATCGGGCAGCCGCGGACGACGCATTGGTTGATGCAGTTGATGCGCGTGCGCGCACGAACGAGCAGTGCCTGGTCCGGTTGATCTCAATCTTTGGGCGGAGCGATGCAACGGTGGTCGCGCAGCTGCTCGCTGATCATGTCGAGAAATTTTCATCCGATGACGACGTTCGCTTCGAACGTGCAGCTTCAGAGGGAACAGTTCCGTTCGAACTCTCCCGTCGCGTGCAGAGCGAGGCGGACGCGTTGACTCGCGATCGAAGCGCTCTCGAGAAGTTGTTCTTGCAATTCTCACAGCAAGCCGCGCGCGAAGAGTCTCGCCGCATTTGGATCGACGAGGCAACCCGTCGATCGGGCCCGCTGCCTGCGCCCTCGTCATCGCTCAAGTAATTCAGGCGAAGCGGATTCATTCGCCGCCTAGCGCGTGATGATTTTGCCGCTTGGGGCAGAAATCATCAGAAGCGCTCCACTACGCGCTCAACAGCACAGCCGCTTGATGGCGGCTGTGCTGTTGTGTAGTTGGGGATCCTAGATTCGAACTAGGACAAACTGAGTCAGAGTCAGTTGTGCTACCGTTACACCAATCCC
>QWPV01000089.1 GCA_003671055.1 Planctomycetota bacterium
ACGTACGACTTTCCTTCGGCGCGGAGTTTTCCGGCTTCGCGGACGGACTTTTCGGAGCCGTGCTTTTCGAGATCTGCGAGGGTGAAGATTTCAGCGCGGATGAAGCCGCGTTCGAAGTCGGTGTGAATCACGCCTGCAGCTTGCGGGGCGGTGAATCCACGGTGAATGGTCCATGCACGGACTTCTTTCTCGCCTGCTGTGAAGTAACTCTGGAGGCCGAGCAACTCATACGCTGCACGAACCACGGCGTTGAGCGCTGGTTCCTTCATCCCGAGGCTCTCAAGCATTTCCATGCGATCTGCCACAGTGAGTTCTGAGAGTTCGGCTTCGATCTTCGCGCACACGACGACGACTTGGCCGCCTGTTTCCTTCGCGTGTTGACGCACACGTTCCACGAGCGGTCCTTCGTTGCCGACTTGCGCTTCGTCGATGTTTGCAACATAGAGCGTGGGCTTCGACGTCATCATGCCCATCGAGCGCACGAGCTTCGCGTCTTCGGTATCGAAGACGATGGATCGAATCGGTTCGCCGCGCTTGACCACTTCGATGCAGCGTTCGAGAATCGAGTTTCGCGCGATCGCTTCCTTGTCGCCGCTGCGCGCAGTGCGTCGCGACTTCTCGAGGGTTCCTTCAATCACTTGCAGATCAGCAAGCAGTAGTTCAGTTTCGATGATCCCCATATCTCGCAATGGATCGACAGTGCCTTCGACGTGCGTGATATCGGTGTCGACAAAGCAGCGCACCACATGGAGGATTGCATCCACTTCGCGAATGTGCGAGAGGAACTTATTGCCGAGCCCTTCTCCTGCGGACGCGCCCTTCACGATGCCAGCGATGTCCACTAATCGCACCGCAGCAGGAATGACCTTCTTCGTCTTGATGTGCGATTGAATGCGCTCGAGCCGATCGTCAGGAACCATGACGATGCCCACATTGGGCTCGATCGTGCAGAACGGATAATTCGACGCCTCAATGCCCGCAGCAGTGAGCGCGTTGAAGAGGGTGCTCTTGCCAACATTAGGGAGTCCGACGATGCCTGCTTCCATGGTGGGTCCTTCTCTGGCGGTTCCTTCTTGTGCGATGGAGGAGCCATCACAGGGGGGGAGATGGTAGTCGAGAAACGCTTTCCTATCGCCCGAAACCCGTACTATTCGACCGTATGGTTCTTCGAACTCTTCACTCGTTGCTTTGTGGTGCGGCGCTTGCTCTTCTGACTGTCGCAAGCGCGCATGCTCACCTGCAGGAGGGTGCCCCGCAAGCGCCGCCACCGACGCCAGTTCGTGTCGCACCAGTGCGCGAAGAATCTCTCGCGCCGCGCAAGCGCGTGTTCGGTGAACTCCGTGCCGCGCATCGTTCAAGCCTCGCACTTCTCGAGCAAGGGATCGTGCAGAAAATGCTCGTGCGTGAGGGTCAAGTTGTTAAGAAGGGGGAAGTGCTCGCCGCTCTCGACACCGCTCGCATCAACATCGCGATGCATGTACACGCATCGACGATCCGTGCGGCGCATGCAACGCTCGTTGAACAAGACGCAGTGCTCGTGCGCGCCGAGCGTGAACTCAGGCTTCTCGAGAGTGCACAAGCCGCTGGTGGAACGAATCCGCTCGAAGTGTCGGATGCGCAAAGTGCAGTGTCGATTGCGTTAGCGCAGATCGAACTTGCGAAGGCGAATATTGCTGTGCTCGACGCGACGGCGGGATTGTTGAAGACGCGGCTTGCGGATCATGTGCTTTACGCGCCGTTTGATGGCGTCGTCACCAAGCGCCACGTTGAAGTCGGATCGTGGCTCGCGGAGGGTGCAGCTGTTGTTGAGCTTCAAGCCACCGACAAACTCGAGGCGTGGTTCGATGTTCCGCAAGAGCTCTACCCATTCGTGATGGTGCAAAGGGCGTACATGGATGCGCAGCGAGAGCTTGGTGCAATGCCGGAGCTCGCACCGATCGAGCGGCGCATGATGGAGGTGAGTGATGCACTCGATCTCTCGCTGCCGGTTTCAGCGCTGCGCGTGATTCCAGCGATCGACTCGCGTTCGCGCAGTTTTGCAGCGATTCTTGATGTGCCCAACCCTGACGCAACCCTTCCGGCTGGACTTGCGCTCACGGGTTTCATCCCCACACTCGAACCCATGCCGCGACTTGTGGTCTCGCGCGACGCAATCATGCACGGCGACGCGGGGCCATTCCTATTCGTCGTTCGCGATGGACTCGCGGTTCCACTGCAAGTGCGCATCGACTTTCCCGTGGGCGAAGATGTTGCGATCGACGCATCGGGACTTCGTGCTGGTGAAGCGGTGGTAATAGAAGGCAATGAACGATTGCTTCCGATGTCGAAGGTCGCCGCGGTATCGAGCACATCAAGCCCTGTCGCAGCGGGTGCATCTAAGTGAAGATTGTCGAAGGATCTATTCGACAGCCGGTGACGATTCTTGTCGCCGTTGTCCTCGTCGTGCTCGCAGCGCTGATCGCGGTGCGGCAAGTGCCCGTGCAACTCACACCCGATGTGGACGACACGATCGTGAGCATTTCAACGGTGTGGCCAGGCGCGTCACCGCTTGAGGTCGAGCAGTCAATCGTTGAGAAGCAAGAAGAGAAACTGCAGGGCGTTGCGGGTGTTCGTCAGATGACGAGCAGCGCGTCGCAGGGCGCAGCGAACGTGCGAATGGAGTTCGCGCCGGGCACCGATCCTGATGCCGCAATCCGCGAAGTGAGTGATCGACTCCGGCAGGTCTCGGAGTATCCGTTCGGTGTGGATGAACCGGTGGTGGAAGCGAGTGATCCTGAGAACAAGGATTACATCGCGTGGATCGTCGTCTCCGCGAATGACGCGCTCGCCGCAGATGGCACGCCCTTCGATGTGCGCACGCTGCTGGATTTCGTGATCGATCGCGTGAAGCCACAGATCGAACGCGTGCAAGGTGTCGCGGAAGTGAATGTGCTTGGCGGACGCGAGCGCGTGCTCCAAGTGCGCGTCGACCCTGCAGCGCTCGCAGCGCGCGGCGTGACGATGTCGCATCTCGCGAACGCGCTCCGAGAGGCGAACAAGAACGCGCCAGCAGGATCGCTTCGAGAAGCGAAGCGCGAAATCGTGCTGCGTTCTGTGGGGCAGTTTGAATCCGTCGACGATGTCATGCGCGTCGCAATCGGTCAAGGCGCCATCGGACCGATTCTTGTTGGCGATGTCGCTACTGTTGTCGAGACGTGGGATGAGGCGGAAAGTTTCGTCCGCTCGCAAGGGGTTCCGGTTCTCGCAATCAATGTGCAGAAAGAGGTCGGCACAAATGTGATCGAGGTGATGGAGGGCGTGAATGCAGCGCTCGCGAATCTCGCGCTCGATGGCGGAGTCCTCGACTCGCAGACGCGCAGCCTCGCCTTGACGATGCCGCTCACCGCGACACTTGTCTACGACCAAACGATCTATATCGACGATGCGCTCAACCTCGTGCTCGACAACATCTGGCAGGGCGGACTCCTGGCGATTCTCACGCTCTTGGTGTTCTTGCGATCGTGGCGCAGCATCGTCATCGTGGGCACAAGCGTGCCGCTTGCAGTGGTTGGAACGGTCGTCGTCATGCTTGCGATGGGACGCACGATCAATGTTGTGAGTCTTGCAGGGCTTGCGTTTGCAGTCGGCACGCTCATCGATAACTCGATCGTCGTGCTCGAGAATGTGATTCGTCACATGGAGATGGGAAAGGACGCGCGGCGGGCAGCGCTGATCGGAACGCAAGAGGTTGCAGGCGCGATTCTTGGTTCAACACTCGCGACATGCGTCGTGTTCGTCCCAGTCTTTCTCATCGGCGATGAAGTGGGGCAGCTCTTCCGCGACATTGCGCTCGCGATTCTGATTTCGAATCTCTTGTCGATGGTGGTGTCCATCACAGTGACGCCGTGCGCATGCGCGTTTTTGCTGCGCGGACGAATGCCTCATGTGGGTCTACCGCTGATCCATCGTCCAAGCTTGGGCGAATGGTTTGCGACGCAAATCGCACGCGTGATCTTTCGCGTCTCGCGTCGCAAGATCGTGAGCCTCTCGATTGTGTTGGGCATGACTGCGCTCTCCGTTGTCGGGAGTCTCATGCTCATGCCTCCCGCGGATTACTTGCCCGCGGGCAATCGCAATCTCGTGTTCGGATTGATCATCCCGCCGCCAGGTATGTCGAATGCGACGCAAGAGGACATCGCGCGACGCGTGGAAACGACAGTGGCGCCGTATTGGGAGCGCAACTTGCCAGCGATTGGAACACCCGCGCGCGCCGCAGCAGAAGCAGCGCTCTCGCCTGTGCCGGTGGTTCCGTGGATGATGTTCAAGTACGGACCGACCGTGCAACCCGCGCCGCTCTCGAACTATTTCGTTGTCGGTTTCGGAAGCATGATGTTCCACGGCGGCATTGCTTCGGATCCAGCACGCGCAAGTTTCAACGAACATCTGTTGGGTCATGCGACACGAAGCGAAGTGCTGCCTGGCACCAATGCATTTGCGTTCCAAGTACCGCTCTTTCGAACGAGTGGATCTTCAGGCAGCGCTGTTGCAGTCGACTTGCGCGGTGATGATCTCGAAACTGTGCAGGCCGCGGCCTCAACGATGATGTCGCGATTCGAGGCGCTCTTCGGCGGACGCAGCGTGCAGCCTGATCCATCGAACTTTGCAACGCCAGGCATCGAAGTACGCGTGCGACCTGATCAACGACGGCTCGCGGATGCGGGATTGAGCGCTGAAGATGTCACGCTGAGCGTCGCAGCGGCAGGTGATGGCGCATTGATCGGCGAGTACAACGCAGGCGGCGATTCGATCGACCTCGTGCTCATCGATCGAGCGAGCGCGTCTGCGGCGCAAACGCAGAGTTCGACGAGCGTCGATGCGATCGCGGATGTTCCGGTGGCGCTTTCGACAGGACAACTCGTTTCGGTCGGGCAACTCGCGAGTGTGGAGCGCGGCACGGCGCCGGTGCAGATCAATCACATTGATCGGCAGCGGTCGGTGCGATTGCAAGTCACACCACCACCGACGATGGCGCTCGAAGACGCGGTGACGAAGATTCACGCTGCACTTGCGAGCGCTCGCAGCGAGGGCGTGATTTCAGCAAACGTGGTGACGGATGTTGCAGGCACGGCGAGTGCGCTCGCTGCAGTGCGCAAGGAACTCATCGGCGATGGCACAGTCATCGGCACCGTCGCGAGCACGGTGGGTATGGCGCTCTTGGTGTGCTACCTCGTGATGGCGGTGCTCTTCCAGAGTTTCCTGCTTCCGTTTGTGATCATGTTCAGCGTGCCATTGGCTGCAGTCGGCGGATTTGCAGCACTTTTCGCACTGTTCATCATCAGTCTCACGAGTCCAACCATGCCGATGCAGTCGCTCGATGTGCTCACGATGCTCGGCTTCGTGATTCTCATCGGCGTGGTGGTGAACAACGCGATCTTGATTGTGCATCAAGCGATCAACTTCCAACGAGGCACTGCGGACGAGACTCCATCGGATGCGTCGTTCCGTGGTCTCATCGGCGCGCCCCTCGTCGTGCATGGTGGCGCGCTGCCGCTGCGCGCAGCAATCGCGGAGAGTGTTCGAACGCGCGTGCGTCCGATTCTCATGAGCGCGATCACAAGCGTCGCAGGCATGATTCCGTTGGTGTTCGCACCAGGCGCAGGAAGCGAGCTCTATCGTGGTCTTGGTGCGGTGATGGGCGGCGGACTGCTCGTGTCAACGATCTTCACCATCGTGCTCGTGCCCTTGGTGATGGCAGTGCTTGTGCCGGATCGTCAGCGCGTGTGAGCGACAAACATGCTGTACGGCGGCAGCGTGACGCGGCCTTGCGCATCATTGAGCGTGTCGATTCCAGCGCGTGTTGCATCCACCACCACACTCCACGTACCGCGCGGAAGTTCTATCTCAAGCGGCACCGGCTCATCGTTGTAGGCGACGAAGATGCGCGGCCATCGATCTCCAACCATCTTGCCGTCAAGTGTGAATGCGACGACATCTTTGAGTGGTAAGAACGTGAGTGCCTTTCGCACTTCTACTTGCGTGTCCATCCGAAACGCGGGATGCGCGCGGCGCAAGGCAATAAGCCCAGCGACGAAATCGTGCACGCCCTCGAACGCCTGCTTGCGATCCCAATCAAATGCGTTGACATCATCGCCAGCGTTGTAAGAGTTGTGCGCCCCTCCCTTGGTACGACAGAAATCGCTTCCGCCATGCAGAAAAGCGCGACCTTGACTGGTGAGCACGATGCCGAGCGCGAGTTGCTGCATCGAACGCCGCGTCGCGTCATCCACATCGGGTCGGGACTTCGCAATCTTGTCCCACAGCGTGAGGTTGTCGTGCGCACTCACATACGAAATGCTCTCGCTCGGCTCAGTTGCGAAGTCATCAATCGCTCCCGCAACGCCTGTGCGAATAGCTTTCGCATCGCCGCCGACGCCGAATGCGAAGCCAGTCGCGGTGCCATCGAGGTCGCCGCGGATCGCGTTGCGAAGGTGATCGTTGAACACCGCAATCGGGAGACCGCGTTGCGCGCCCTTGCCGAATCGTGGCTCGCCGCCGCCCGTCCACGGTTCGCCATACAGCGTGAGGTCATCGCGCACGCCAAGCATCGCTGTGCAGATCGCGCGAACGGTTTCAGGTTCTGCAGTGCCAAGAAGATCGAAACGAAACCCGTCGACATCGTACTGCTGTGTCCAGTAGGTCAGGCTATCGATGATGTACTTGCGCATCATCGGTCGACCATCATCGAGCGTGTTGCCCACGCCGGTGTCGTTCATCAAGCGACCATCCTGCGTGGTGCGGAAGAAGTAGTACGGTGCGACTGCGCCGAACGGAGAATCGATGCTCGCGTTGGACGTGTGGTTGTAAACGACATCAAGAATGACGCGAAGCCCCGCGCGATGGAGTCCATCGATCGCGGTGCGCAACTCGAGCACCGCGCTGGCGGGATCTGCGGGATTCGTCGAGTAATTCGACTCGGGCACATTGAAGAGTGTGGTCCAGTAGCCCCAGTTGTATTCGTCGAGTTGGGCGGTGAAATCTTGCACCGGAAGCAAATGCACGGCCGTGACGCCGAGATCTTCAAGATGCGCGATGCCCGTGGAAGATGCAGTTGCTGTTCGCACTCGGCCGTCGAGGAGCCCGAGATAGTTGCCGCGATGTTCCGCAGGTGCTGCAGGATTGCGGATGGAGAAGTCGCGCACATGAATCTCGTACAGGACTTCATCGGTGCGCTGCTTGAGTCGTGGTGGAACTATATTACTTTCGCTTGCGGGTTTCAGCCGCGTGAGATCCACGACGACAGTCTTGGAACTGTCGCTGGTTGCCGCGTAGCCGTGCATATCCGCAACGGTGCGCGCGACGCCGTAGTTGGTAAATCGATACTGGTACGCCGTGCGATGAAGATCGCCTTGCACAGTAGTCGTCCACAGGCCGTGATGCGTTTTTGTGAGTGGGAGGATTCGATCTGGAGTCGTCGTCGTCGGCGATGCGAACAACAAGAGTTCGACTTTGCTCGAGACAGGGGACCAGGTTGTGAATTGCGTGGACGCCTCGGTGCAAAGCGCACGCAATTGCGCATCAGCTGCGGTGTAGCGGACGTCATCGAGCACGTCGCGCGCGTACACGATGATCGGCGCAGCGCTTCCCTCAACGGTGGATTTCAAGCCGATACGGAGCGAACCGAGTTCATGATCTGGAACGCCTGAGGCGAGGACGAGGTTGTAGATGGCTTTGCCACCGACGCTCGGAAGTGCAGTGGCGGATTTGATGGTGGATTGACGTCGCGTGAGCGTCGCACCCGTTACTTCGAGTGCGCCGATTTGACGCTTCGACATTGCAGCACTCGTTACAAGCGTGATGGAGTCCATGCCATCAAGAAACGCGTGATCGATTGTGAACGCAGGTGTGGCAGCATTCGCATCGAATCGAATCTCAGGAATGCCTGATTGCAGCCATATTTCTAGCACTTTCGCGCCCTTCGTCGTCGTGACGA
>QWPV01000009.1 GCA_003671055.1 Planctomycetota bacterium
CGAGTTTTGCGACGAGGCGCGCCGCGAGGAATGGTCGCGCGGGATCGATGAAGAGTTCACACGGGTCGTAGCCTGGCTTCTTGAAGATGTCGACAGTGCGTGCGTAATCAGGTGCGCGACGATCATCATGCCACCATCCGTACGCGAACCAGCGATCCGCTGCGCTCAGGCACACGATGTCGCCAGCTCTCGCGTGATCAAGATGCGCAGCCCGACGAGATTCGCCGTGCAGTACTCGCGCAATGCCGGGAATCTTTTCAAGCACGCGCGCGACATCGCTGATGCGCGACGCGTCTCGCACCGAAACATGTGCGATTTGATGATCGACCACCGCAAATGCCGCGGACTCTTGCAGATCGAGGACATCACGCCCGTCTTCCATGCGAACCTGCAGCAATCCCGCGTCCCGCAACGCGCGGTTGATCCACACAGCATCTGTGACGGGCACGATGCCGTATTCACTCACCACAAGCGGACGAATGTTCTCGCGTGCACAGTGATCGAGCAGCGCGCCGAAGACGCGATCAATCTCGCGGAGTTCACTCTTGATGGAATCGTGCGCTGGTCCAACACGCTGCAGGCAGTAATCCAAGTGCGGGAGATAGATGAGCGTGAGCGTTGGCTTCGACTCGCGCATGACATGCAGCGCAGCGGCTGCGATCCAATCAGTGGAGACGATGCCTGCGTGCGGACCCCAGAATCGAAACAACGGAAACTGTCCGTGCTTGCGCTGCAGTTCGTCGCGTAATGCTGGCGGATGCGTGAGGCAATCTTCGAGTTTGCGTCCATCTGCTTTGTAGAGCGGTCGAGGCGTGACGCACACATCGGTGGATGCATGCATCGCGTACCACCAACAGACGTTCGCGCATGTGAACTTCGCGTCGCGTTGCTTCGCGGTGTCCCAGACTTTCGCGCCAGAGACGAGTGCGTTGGACTGTTTCCAGAAATGCACTTCGCCAAGCGTGCGATCATGCCATCCGTTGCCGACGATGCCGTGTTGATCGGGATGCAGTCCTGTGAGCATCGTGGATTGCGCAGTGCATGTGACGGCTGGAAGCGGCGCTTTAAGCGTGCGCACGCCGCCGGTGGTTCGCGCAAATTCTTTGAGTCGAGGCGTATGCGCGCCGATGAGGTTCGGCGAGAGTCCGACGATGTTGATGAGCGCGACTCGCTGCACAGGTTGTGTCAAAGATAACGCCTTCAGGATGCGGCGATGGTTCGTGCGAGCAATCGTGCGAGAACAAAGAGTCCTGCGCAGACGAGTGCGAGGAGGGTTTCGCCGCAGAGGGTCAGCGCGATGGCGTCCATGAGCGCAAGGCATCCGATGAGAAAGCCGATCGTGTGAGGCTTCAGGATTCGTTTCGTTGCATCTGCTTCGCTTCGCGCAAGCAACGAAAGTCCGAGCGTCCATGCGGCAAGTGCGAGTGGGAGTGCGAGCATGCGGCTGCTGAAGAGATCGACGCTGCTCGCGCCAGCACACGCGAGCATCGGAATGAATGAAGCGAGCGCGCGGCAGAGCGCGAGGAGCAGCACGCTGTTCGCACTCTTTGTGTGAACTGTGTCATAGATCAGCACGGCTGCAATCAGCGCGGCTGTCGCGCCGACGACGAGCGCGTGTTGTGTGAATGCCGCAAGAGCAAGCGCGAGAAGTAGAAATCCGATGCCGACCACAAACGCAGCCCGCTGCGAGATCTGCTTACTTGGAATCGGACGAGTAGGGCGCTCCTGTGCGTCGATGGACGCATCGAATGCATCGTTGAGGATCATTCCCGCGCAGTAGATGATGCAGGGGATCGCGATCGCAACCCACATCAACGAGGGGCTCGCGAGTTGTGCGACGGATGCGTCTTGAAAGAGCAGCCCAAGCACCGCGCCCGCAAACGCATTCGAGAGCACTGTCGGCAAGTTCGAAATGCGCGCCAGCCGCAGCCACGCGAAGAGCAACGTCAACGCTCTACCTCATAGCCCGCACGCTGCAGCGCAGCGCGCGCCCAAAGAAGTTCTTTCGCGATGCCGCCCGAGAGATCGTGCTCGCGAAGGTGCGGCGGAAGCACGCTCCATGCGTAGGTCTCGACTTCGAAGATTGGTGGATCGACTTTGGATGCAGCAAGCAGTGCGGGCGGAATCTCGCGTGAGGTGGTGTGTAGTCGGCCGATGTCATCAAGGAACACCGGCACATGGAAGTGCGTGCGCCAGAGTCCGTCTAAGTTTTCATCGAGTGCGGCATCGAGGTCGTCGTAGAGTTTTGGTGTGCCGCTTCCGGTGAGCACCGCAGTTTGGTGGAGGTATCGACCTTCCGCAAACTGCGCGAGTTCCGCGAGTTCTTTCGGCGCTCCATTGCATCCGAGCGCGCTTGAGATCTGCACTTTGCCAACACGCACGCCGTGCGACGCGTAGCACGCGAATGCTTCGTCTTGCGGTTCAAACATCACCGCGCTGTGGCAGACATCGTGACAGACGCCGAGATGTCGCCGCGTGGATTCGTCGGGAAAGTGTTGCGTAAAAAATTCACCGATGTGCACTGCGAGATCGAGCGCGCAGCCAGGCTCTGGTTCAAGATCGAGCGTGACTCGTTTTCCCGTCGCGTTTTCGAGCTGCGCAAGCGCCGATGCAGCAGTACGAAGTTGCGCAGCGGCGATGTTCATGCTCGCAGCAACGCCTGTTTGCGCGAAGTCCGCGCGCCATCCGAGCGGGAGCGTTGAGATCGATCCGGTGGAGCAGCGATCGGGAAGCAGTCCCGCGAGAACGCGCGAAAGATTTATGGTGTACGCAAGCCGCTCGGGTTCGGTCCAGTTCGGTTTGTATACCGCGGTTTTTACAACAGCCTGATGGAAGTCGCCGTAGGGAAATCCATTGAGCGTGAGCACTTCAAAGCCTCGCTCATCCATCCATGCGCGAAGTCGCTTGACGCCATCCTCGTCTGCGAGAACTTCCTGCGCACTTGTTGCCGAGAGCCACAGCCCGAGCCCAAGCATTCCATTCGGCACAAGAAACGCACGCACGCGCGCGGCATGCTGCTCAAGCATCGCGAGTGAACGCGAGAGCGTCTCACCTGGATGCACATTCGTGCAGTATGCGAGTCGTGCGAGAGGTTTGGAGAGTGGCGCAGTCACGCGATCATTGTGACAGAGTCGCTAGCGCGATGCAGTCACAAGTAAGCGCACAACATCAAGGCCAGTCGCCACAGTTTCGGTGCGCTCTGGATGCCATTGCACACCGAGGTAGAAGCGTCGATTACTGTCGAGGATCCCTTCGATGACGCCGTCGTCCGAGCGCGAGACGATTTCAAAGCCCTTTGCGTCCGCGAGTGCTTGGTGATGCCAACTTCTCACGGCGCCAGAACCAAGTGCGATGCTTGCGTCTGACTCCACATCGTGAATCGCGTCGTTGCCATGTCGATCCGCGTGAGGCAACACATCTGCGAGGTGTTGGATGAGCACCGCACCGCGATGCACTCCCATCATTTGCATGCCGAGGCAAATGCCAAGCACGGGAATCTCAGGACGCGCATCGAGTTCACGGAGCAGCGCGAATTCTGAGGCTTGTCGCTCCGACGCCATGCACTGCGCTTTCGCATGGAGCGCGATGCCGAACTGCGAGACATCGATGTCATCGCCGCCGGTGAGAATGATGCCGTCCATACGATCGAGCATCTCGCGACGAAGTTCGTGCTTGGGTGGAAGAATGATGGGGATGCCGCCCGCTGCTTCCACAACATCGAGATAGGTGCGCCGTAAACGCGCGTATCCATCGACGAAGTCTGCAGTAAGTCCAATGAAGGGTCGAGACAAATTGATTCCTCAGTTCGATGCTTCGGGAGTTCGTGACTGTGGCGGTTGGCTCCACAGAAAGGAGAAGAAGAGTGCAAGCAGACAGCAGCAGGTTGCGACGACTCCACTCAGCGCAGTGCCATGGACCAAGAGATCAGTCGCGACACTGCGCGCGGGCTCGCTGAGTGATTTAAGCGCAACATCATCACCTTGCGCAGCGAGGATCACACGTTCAGCGAGCGCGGGGTCTTGCGCGATGTCAGCAGGAAGCGTGCTCATTCGCATCGCGAGCACAGAGACAGTCATGAGGATCGCGAGCCCAGTTGTTCCACCGACTTGACGGAATGTTTGAATCACGCCACTCGCTTCGCCGCGTTGAGCAATGCTCACACGCGCGAGTGCATCGGTGTTTGTTGGGCTCATCGCAAGTCCAATGCCTGCGCCAAAGAGCGCCATACCCACCGCAAGCACGCCATAGATACGGAACCACAAGCCAACGGTCATCGTTGCCATGCCGACAGACGCGAGCGCAAGTCCGATGATCGACGGAATACGAACGCCAACTTTGTCGTACCACTTTCCAGCGCGAGGCACGACTAACAGAATCGGAATCATCATGGGCATCAACGATGCGCCAGCCATCACGGGAGAAAATCCGAGCACGGTTTGTGCATAGAGCGATTGTTGAATGATCAACCCCGTCATCGCGAACTGCACGACGAGCAGCACGAGCGCACTCGCGAGGAATCCTCGATCACGCAGGAGGCTGATGCGAATGAGCGGCGTGGGATGTCGAAGTTCCCACCAGAGGAACGCGAGCGCGAGCGCGCCGCCACCAAGCACCATCGGAGCCACGAGTGCATCATTCCATCCACGCGTGGAGGAGAGTTGCACGCCAGCGACGAAGGATGGAAGTCCTAAGAAAAGCAACAGCGCGCCGACGATGTCGATCGACAACGTTTGTCGTGGAAATTTCGGCGGATTCGCAGCGATTGTGAGTGCGATTGCGCAGATCGCGATCGGGAGATTGAGATAGAAGCACCACCGCCAACTCAACGATTCCACGATGATTCCGCCGAGCACTGGTCCGATCGCGAGAAACGACATCGAGATGCCAACATAGATTCCCATCGCTCGTCCGCGTTCACCATCGCGATACAAGCTCGTCACCATCGCCGCAGATGCTGGTTGCATGAGCGCCGCGCCGAAGCCTTGTATCACGCGCCAGAGAATGAGCGTTTCTGCATTGGGTGCCGCGCCGACCATTGCTGATGCGAGAGCGAAGAGCACGACACCACCGAGGAACGCGCGTGTTCGACCAATGACATCGCCGATCTTGCCGAGGAACGCGACTGCACTTGCGAGTGCGAGCACATAACTGTTGATCGCCCACTGCGTTTGCGACGCACTCATGTGCAGCGATTCACGCACACTCGGCAACGCCACGCCCATCACTGTCACGTCGAGCATGATCATCGACAATGATCCAGTCATCGCAACAAGCGCGAGTGCGCGGCGGGGGTGTGGGGTTTCCATATTCACGAGACTTTGAATCGACCAGACTGCGAGAGGAACGCGAGTGGGTTGTCGAAACTGACTTTGCGCACCGCTGCTTCGTCGTGACCACGCGCGCGCATCTCGAGTTGCGCCTTCGGAACAGCCAGCGGATCGCTCTGTCCCCAATCACCCGCTGAATTCATCCACAATCGTTCGGTGCCATGCATCTCGAAAATGTCGACAGCGCGCTGTGGTGTGCACTTCGTATCGGGATAGAGCGTCATGCCTGCCCAGAACCCGCGTTCGAGCACGATGCCCACCGTGTGCTCTTCCACATGATCAATGAGCACGCGCGAAGGATCGAGCTTCGCTTGGTTCTTGATCGCATCCATGATGAGGCGCGTCCCTTTGAGTTTGTCCTCAAGATGTGGCGTGTGCACGAGCACCATCAAGTCGCGCGAGGCTGCAAGTTCGAGATGCGCTTCGAGGATCTCCATCTCGTTGCGCGAATTTTTATTGAGTCCAATCTCGCCGATGCCGAGCACGCTCGGACAATCGAGAAATTGTGGGATGAGCGCGATGACTTCGCGCGCGAAGACGGGATCTTCCGCTTCCTTCGGATTGATGCAGAGCCAGGTGTGATGTCGAATGCCGTACTGCGCGGCGCGCTTGGGCTCGAAGTCGGTGAGTTGCCGGAAGTAGTCTTGAAATCCTTCGGGCGACGATCGATCGTAGCCCGGCCAAAATGCTGGCTCCGTAATCGCAACACATCCGGCGAGCGCCATGCGTTGGTAGTCGTCGGTGGTGCGACTCACCATGTGAATATGTGGATCGATATACATCAGCGCGCCCCGCCTGAAGATGGAGGCACTGCGCCGGTTGCGCCTTTGGTTCCTGCGCGCGCGATTGGTTCGGTGGAATGATCGGAGAGCAGTTCGAGAATGCGCTGCGCGCGATTCGGTTGACCATCGATGAGCAGTGCACAACATGATTCAAATGCGCGCATGCGGAAATCATCAGCGCCTTCCCCTGACGCGCGATCAATGCGATCGAGAAACGAAGCGAGATCAAGCACCTTCGCGCGATGCTCAAGATAAGAGCGGTCGATGAGCGCGCGTTTGGAGAGCGGCGTCGGTGCGTGGGCCATAGCCCGTCATCATAAGGTGCGCCGTCTGCGGATGACCACGCTACGCCGTGCTCGTTTGCAAGATCGCACGTCGCATGAGAACCAGATCAATCTCGTGGACTTCCATACCTTCGCCAATGCGTCGAAGCATGGTGATCGTGAGACTTCCGCCAAGGTGCTCGCGGAATTGCTCGATGCCTTCGAGGATCGCGTCAGGATTCGCCAGCAGTGGGTGCGAGTGCGGCAGGCGCAGGTCAGCGAGGACGTTGCGGATCTGTTCGAATGCAGATGCGTCCAGCCAGCCCTTCAGCATCGAATAGCGGCAATCGATGAGCAGCCCTACCGCGACCGCATCGCCATGCGAGATCGCATACGCGCTGAGCGCTTCGAG
This sequence comes from Planctomycetota bacterium, assembly GCA_003671055.1. Lineage (GTDB taxonomy): Bacteria > Planctomycetota > Phycisphaerae > Phycisphaerales > SM1A02 > F1-140-MAGs142. Next base: position 6,785 of record QWPV01000009.1, read on the forward strand.
TCGATGCGCGGCCCAGTGCCCGAAGTCGAGCGGGCGCGCTTCATCAAGTTCAAATGGATCACCGCCTTGCGCGATGTGTTCGACATGCAGCGCGGCAGAGCGTTGAATGATGGGCTGCGCGGCTGCGAGGTCGTGCGCGGCAATGCGAGTCGCGCTCGCAGCGATTTCTGCGAAGAACTTTGGATCCTTGAGCAGTGCGATCTTGACTGCTTCACTGAAGCCCGCGCGGAAGACTTCGATGGGAAGAGTCTTCAACAATGCTTGATCGCAGATGACCGCCCACGGCACCGCGAATGCACCAGTGAAGTTTTTCTTGCCGAACGCGTTGATGCCATTCTTCACGCCCATCGCGCCATCGTCTTGCGCGAGCGTGGTGGACGGAAGTCGAATGAGTCGCACGCTGCGATGCGCAATCGCCGCCGCAAACCCAGCTGCATCGAGCACCGCGCCACCGCCAGCAACCACCACCGTCGACTTGCGACAAATCTTCGCGCGTTCAATGAGCGCGAGCACTTGCTCCACGGTGTGCATGCCGCACTTCGATTGTTCGCCGCCTGGCACAACGAGCACTTCGCTGAGTGTTGGCATCGAGGACGCGTGGGCTTCGGAGTACTGCACGAGCGCTTGCGCAAGCGTTGGCGTTGCAGCATGAAGCCCAGAGTCCATCACGAGCACCGCTCTTCGTGTGGGTGCAGCGGCGTCATCACAGAACACATCAGCAAGCGTTGTGTTCGTCAGCGCAGCGACATCGTGCGTGAATCGAACGCGATGCAGGAACGGCAACGAGAATCGTTGATCGAGTGCGGTCGATCGAGAGGTTGTGGCATCTGAAGCAGGCGTCATAGAGGGGTTCGTCGCACAGAGCCTAGCGCAGTTGCGCGGCGTTGAGTCGATGGAGACAAATTGCTGACGCAGTTGCGACATTGAGGCTATCCACTCCTTCAGACATACGAATACGAACGATGGCGTGCGCGGTTCGACGCGATGCGGCAGAAATGCCGTCAAACTCGTTCCCCATGATGATTCCCATACGCGGACTTGGAGTCACGCTCTCGAGGGACACCGAATCATCACCAGCGTCTGCGGCAACGAGCATGAGCCCAAACTCGTCGCGAAGGCGAATGAGGTCAGCCTCCCAGTCGCTGCTCATAACCGTGGGGATCGTGGCGGAGTAGCCGATGGAAACCCGCAGGATTTTTCGATAGAGATGATCATGGCAATTGGGGCTGAGCACGACGAGGTCCACGCCAAATGCGGCGGCGTTCCGGTAGAGCTGCCCCATGTTGTCGATGTTGTTTACGCCATCAATAAGAAGCACCGTGAGGGAACCTCGATGCGTTGGCATCACGCGATCAAGCGTGAGCGTTGCAGGGTCTGGTCGACGACAGCATGCGATGACGCCACGATGAAACGGGAATCCCGTGACTGCATCAATGAGTGCACGAGAGCCCATATACACGGGCGCATTGGACGAGATCGCTGCGAAGTGCGCGGCGTGAATTTCGTCCGAGAGGAGCGCTTCAACACACGGGGTGCGCGCGAGAATGCGATCGACAACCAACGGCGACTCCGCGAGAAATCGTCCTGCGCGCGCGTCCTTCCCCTCGCGAGCGAGGAGGTCGCGATCACGCACCGCGCGGAAGGCATCGAGGCGCGGATCATCCGCATGCTCAATAAGGATTGGGGCAGCAGCAGAGTGCATCGAAGTTTGATACTACACTCGCACTGTGCCGCGAGGACGAGTCGCACAATCTGACAACGACGAACCGGTTGGTCCAGCATCGCTGTTGACACCGATGGAGCCGTTGACCGCGCAAGAAGCAGCCGATAGTCCAGTTGAAAACCCGCAAGAGGCGACGGAAGAAGACGATCGCGTCACGGCGTTGCTCGCAAAATCCATCGACGTGCCGATCTTTGCTGACGCGGTTGAAGCACAGGAAGCGCCTGATGCTGCGGACACGCTTGAAGGGCTTGGCACCGTGCAAGCTGCGGAAGTCATCGAAGAGATGGAGACGGAGAGTGCTGCAGAAGCGCTCGCACATATGCATCCGTCGCTGGCGGTGAGCGTGCTTGAAGATTTGATTGAAGAGGATCCGAGTTACGCGGGAAAACTCATCGAAGAGATGGCACCCGATGACGCGACGGATCTTCTGCAGAACCTTCCGGATGACTATCGCGATCGCTTGCTTGGCACGCTTGGCAAAGTAGAAGCGGTGAAGATGCGCGAACTGCTCTCGTTCGACGAAGAGTCGGCGGGCGGCATGATGACGACCGACTATCTCGCTGTGCGCGACACGATGACGGTGGCGCAAGCGGTCGAAGCGATTCGTCGTGCGGACACGGAAGAAGAATGGGTGTATGTGTTCGTCGTCGACTGGCGCGGTCGTCTGCAGGGTCGCGTGACGATGAAACGATTGCTGCTTGCGGAAGCGGCGCAAAAAGTCATCGATGTGTGCGATCGGCCTGTTGACGCAGTGCCGCATGAACTTGCGAAGGAAGATGTCGCGCGCGAGTTTGAAAAATACGATTACCTCGTGCTGCCTGTCGTGGATGCGACGGATCGATTGCTCGGCGTCATCACGGTCGATGACGTTGTCGACATCATTCGTCAAGAGAGCACGGAAGACGCGCAGAAGATGGTCGGTGCGGGCAGCGAAGAGGCGGTGTTCTCATCGGTGGCGGAGAAACTTCGTGGACGCTTCCCGTGGCTCGTTCTGAATCTTCTCACGAGTTCGATTGCCGCGACGGTGGTGTTTCAGTTTGACGATCTCATCGGATCGATCGCGATTCTCGCCGTCATCATGCCGCTCATCGCGAATCAATCCGGCAACGCTGGACAGCAATCGCTCGCGGTCACACTTCGCGGCATCGTGCTCGATGAAGTTCGACCGGGCGCAGCGTTGACGATCGTGCGCCGCGAAGCGATGGTCGGCGCGGTGAATGGGTTGCTGTGCGGCGTGCTTGTTGGAACCGCGGTAGGCATTCTCGAGCACTTCCTGCATCCAGCGTCGCAGGGTTGGCGTCTCGGCCTCATCGTTGGAATCTCGATGCCGGTCGCGCTCACGATCGGTACAACAGTCGGCGCGTCGTTGCCACTCATCGTGCGGCGCATGGGCGCAGATCCTGCGACTGCATCGACGATCTTCCTCACGATGGTCACCGACTCCGTGAGTTTCTTCGTGTTCCTCGGACTCGCGAGTCTGCTGCAGTCGTGGATTCAAGTCGGCGCTGCGTGAGCGGGGATCGCATCACTGTGTTGATGTTGCTTCGTCCTCATCATCATCATCATCAACGCCTGCTGTCACGGCCCATTCGGGATACGCCGCAGCTGAACCCTTCATCGCATGCCAGAGAATTCGATTGAAGAGATCCTCGGGACACTGATCGATCTTGTCGAGCGGAAGTTGCGCGGACAACACAGCGTGTTCGCGCAGCAGTGCGTCGCTGATCGACTTTGGATCTGGGTTCATTTGATCGAGCGGAATATTGTTTGGGAGCGCGGAGTAGGGCGTGAAGTCCGCGACGGTCGTAAAGCATTCACGCATCGGCGTCGCGGTTGCGTCGAACTGATTCATCGGCGGCAAGCCCAACATCAACTCCATCGTGCGAAGCAAACTCGTTTGGTTGTACTGCGTACTCACCACCGCGCCGCGCTTCGTGTACGGACTGATCACCAACGCAGTGGTTCGGTATCCACTCACATGATCCCATCCCGCTTGAGGATCATCTTCAATTGAGAAGATGCAGGTGTCCTTCCAGAACTTGCTGTGACTGAGCGCTTCGACAATCTGTCCGAACGCGAGATCGTTGTCGGCAACTTGCGCTGCTGGAGTCGGTGCACCCGAGCCTGTTCCACTCGTGTGATCATTGGGAAGACAGATCACGATGAAGTTTGGCATAGAGTCGGCTGCTTCAAATCCTCGGAGTTCCTTGATGAATTCCTTCGCGCGCCACACATCAGGAATGTCCATGTCCCAACCGGGCGCCGTCGTGCTGAGGTACGGGCGGAGTGATTCGATCGATGGAGCGCTCACCGCGACGATCGCACCATCGCCAGTCTTGAAATCCGTCCAGCAATCGCGCGCCGTGATCTTGTCCTTGCGTGTGCGATCTTTCCAATGCTTACTCGTGATCGCAAACTCACCAAACACACGGAGCGTCTTGTTGTGTGCGAGTGCGTTGTCCCAGATGAATCCTGCAGGTGAATACGCGAGCGCATCTGCGCCATCGAGTTCCATGCCATCGGGGTAACTGCGTGGGAATCCCGCGAACGATCGCTCGACATAATCCGTGACGATCCCTGCATCCGCCCATTGATGGCCGTCGGCGCTGAGAATGCCTGAGCAGTACGTGTTGTCGAGGAGCACAAAGTCGTCCACGAGTTTGTGAAGGTTGGGCGTGACGTCTTTCCCAAAGATGCACAGCGATGCATCCCCATTGCCTTTCGCGATGTCGCCGAACACTTGGTCGTAGGTTCGATTCTCACGAATGATGTAGACGACATGATTGAACACACTCGGCTCACCCACGCGCTCGGGCACTGCGCACGCAAGTTGCGCAGGTCTCGGCGGGAGCGCGGCAGTTGCGAGAAGTCCGTAGCGCATGTTGTCGAGCGCGATTTGTGAGAGCGGGAGAAGTTCGTCGCTGCTCGGCACAGGAAGCAACGACAACGAACCGAAGTACTGGCGTGATTGCAACTCCACCTTCTGGCCTTCTGCAAACTGTTTAGTCGAGCCGATGCCTTTGATGTTCGCAACACAGAGCGTCTCACGACCTTCGCGCATTGCGACAGTAATCGCTCCAGGAAACCAGCCGACGGGAATAAGCCCGCGCAACGTTGATGCACCAATCTCGAAGTCAATCACGCCGATCGCGTTGTGTCCGCCGTTACATACATAGAGCGTCTCTCCATCTCGCGAGAACGCAAGCGCGTTTGGCTGCGCGCCGAAGAGATCCGATGGACTTTGTCGCGCCCAGATTGTTTCCACGAGTTGTTGCGTCTGTGTGTCGAGGACACTGAGTGTGTCATCCGCGGTGTTCGCGATCACGAGCCATCGATGATCCGGTGAAAGCGCCATCGCACTCGCATGTTTGCCCAGCACCATTTCTGACGGCGTACTTGTTCCATCGAGATCAATCACGCTCACAGATCCTTCGCTCGCGATGTGGCGAACAGCATCGACGCGCACAAGCGTGCCGCGACCAGCGGGACCAGTGCGATCATCTTCACTCGGCCGCCGTCCTCCCCAGTTACTCACGTATGCGTTCGCGCCGACAAGCACGACATCGAATGGCGCAACACCAACATCCCACTTGCGCAAGACTGAGCCATCACTCGTCGCGAGTTCGAACAACTGGTTCGAGAGATTGCCACACACATACAACTTCGCGCCATCCGCCGAGATCGCGAGTCCTGCGGGGATTTCCTCTTCGCGTCGCGGCGCATACGCGTTCGGAAGAGGAATGGAGTGAAGTCCCACTACGCCTTCCACCGCCGCGACGCTGAAGACTTTGATAGAGCCATTTACATTCGAGAGATAGATGCGTGTGCCATCAGGCGAGAAGATGAGCCCCGTGAAACTGACCTGCCCGTCTTTGTCAGGATTCAAGAGTCGCGGCGACGATTCGCTAGGACGCGATGGATATTCAGCTTCAGAAGGAAGCGCAACGCGTTGCATCACTGCACCAGTGTTGGGATCGATCACCACGAGCTCAGCAGTTTTTCCCGCTGTGACAAGCCGTTTGCCGTCTGGACTCAGCGCGATGACTTGCGGTCGCATGCCCGGCAGTTCGACTTGCACGCCGTGGGGCGTGAGCCGTTGGTTCGCAGGCGTGTAGTAGCAGTTGGCGGAAATCTTGCCGACAGGTTCACTCGTCGCGGGTGGAACTTGCGCAACGGCAAAGACACAAAACGCGAGGCTCATGAGTGGCTGCATCGAGTGATGAGCGTATCGGATGAACGCCTGCTCGCACGCATATCCATCGCAACAGACTGAGTACGCTGTGCAGCACTCCATGCTCGCACTTCGCAACATACGCAAGTCCTTTGGCTCCACCATCGCGGTGCAGGATCTCACGCTTGATGTGCAGCAAGGCGAGATCTTTGGATTGCTCGGACCCAACGGCGCGGGCAAGTCCACCACCATCGCGATTGCGACTGGATTAGTCGCGCCCACAAGCGGTGAGGTCAATCTGCTCGGTCAAGGGTCACCCTCGCAACCATCTGTTCGGCGAAGCATCGGTCTCGCGCCGCAAGAGATCACGCTCTACGCAGAGCTGACCGCGCGCGAAAATCTCTTGTTCTACGCCGCGCTCTACGGGGTGGAGCATGCGGGTAAACGCGTCGACGAACTTTTGAATCTCGTCGAACTCGACACACGCGCAACGAGTCGAGTGTCGACATTCTCAGGCGGAATGAAGCGACGATTGAATCTCGCCGCTGCACTCGTGCATGATCCGAAGCTTCTTCTACTCGATGAGCCGACCGCTGGTGTGGATCCGCAGAGTCGCAATCGCATCCTCGAACTCGTGCGTGAACTTTCAGCACAAGGCAAGACCATCGTCTACACCACCCACTACATGGAAGAGGCGGCGAAGATCTGCCATCGCGTGGGCATTGTCGATCACGGCAAGATGCTTGATGTTGGGTCGCCGCGCGAACTCATCGCGCGTCACGGCGGATCGTCTGCAGTGACCGTCACCCGCAGTGGCGTTGATGAACGCGTCGTCACAGTGGATCCAGCTGCTGAAGTTGCGCGTCAACTCGCAATCGGCGGAGCCACAGGCTTGCGCATCGAACAACCTGATCTTGAGTCGGTCTTCCTGAATCTCACCGGACGGAGTCTTCGCGAATGAGTGCGATTCTTGCTATCACGCGCAAAGATTTACGATTGATGTTCCGCGACAAGGGCGAAATGTTTTTCACGTTTTTGTTTCCGATGATCCTCGCGACATTCTTCGGCTTCATCTTCGGCGGCGGATCTGATGGCGGGAGCAAGATTGAAGTTGCGCTCGTGGTGGAGAGCGATTCGAAACTTGCTGCAGGCATCGCGGGCGATCTTCAGGCGGACGTTGCGTTTGAGGTGGTGAGTGTGCAAACACGCGCACTCGCAACCGATCTCGTGCGTGCGGGCAAGGTGACCGCTGCAGTGATTCTTCCCGCATCGATGCAAGATGGCATAGGCAATCTCTTCGGCGGTGGCGGCGGCATTCCGATCGAAGCGATCGTGGATCCATCGCGTCGAGCGGAGGTCGGCCTCATTCAAGGGAAGTTGAATGAGTTGGCGTTTCGTCAGTTTCCAAAACTGTTCTCCGATGGCGATGCGATGACGCAGTTCGCGTCAACCGCGCGAACGTCGGTCGCGCAATCTTCGAGCCTCACGCCTGGACAGAAACTCGCTGCGAGTGCACTCATCGCGGCGGGCGACTCGCTTTCGAAGTCGCTCATCACGGATGCCGCGCCCGCGGATGGCGAAGCGTCTGGCAGCGGCGTCGCAGGATGGTCGCCCGTCGCGATCACGATTCAAGAGTTGCCCGCAAAGAAGGGCGGTCCGCGCAACGCGTTCGACGTGAGTTTCCCACAAGGCATCGTGTGGGGACTTGCAGGTTGCGTGATGGCCTTCGCGACATCGCTTGTTGCTGAGCGCATGCGCGGAACACTGGATCGACTTCGACTTGCGCCCATCACACGCAGTCAATTACTTGCAGGAAAGGGGCTCGCGTGTTTCATCACGGCGCTGCTCGTGCAAGTGTTATTGCTTGGGCTCGCCATCGTCGCGTTCGGATCAACAGTAGAACAACCCTTCATGCTGTGCGTCGCGTTTGTCGCAACAGCATTTGCATTCAGCGGACTGTCGATGTTGATCGCGGGCGCGTGTCGAACGGAAGCGCAAGCACAAGGTGCGGGGCGCGGCGCATTGCTCTTACTCGCGATGATCGGCGGAGGAACGATTCCACTCTTCCTCATGCCGCCGTTCTTCAAGAGCGTGAGTATGGCGAGTCCGTTTCGTTGGGCGGTCTCTGCGATCGAAGGTCCGTTCTGGCGCGGCTCAAATCTCAGTGATCAACTTCTTCCACTCGCAATTCTGACGGCTATCGGCATTGTTGGGTTTACTGTTGGTGTGCGCGCAACACGATCGGCTGCGCGGTAATCTAGGGGACTCCCTTGGATTGAAGTAGGCACGACGTATGGCGAAAGACACAGGTACAACAACTCACGTTGCAGCGGGTGAACTGCTCGTCGCAACCGGATTGCAAAAGCGATTCGGTACGACCTACGCGGTGCGCGGCATTGACTTGCGCGTGAAGGCGGGCGAAGTGCTCGGCTTCCTCGGGCCCAACGGTGCAGGCAAGAGCACGTCGATGCGCATGGTGACCGGTTATCTCGAACCAACCGCGGGCACGATCACTTTGTGCGGCGTGAATCTTCTCACGCATCCGATCGAAGCCAAGCGCACATTTGGATATCTCCCGGAAGGCGCGCCTGCGTATCCCGAAATGACGGTCGAGGAGTTTCTCGCATTCGTGGCAGCTGCGCGCGGCTATTCCGGCAGTGAAGCGCGTGATCGTGTGGAGGGCGTCATCGAGCGCGTGCACTTGCAAGGTGTGCGTCGCAAGAGTTTCGAAACACTCTCGAAGGGTTACAAGCGCCGCACAGGATTAGCACAAGCATTGATGCACGATCCGCGCATTCTCATTCTCGATGAGCCGACCGATGGACTTGATCCGAATCAGAAACATGAAGTGCGCGAGTTGATTCGTGATCTCGGCAAGGATCGCGCCGTTGTGCTCTCCACGCACATTCTCGAAGAAGTTGAAGCAGTCTGCACGCGTGCGATGGTGATCAATCATGGAAGCGTCGTGTTTGACGGCACGCCTGCGGAGATGGAGTCGAAGGCGCCAGCCCACATCACGAAGAATCGCATGGATCATGTCTTCCGCATGTTGACGACGGGCGACCGCGCGACTCTGCATGCAAAGCACGCGAAGGGAGCACGCCGATGAGCGCACCGACAACAACACGCGCCGCGCGCATCTATGTGATCTTCGCGCGAGAGTTCCGCGCGTACTTCGCCACGCCGCTTGCTGCGGTGTTCCTCGTGATTTTCCTCTTCCTCGCGGGACTCTTCACGTTCAACATCGGATCGCTGTACGAACGGAACCAAGCAGACTTGCGTCCGTTCTTCCAGTTCGTGCCGTGGCTCTTCTTGCTGATTCTTCCCGCAATTTCCATGCGACTCTGGGCGGAAGAGCGTCGCACGGGAACGATCGAACTGCTCGTGACGCTTCCCTTCGCGCTCGCGGATCTCGTGGTCGGAAAGTTTCTCGCCGCGTGGGCATTCGCGACGGTTGCCATCGCGTTGACGCTGCCGTTGTGGGGCACACTCGCGTGGCTAGGCGACCCCGATCACGGCACGCTCTGCACTGGATATCTCGCGACGATCTTACTTGCGGGGTTCATGCTCTCGGTGGGCTCACTCATCAGCGCGTGGACGAAGAATCAAGTGATCGCGTTCGTGCTCAGCGTTGCGCTGCTCTTCATCATCATGTTGCTCGGCTATCCAGCGGCTCTCGATGTCGTCGCATCCTTCGCGCCGCGTGGCGTCATTGAAGCACTCGCGTCGACAAGTGCGCTCACGCACTTCGATGGACTCATGCGCGGCGTTGTCGATCTGCGCGACGTGTTGTACTTCACGCTTGGTATCTCGATCTTCCTTTGGCTCAACGTCGCGGTGATTGATTGGAAGAAGAGCGACTGATTCGTCGCATCGCATTTCCGCATAGAGATTCTCCATGGCTCGCTCTGATAAACGGACATTCACACTCTTCGCAGTCTTCGCTGCTGCAATTGGCTTCGCAGCCGTCAACGTCGTGCTCTGGTCGGTGTTGCGCTCTGCTCGACTCGATCTCACGCAAGAGCAGCTCTACAGCGTCTCGCCTGGACTCACGCAACTTGCGGAACAGCTCGACGAGCCCGTGCGGTTGGAGTTGTATTGGACGGCCGAACAAGGCGCGGACTCGCCCGAGCTTCGTTCGTACGCACAGCGCGTGCGCGAGTTTCTCTCTGAAGTCTGCGCAGAGTCTGAGGGTAAGTTGGAGTTAGTCGAAGTTGATCCGCAGCCCTTCTCCGAGCAAGAGGAAACGGCGCGCGCGAGCGGTCTCGCGCCACTCAATGCTGGCGGCGTTGGACGCACGCTCACGCTCGGGCTCATCGTGCGAAGTTCAACCGATCGCACCGAAGTTATTCCATATCTCGCGCCTGATCAAGAGCCATTCCTTGAGTACGAACTCGCGCGCCGCATTCTTGCGGTCGGTCGCGATGCGAAGTCGAAAATCGGTTGGCTCTCCACGCTTCCAGAGATGCGCGGCGATCCGAGCAAACCTGAGCAAGCAGGAGAACCACTGCTCACGCGGCAACTCAAGCAACTCTTCGACTTCGTCGCAGTGCCGAAAGATGCAATCGAGATTCCTGCGGATCTTGGCGTGCTTTTGGTCATTCAGCCGCGAAAACTTTCCGAAGGCACACTCCGCGCGATTGACGCGTGGGTGCGCAGCGGTAAGCCGACGATTGTCTTCGTCGATCCATGGTGCGAGTCGGATCCGAGCGCAGAGAAGTTTGGCGAGACCGGTCGCGGCACTGACTTCGACATCGATGTCATGCTTGCTTCATGGGGATTGCAGATTCCACTCGACACATCTGCGGGCGGCCATCTTGTTGTCGCGGATCGCGGGACATCGACGAGAATTCAAACCACCACGCCGACCGGGCAAGTGATGGATCTCGATTATCCCGTGTGGCTCTCGTTGCGCAAAGAGAATTTATCGACGGAAGATCCGGTGACCGCGCCGCTCTCCACCGTGAACATCATGAGTGCTGGTTCGATCGAAGTGATCGCGGGCGCATCGACAACAGCTACGACCATCCTCGCGACCACGAAGGACTCACAACTTCTTCAATCGCTGAAACTCGGCTACTTCGGCAAAGCCGATCAATTGATTCGCGACTTTAAGGGCGATGATCTTGCCCGCACGCTCGTCGCGCGCGTGCGTGGCCCGTTTCAAAGTATGTTCGCTGACGCGTCGGGCGCGTATCCAAAGGGCGACGCGAATCTGTTGGTGGTTTCCGACGCAGACTTGCTGGAAGATCGAACGTGGGTGCGCGCGTCGCAGAATGGAATTCAAACGATCGCGGATAACGGTGCACTTGTCGTGAACATGATTGAGCAGATGGGTGGCTCCTCAGCGCTCGGTGGACTTCGCGCGCGCGGCGATTTCCGTCGTCCATTCACGCGCGTGGAACGCATTCGCAAGGATGCCGAGGCGCGATTTCTCAAGCGTGAAGAAGCGCTTCGCACAGACATTCAGAAGACGGAGTTCAAGATCGCGGATTTGCAGCGTCGCAAGGGAGATGATGTGGAGTTGGCGCCAGGCGGCGTCATTTCATTGTCGCCTGAGCAAGCAGCAGAGATGAAATCACTTGAAACCAAGGTGATTGACGCGAAGCGAGAATTGCGCGATGTGCAATACTCCATGCGCGAAGAGATCGTTCAACTTGGTCGACGACTCATGCTCTTGCACGTGATCGTGTGGCCAGCAGCGGTTGCAATCGTCCTCACTACTTGGTCGCTGCTGCGCTGGCGTCGACAACGAATTCGCATTGCGATGGGAGAACAGTCATGAAAGGGAAGATTACGGTTGTCAGCGTGGTGGTGCTGCTCTTGGCTGCGGTCGCGTGGGTGATGACGATCGGTGGCGTCACTGCGCGCAGTGATTCCACGGGTGCATTCGCGGTTGGACTTGCTGCACACACTGATCAGATCACGCGGATCGAACTTGATCGCGAGAGTAAAAAGATCGTGCTTGTTCGCGCAGCCGATGGTCTTTGGCGCGTGGAAACAAGCGGCGGGTACCTCGCGAGCACTGCGCAAGTTGCGGGACTTGTGAATGGCATCGCGTCCCTTGAGAAGGACGGCAAGATGACATCCAAGGTTGAGAAGTACGAAGAACTTGCACTCGACTGGCCACCAGCGCAGGGTTCTCGCGCAGCGCTCGTGCGCGTGTTCGAAACTGTCGACGCCAGCGGCACAGGTGCGCCGTTTGCGGAGTATGTGATCGGACATGAGCGCGCGAGTCCGCGGACTCAGTACGTGCGCAAGCTTGAGGATGTGCAGTGTTGGAGATGTCGCGGTTCTGTAAGCGTCGAGATGGAGCCACAGCGTTGGATGGATGTGACGCTGCTCTCGCTACCTGATGGCGAAATCGACAGCGCATCTATCGATGGACTTTCGTTGACGCGAACAGCGAGAAGCAAAGAGTTCACAACCGTGATCACTCCAGAGTCTGCAGCGCTATGGACCCCCGAGCGTGTCACCGAAGCGACGAGAACACTTCCCCTATGGCTCTCACGACTCGAGTTTGATGACGTGCGACCCGCGTCATCTTCGCCGATGACTGGCGAGCCGCGCACATTTACATTTGATTCCCTGCGCGCGCGAATCGTCGTGCAGTGCTCGACTGAATCCGATGGCGTGTGGGCGCGTTTCGAAGTCACGCCGCACGAAGGCGCACCGCATCCCAATGAAGGTCTCAACGGCGATGTGAATGCGAAGCACAAGTACGCTGGTGATCCGCAAGTGCCGGATTGGACTGCGTGGAGTGCAGCGCACATGGGATGGGAATTCAAACTTCCGGCGTGGAAGATTCAAGAGCTCAAGTTCGAGCCGAGTGTGCGTGAAGAACCACCGCCGCCTCGCTAAGGCGCGGACTCACGAATACGAACTCATGCCTTCGCACGCGCACACGAGATTGCGATCGCCGTAAGGATTGTCCACGCGTCCAACGGGTGGCCAGAACTTGAAGTCCTTCAGCCAAAGCGCTGGATACGCTGCGTCCTCGCGCGAGTATGCATGCGTCCAACTGCTTGCACTCACGGCAGCAGCTGTGTGTGGCGCGTGCTTGAGCGCATTGTCTTCGCGAGAACTCTCGCCTTCTTCGATCGCGCGAATCTCGGAGCGAATCGCGATGAGTGCATCGCAGAATCGGTCGAGCTCTGCCTTCGCTTCGCTCTCGGTTGGCTCAATCATGAGCGTGCCCCCCACAGGCCATGACATCGTTGGCGCGTGGAATCCGTAGTCCATCAATCGCTTGGCAATGTCATCGATCTTGATGCCCGCGCTCTTATCGAAGGGACGGAAGTCGAGAATGAACTCGTGTGCGCACAAGCCATGCGCGTTGGAATACAGGACCGAGTAGTGCGGCTTCAATCGCGTCGCCATGTAGTTGGCGTTGAGGATCGCGATCTCCGTGCACTTGCGCATACCTTCGGCGCCGAGCATCGCGATGTACATCCACGGCACCGGAAGAATCGATGCGCTTCCGTAGGGCGCGGACGACACCGGACCAATCGCATGACGACCCGCAGAGTCAGGACGCATGACAGGGTGACCGGGGAGAAACTCTTTCAGATGCGCCGCAACACCGATGGGTCCCATGCCAGGACCGCCGCCACCGTGCGGAATGCAGAAGGTTTTGTGCAAGTTGAGGTGGCATACATCTGCGCCGATGTGTCCTGGACTCGTGAGTCCAACTTGCGCATTCATGTTCGCGCCGTCCATGTACACCTGACCGCCGTGACGATGCACGATTGCGCAGGCTTCCTTCACCGTCTCTTCAAACACGCCATGCGTGGATGGATAGGTGATCATGAACGCGCCAAGTTGCGCGGAGTGCTCTTCAGCACGCTTCGCAAGATCCACGAGATCAATGTTGCCTGCGCTGTCGCATAGAACAGGAATCACGCGCATGCCGGCAACGACTGCAGACGCTGGATTCGTGCCATGTGCAGACACTGGAATGAGACACACATCGCGATTGAGATCGCCGCGATGTTCGTGATACGCGCGAATGACAAGTAATCCTGCGTATTCCCCTTGTGATCCTGCGTTGGGTTGCAGGCTCATCGCTGCAAATCCTGTCGCTTCGCAGAGCCAGAGTTCGAGTGTGCGGAAGAGTTCCGCGTAACCCTGCCACTGCTCACGCGGCGCGAAGGGATGAATCTGTCCAAACTCAGGCCATGTCACAGGGATCATCTCGCTTGTCGCGTTTAACTTCATCGTGCACGAACCGAGCGCGATCATCGAGTGGACCAGCGACAGATCTTTCGACACGAGTCGATTGATATAGCGAAGCATTTCGTGTTCGCCGTGATAGCGGTTGAACACTTCGTGCTGCATCAAGGAGGTCGTGCGTGTGAAGACCGGTGGGATGCAGCCTTCAGTCGCGGTCACGGTGGAGACAGCGCCCGCGCGAGGACCCGCAAAGATGCTGAGCAACATCGCAAGTTCGCCTTCGGTCGTCGCTTCATCAAGCGTCAAGCCGATGCTGCCATCACCGTAACTTCGGAGGTTCACTTTGTTTTGTGTCGCGAGCGCATGCACGTCTGTTGCGGAGATGCCGTTGCCGAGTTTGACGCGCAGCGTGTCGAAGTACGCGCCAGCGCCGCAATCGTGTCCGAGCTTGGAGAGCCCACTAGCGAGCGTGGCGGTTAAGCGATGCACGCGCGTTGCAATTTGTCGCAAACCTTGCGGTCCGTGGTAGGCGCCGTACATGCCAGCCATCACAGCGAGCAGCACTTGCGCGGTGCAAATATTCGACGTTGCTTTGTCGCGACGAATGTGTTGCTCGCGCGTTTGAATCGCCATGCGCAGCGCGCGGTTGCCATGTGCATCGCGCGAGACACCGATGATTCGGCCTGGCAGTTTGCGAACATACGCTTCACTTGTTGCGATGAATCCAGCGTGTGGGCCGCCAAATCCCATCGGCACACCGAAACGCTGCGCGCTTCCCACGGCAATGTCGGCGCCCCAACTCTCAGGCGTCGCAAGGAGCACAAGCGCGAGTGGATCGCATGCGGCAATCACTAGTGCGCCGCACGCATGTGATCGAGCCGTGAGTGCGCGGTAGCACTCGATGCGTCCGTCGGAAGTTGGATACTGCACGAGCGCGCCGCAGAAGGCGTCCGTAGGTTCGAACGTGAGTGGGTTCCCAATCACGATGTCAAGGCCAAGCCACTTCGCGCGCGTCTCCACGACGGCGATCGTTTGTGGATGGCAATCTTCCGCGACGAAGAACTTCAGACGCGTTTCACCAGTGATGCCGAAGCACATGTTCATCGCTTCAGCAGCTGCCGTGCCTTCATCAAGGAGTGAAGAGCCCGCGAGCGGAAGACCAGTGAGTTCCGCAATCATCGTTTGGAAATTGAGCAACGCTTCAAGTCGACCTTGCGCGACCTCCGCTTGATACGGCGTGTACGCGGTGTACCACGCTGGATTCTCGAGAATATTGCGCAGCAGCACGGCCGGCACAATCGTGTCGGTGTAGCCCATGCCAATGAAGGAACGGAACACTTTGTTCTTCGACGCAAGCGTCTTGAGTGCAGCGAGCGTCTCGGCTTCGCCACGCGCTACAAAGTTTCCCGTCTTCGTTGGATCATCGATCTTCATCTCGCGAGGTGATCGAATGGATGCGGGGATCGCATGCTTCAGGAACCCATCGAGATCCGCATAGCCGCACGCATGCAACATCTGCGCGATATCTTCTTGCGTATGCGGCACATGCCGATGGAAGAAGGTGTCGGTGGGCCCGAGGGTGGAGAGCGAGGAGTTGGAGGTCGGTGCGGTCTTCACGGTATTCATGACGAGGTGAGCTCAACAAGTGCACTTTTCGCGGAGGCCAAGATTGGGCATGAAGCGTAGCCGATCGACGCGCTCGATCCTTTCAAATCCAACGAGGTTCTGCGAAGTCGTACACTGCGTATCTGTCGAGGATTTGCGCAACGTCCGGTTTTTCCTGGAGCACATTGTGATTGACTTCCGCTGCTGTTCTGCTCTCGCTCTCGCATGCTGTGCACTCGCAGGTGCCGCTCCTCAAGATGCGGAGCCCGCGAAGCTTGCGAAGCCCGAGATTATCGTCGGACCGGTGAGCGTCTATACGTTCAGCCCGCCCGAATCCTTTGTCAAAGTCAATGCAGACGATGTATCACTCGCGCAGATTCTCGGCGACCTTGGTCCCGATGCAATCGAGTGGTATCAGCATGTGCAAACACTTTCGAATCCATGGTTTGAAGGACGCGTGCCAGGCAGCGAAGGCATCGAACACGCTGCGAACTACATTCAATTCTGGATGGAGCAGCGTGGACTCGAGCCAGCATTTGAGAACGCATCCGATCGAGGCGCAACGGCGTGGCGACAGAAGTTCGAACTCCCTGGAGGTCAACCGAAAGAGCTCGCAGTCGGCTTGAAGTTCGACGGCGCCGATGTCGCGAAGGGCGAAGTCGCAACACTCAAATGCAGTGCAAGCGGCGACGTCACTGCACCACTTGCTTTTTGCGGCTACGGCATCGCGGACGGAAAGGACGGTTACTCGAACTTCGCGGAGGGCGAGGATCTTGCAGGTCGCATCGTTATCGTGTTCCGCGCAGAACCACTTCGTGAAGATGGAAAGAGTGCGTGGGGCGAAGATGGACGCTTTACTCCTGCGTCGAGTCTTCGCAAGAAACTTGATGCGCTTGCAGAGCGCAATGCCGCAGGCATCATCGTGGTGGAACCGCCGAATTACGCAGGAAAGAAGTCTGATTTGGCTGCACTGCCCATCGGACAACTCGGCGGCGCACGCGCAATGCCTTGTGTCGTGCTTGACGCTGAGATCGCTGGATCGATGCTGAGTGCAGCCGATCCTGAGCATCGTTCGCTTGCCGCATTCCGCGCACTCGCAGACTCTGCTGATGCGAAGACGATCCGCTTCCCAGAGACCGCAACAGCAACGCTCACAACATCGATGGATGACGGCAAACTCCTCACCGAGAACATCGGCGGCATTCTTCGTGGCAAGGGAACGCTCGCAGACGAGTGGATCGTCATCGGCGCGCATTACGATCACGTGGGCTACGGTAATTACGGCGCAGATGCAGAGAATCGCGGCGAAGTGCATCCAGGTGCGGATGACAACGCCTCGGGAACTGCGGGCATGTTGCTGCTCACGAAGCAACTCAGCGAAGCGTACGAAGCGATGGGTGATGACGCGAATCTCCGCAGCATCCTTTTCCTCGCCTTCAGCGCCGAAGAAGTGGGCCTCAACGGTTCACGCGCGTTCATCAAGAGCCCATCCATTCCTGCAGACAAGTTGGACTTCATGCTCAACCTCGACATGATCGGGCGATTGCGTTCGAACGAACTTGAAGTCGGCGGCGTGGGAAGCGCAGAAGGATTCATGGAGAAGCTCCGTCCATTCTTCGAAGCGAGTGCGCTGACGATTCGCGCCGATCCGAGTGGTCGTGGTCCAAGCGATCACGCGAACTTCTACGGCGCGGGCATTCCCGTGCTCTTCTTCTTCACAGGCGTACATGAGTCGTATCACAAGCCAGGCGACAAGGGCTACACCGTCACACCGCAAGGCGCGAAGAAAGTGCTTGATCTTGCGGGGAAAATTGCGATGTGGCGCGCGATTGAAACGGATCGACTTGTGTTCGAGAGCGCAACGAATTCGGATGGAACCACGCGCGGACAAGATCGCGGTTACGCAGCGGTGCGCCTCGGCGTGCAGCCTGGCATGACCGAAGATGGAACCGTGGGTGTGAAGGTCGAAGGCGTGAGCGAAGGCACAAGTGCTGCGGACGCTGGCATCAAGGAGGGCGACGTGCTGCTCTCTTGGAATGGCGACGAACTCGCATCAAGCGGTGTGATGATGGAAAAACTCCGTGCAGCGAAAGTTGGCGACAAGGTTGAAATTCGATTGGTTCGCGATGGCCACGAAGAAACTGTCACTGTCACCCTGAAGGCCGGGAAGCCACGCGCGTGATGACACCACGCGCATCCATCTCGGCAACGCTTCTCGTGATGACGAGCGCGCTATTAAGTTGCGCGGATTCGACAGCACCTGTTGTTGCGCCAATTGCTGCGCCAACGCCCGTTGCGGTGATTGACGTGGAAGCGGTGTACGGCGAGTGCGAGCCCGGCGAGGGCGGGAGCGGCAAGACCTACATGGGTCGTGAGATCGCCGAAGTCATGGGGCACACAGGTCTCGATTGGCTTGAGCGCACGGGGCGTGCGCAAGAAGAGCGCACGGATCTTTTGCTCGGACTTCTCCCGCTTCGACCGACTGACGCTGTCGCGGACATCGGTGCAGGAAGCGGCTACTTCACGATGCGTCTGGCGCCACTTGTTCCCGAGGGTGTTGTGTACGCCACCGACATTCAGCCCGAGATGCTCGCGGTGCTTTCTGAACGCGCGCGCGATGAAGGCATGCACAATGTGATGCCCGTGCTTGGCGCGATTGATGCGTGCGGACTTGAGCCTGCGTCGATTGATCTCGCGCTCTTTGTCGATGCGTACCACGAGTTTTCGCATCCCGCAGAGATGATGCGATCACTTCGCGTTGCGATGAAGCCAAACGGCGTGGTGGTGTTGGTGGAGTACCGACTCGAGGATCCGAGCGTGCGCATCAAACTGCGCCACAAGATGAGCCTTGCACAAGCCACGCTTGAAATGAACGCGGCTGGATTTGATTTGGTGAAGACGCATGATGAACTTCCGCAGCAGCATGTGATGCTGTTTCGTCCGCACGCATCCAAGTAGCCGTCAATCCCAGCGGAAGACGCCCTTTTTCCACGCGTAGATGTACGCAACGATCGATGTGAGGATGAAGAACAGAATGCGACCGAGATACAGTCGCGCGTCTGCGCTTCCTGGCTCAAGCTGCGAGTACGTCACCGCCCATGGGTAGAGAAAGATGATCTCGACGTCGAAAAGCAAGAAGGTCATCGCAAGCATGTAGAAGCGAATACTGAAGCGCTTCTTCGTGCTGCCAATGGGATCCATGCCCGACTCGTAGGCAAGTCCTTTGATCGCACCAGGCGCACTCGGTCCAAGCACTGCGCTCGCAATGATGTTGATCGCCACAAAGCCAATCGCCATCAGAATGACGACTGCAACGGGGAGGTACTGGATGAGTTCGCCGGACTCGGTCATGGGTGAGGAAGAATAGCAGGGGACGCCAAGTCCTTCATCCAGGGCATTGCGGGGGTTTTTGTCGAAACATCGAGCGCTGCTTCAAGCGCAGCACCAATCTTCACGAGCGTTGATTCGTCAAACGGATGCCCGATGAGTGTGATCGATCGCGGTTGATCCGCTGCATCGAATCCCTCCCGCAGACAAAGTGTGGGATGACCAGTTGCATTCGTGACGACGAGCAATCCTCCCGCGAAGGGCGGGAGAATGAGTGCATCGCAATCCGCGAGCACCACGCGCATCCACTCCATGAACATGCGGCGGATGCGTTCGGCTTGCACGAGTTCGATGCCAGGAATGAACCACGTCTGTCGGAAGGAGTTCGGCCACGCTTCGTCGGCTTGCCATGCAAGCGCATCATCCGCATTCGATCGCGTGAGTCCTTCAAACGCGGCCGCTGCTTCACACATCAGGCTCGTCACGAGTACCGATGGATCGCCGGGAGGATTGATCTCTTTCTCGATGAGCGTCGCGCCGCATCGACTGAGTGCGTCGAGCGAAATTTTGGAAGATGCGTTCGGCCCTTCGAACCAGCGCTTGTCATAGCCAATGCGAAACAACTTCGCATTCGGCATGCGCGGCGCAACGAATGGCACATCGACGGTGGACGCATCGTGATTGTCGACACCGTTGATCGCTTCGAGCACGATGCCTGCATCCACAACACTTCTCGTGATTGGACCGACTTTATCCCACGACCAACACAGCGCCATCGCACCATGCCGTGAGACGCGTCCGAACGTTGGACGCAATCCGGTTGTTCCACATTGATTGCACGGCGAGACGATGGATCCGAGTGTCTCGGTCCCTATCGCAAACGGTACGCATCCACTCGCAACGGTCGAGGCGCTGCCTGCACTTGAGCCCGAAGATCCTTGCGATGTGCGCCATGGATTTCGACACATGCCACCGAACCAAATATCGCCATACGCAAGCGCGCCGAGCGCAGTCTTCGCAACAAGCACCGCGCCAGCTGCACGCAATCGAGTCACCACTGCAGCATCTTGAGTAGGAACACGATCACGCCACGGCTCCGCGCCCCATGTTGTTCGAATGTGCGCGGTGTCGAACAGATCCTTGAGTCCATACGGAATTCCATGCAGTGGTCCGCGAGATTTTCCCGCCTTCGTTTCTGCATCAAGCGTACTTGCTTCTTCGAGCGATGCTTCTTCCACAAGTGTGATGACGCAGTGCAGCGTTTCATTCGCAACACGCAGTCGCGCGAGTGATCGTTGCACGAGTTGACGAGAAGTCACTGCGCCGGATGCGATCCACGCAGAGAGTTGTTCGATCGTTGCGAAGTCGAGATCCGCGTCGCTCGATGGCGCTGCAACTTGCGCGCGGCGCATGGAATCTTCAGCGGTGTTGGGAAGCACTCGCTGCACTTCACCAGGCAGCAACACGCGAAAGACTTGCGCAGGACTCAGCGCATTCGGCAACTCGCCAAATGCAGCACGCGCATTGAATGTTGCGAGTTGCTGACCGACCGTCTTCACCATCTGCTCGCGCTCTTGCGCAGTGAATGTGATTCCAGCAAGTCGCTCGCACTGTTCGATCATCGCTGGCGTGATTGCATCGGCGGCGACATTGGTCGAAGCGGCCTGCGCGGCGACACTATTTTGTGAGAGCGCTGCGCAGGAGGTGAATGCACTGAGAGCAGCGAGCGATCCCACGAATTCGCGACGCGACGCAATAGAGGTATCGGTGTGCGGTGTGTGCATGTGATCAGCGTAATCACAATGCACTCGCTTCGAATGAGTGCTCGAAGTGCAGCACCGCGCGGGACTTCCCTCCAAAAACAAACACGCCGCATTGAGTTGCGGCGTGTTTGTTTCGCTGAAGTCGGGGCAGCCGGAGTTGAACCGACGACCTTCTGGACCCAAACCAGACGCTCTACCAAGCTGAGCTATACCCCGAGAGGGTGAACGGCGCATTGTAGTGGGTAGTCGCCCCTACATCGAGAACTTCAGGCAACAGATCTGCGTACATTCGAAAGAGTACGAGATGTAGGCGACTTGTCAGGCATGGCGGAGTTACCACACCCCGCCCAATGCCCAGAACAGCACAGACACGCCAAACTTGGAGGGCACCAAATGGACCTTGGAACCGATTCACTCGGAAACATGAAGGCACAGGCAGGGCACAACCGCATTTCTGATCGACTCATCGAGTTGATGCCTGCTCGCACCGCGGGCTTTCGCACCATGGATCAGGAGTCACAGCAGTCTGGTTACAAAAATATGGGACGCGCGCGCCGTGAATTGAGTGCTGCGCCCGGTTCATTCGTCTGGCACGACCTCTACTCCTCCGACGCAGAAGAGAGCGGCGCATTCTTGCGGAACATGTTTGGCTGGTACTCCAAGACCCTCGGAAGACGCACGCTCCTTACCTGCGGCGCGCTGCACACTGCTGGCATCGTTTCGGTCGCGAAAGATCCAACATCGCATCCCGGTTTGTGGCGACCGCATCTTCGCGTGGCGAATGTTGACGAATGCGCAGCACGCGCGCGCAAGCTCGGCGGTCGCGTCGTGAAGGCGCCCGAAGGAATCCCAGGACTCGATCGACACGCAGAGATCGCAGATCCGATCGGCGCATCACTCGTCATCGCCGATGGCACACTCGATCGACGCACAGTTGGTGAATCAACAATCTCGTGGGATGAGTTACATACATCAGATCCACGCGTGAGCGGAACATTTTGGACATCACTCTTCGGATGGAGCACCGACTGGGTTGTCAGCGGAAAGGAACCCGTCGCAGTGTTCCTCAACGGAGGCACGCGAGTCGCATCGATGCGTCGCACCGCAAACACCTTGTTTGACCGCGTGGATCGCTGGGTTCCGTATATTCAAATGGCACAAGTCGAGAACGCATGCGCCATCGCCACAGGCCTCGGCGCAGTCGTCACTGCACGCTTTCCTAAAGACGCCCTCCTCAATGACGCGGCAATTCTCCGCGAACCCGGCGGCGCAGAAATCGGCGTATGTGGGGGTGTTTAAGCGCTTCTGATGATTTCTGCCCCAAGCGGCAAAATCATCACGCGCTGTGGTACGGCTCGCGGAGTGAATCCGCTTCGCCTGAGCGGGCGTCTTCAAACAACAGGACCCAAGCGGTTGCTTGGGTCCTGTGAGTGCTTGGTTGCGAGAGAGCGCGCGTGGATCAATAGTCCATGTCGTCGCCGCCGCCGGCTGGTGCTTTTGCTTTCTTCTCTTTCACTTCGGTGATTGCGCAATCCGTTGTGAGCAAGAGGCCCGCGATGCTTGCGGCGTTCTGCAGTGCGACGCGCTCGACCTTGGTGGGGACGATGATGCCGGCCTTCACGAGGTCGCAGTATTCACCTGTTGCAGCGTTGAAGCCGAAGTTGATGTCGGTGGAATCTTCGATGCGTTGTGCAACGATTGATCCATCGAGTCCACCATTCGCAGCGATCTGCTTGGCTGGTGCACTCAGTGCGCGAAGCACGATGTCCACGCCAACAGCTTCGTCGTCGACAAGTGTCTTCTTCAACTTCTCAAGCGCCTTGCGCGTGCGGAGCACGGCAACACCACCACCTGGAAGGATGCCTTCTTCAACGGCTGCGCGGCAGGCGTGCAGCGCGTCTTCGACGCGAGCCTTCTTCTCTTTCATCTCGACTTCGGTCGCTGCGCCAACGTTGATTTGCGCAACGCCGCCCGCGAGCTTCGCGAGTCGCTCTTGCAACTTCTCGCGGTCGTAGTCGCTTGAGGTGACTTCGATCTGGCCCTTGATCTGCTCGATGCGACCTTGGATGTCCTTCGTCTTGCCAGCGCCTTCGACGAGTGTGGAGTTGTCCTTGTCGATCGTGATCTTCTTCGCGCGGCCGAGTTCAGCAAGTGTGAGGTTCTCAAGTTGAACGCCCAACTCTTCCATGATGGGCTGCGCGCCAGTGAGCACGCCGATGTCGGCAAGCATTTCCTTGCGACGATCGCCGAAGCCTGGTGCCTTCACGGCGCAGACTTTGAGCACGCCGCGAAGCTTGTTGACGACGAGGATCGCGAGTGCTTCGCCTTCGATGTCTTCAGCAACGATGAGCAACGCCTTGCCGCTCTCCGCAACTTTGCCGAGGATTGGAAGCATGTCCTTCGCGGACGAAATCTTCTTCTCGTGAATCAACACATACGCGTCTTCAAGCACGCACTCCATTGCTCCAGCATCGGTGACGAAGTGCGGCGAGAGGTAGCCCTTATCGAACTGCATGCCTTCGAGAAGTTCAACTTCGGTTGCGAGGCTCTTGCCTTCTTCAACGGTGATGACGCCGTCCTTGCCGACCTTGTCCATCGCCGATGCGATGATCTTGCCGATCGCCATGTCTTGGTTCGCGGAGCACGCGCCAACTTGCGCGATTTCCTTCGAGTCGGAAACCTTCTTCGACATGCGCGTGAGTTCAGCAACGACGCAGGCGACTGCCTTATCAATACCGCGTCGAACGTTGTTGGCGTTCGCGCCTGCAGTGATGTTGCGAAGACCTTCTTGGAAGATTGCTTCCGCGTAGATGGTCGCAGTAGTGGTGCCGTCGCCAGCGTCCTTGGAGGACTTGCTCGCAACTTCCTTCACCATCTGCGCGCCCATGTTCTCGTAAGGATCTTCGAGTTCGATTTCCTTCGCGACAGTCACGCCGTCCTTGGTGACGGTTGGTGCGCCGAAGGACTTCTCAAGCACAACCACGCGACCAGATGGGCCGAGGGTGACCTTGACTGCGCGGGCGAGTTTCTGAATGCCGCGGAGAATCTTCTCGCGGGCGTCGTTGTCGAATGCAATTTGCTTTGCTGCCATTTGGAGTCCGTATCTTTCTGCTGAAAAGAGCTACTAAACGTGTCGCCGAGTGAACCAGTGAATCAGGCTTCGATGACGCCGAGGATGTCGTCTTCGCTCATGATGAGGAGCGCATCGTTGTCGATCTTGACTTCGGTGCCCGCGTAAGAACTGAAGATGACGCTGTCGCCCTTCTTCACGGAGAACGCGGTGAACTTGCCCGTGTCCTTGTGACGAATGCCTTCGCCGAGCGCGATGACCTTGCCCTGCTTGGGCTTGTCCTTGGCACTCTCAGGAAGAAAGATGCCGGAATCGGTCTTGGACTGCGCTTCATCGCGCTTCACGAGGATCTTGTCGCCGAGGGGACGGAACTTCATAGTGGAACTCCTAAGATTGCTGATGAAAAATGGTTGCTGACTGGGAAGGTAAAAGAAGAAGTCTGGGGGAATCGGAGAGACGCTCGTTAGGCAGCGTTCCAATGGTTAGCAAAGTGTCGATCGACACAACTCTTGAGCGCGCGAAGCAAGTGCTCCATGCCGTGCGGACCGGTTGGGTCATCGACGACAGTGAAGACGCCTTCATGCAACGCCTCGCGAAGAGTGCGGGCACTCTCCGTTGGATCTGCTTGCGGCGGACGAACGAGAATGAGCGCAGGCGGCTGCTCGAGCCGTCGAAGAAGTTGCAGCACGCGAGCGCCACCAGCAACGGTCCTCGACACACCGTCTGCAACGGCCGTCGGGCTCGGCTGGTGCATCGGAATGCCGAGGTCAATGACGGCGATATGCACGGTCGCGGCGCGAATGAAACTCGAAACCTCATCAGCCGAGCGCGCAGTAAAACAATCAATGCCCCGAGGCGCGAGAATCGGCGGCAGCACCGACGAAAAAGCATCTTCCCGCCAGCCACCGTAAGACAGCAGCAAGTTCAACCGCCGAGCAGGTGCATGGGCCGGTTGATGAGCCTTCCCATCAGGGAGCACGGAGTCGGAGTTCGGGGAGAAGTGCGCACGCATGAGAAAGTCGTCAAAAGTCGGAGGTGGAGGGCACAAGGTCGCAACCCGTATGCCTACGGAAACAGCGCGCCTCGTGCAGCCAGATCGATCTAACTCGCTGTAAATACGAGATTTACGCACGATCCCACGCTGTCACTCCGCTCCCAACCCACCCACCAATGCGCCAATCTGGCAGGGGCGGAACGCAATCAAGAATCCAATTTGGGAATCCAATTTGGGACAGGCACTTTTCTCGAGAATCCAATTTGGGACAGGCACTTTTCTAGGGGGCAGACTATAGGTGTCGCGAAAATGGTCTGTCCTCCCGCTCTCCATTCCGCGGCGAGGTTAGAGCGTCATCGTTGGACGGACGTCAAATGCTCTCGCGGAGCACATCGGCGCTGGCGCTTCCATATTGCCACCCCAAGTGCGGCAAGTGACGCGCATCCGAGTATCGCAACGGTGAATCCCGGTGGGAAGGCCGCGCCGACTGACGGCAACACGAGTGCCGCGAACGTTTGATCTCCCCAGTCCGACGCGACGACTCGCAGCGCGCCCGTGTCGAGATCTTCGATACGTGTGCCGGGCTCAAGGCGCAGTGTGAAATCCACCGCATCGCCGACACGGATTTGCGGCGTGCCATCAGTGGCTCGAAGGACGCGGATTTCCTGTTGAATCTCGCTCGTGCCGTCTCCTCTGCACCAAAGTGATCCGATCAGCGGGAGCAACGGCGCACCTGGTGCGATTTCGAAGAAGTCAGAACCCACACGGCGGCTCCACAACTCATCGGCGGCGACAACATCGAGCGCAACGACGGCGTAATTCAGTGATTCGGAGACATAGAAAGTGTGCCGATCGGCGAGCCCGCCACCTGGCTCGGTCGACACATCAACGGCGCGGCACTGATGTCCGCCAATGTCGACGAGATCTGGCCTCAGCACGGCAGCGCCCGCTCGAATGGCGGTGACGAGGTCGAATGCCGAGGGGGAATCCGCCGAGAGAGACCGCATCGCAGCGGTTCCTGTGAAACTCTCGTACTCGTGATTCCCTTTGAGCGCCCGGTGGGTTTGCGAGACCCGTGCGATTCCACCCGCGAGGTCGACAAATGTGGATGTTTCAGTTTCAGCATCGAACATCCAAGTCACACGATCGAGCTTGCGCTCATCGATGCCAGCCGGAGCAGGAGTTTCGGCAATGCTTCGGACTGTCGCGCGAGGAAACCCTGGGCTGGCGTTCGCGTAGAACCAAATGGTCTCCTCTCGCGACGCGCCAGGGATCACAGTTCGATCGATGTTTGCGAACAGATCGTGCGTGTACGCGACCTCGTAGGCAGGCCAACACAGTCGATGGAATGCAATGAGTTCGCCGAGAGCCTCGACAGAGAGATCGTGCGCCACCGATGGCTTTCCTGCTGACGCGGTGATACATCCAACCGCCGCACGAGCGGGTGACATTATGAATCCAAAGAGCATGAGGCCGGCAATGGAGAGCGCCAATCCGCGTCCGTGCTGATCGCAGAGTGTTCGATACTTCCAAATCCACGTTTCGCTTGTGACCATAGGTTGTCCTTTAGTAGCAGATGGGCAGAAAAGCCGGTGTTGGTAGGTTGCCGGGGCACGGCACGACTGTCGGCGTCAGCGCGTCGCGGCAGATGCAGCCAGTCGCGCCGAGCTTGCATGGATAAGAGTTAGTGACCACGAAGGGAAGCATGGAACTGTTTAGATCGGCGCAACTCGAAGAGGGCGCTGATGTGCACAATAGTTGCAAGGGTGGCGCCGTACTTGGTCCAAAGCGCGAGCGCACCGCAGTACACCCATCCGGGAAGCAGTTACCACAGTCAGGACTTGAGCCCGAACACCCAGAAACCACGCCGTCGCAAGGGTTTGCTCCTGGCGTGATGCGAGTAACGATTGCCCATTTGCAGCCTGGTGCGGTCCCGCATATGTCGCCCGGCGTTTGTGCGTTGATAGCAACACCTGGGGTTCCTCCGCAGACCGCGAAGATGATCGCGAACGCGACCGTGGGCAGGAATGATCGATTCCGTCTTTCTAGAGGTGCTGTCATGTGTGTTCCATCCCTCATAGTTTGATTGCGCTCAAATCTCCCGCGAAGGGCAGTGTGGACAAGCCGTAGCGTTCACGCATCCAAGTTCCAAAGGATTTCTCCTCCATATCGTCTGCGCCTAGTTTGAACATGGTCCCCAGTTGCTCAGGGTAATAGCGAGGTCCCCGCCTCCAACGTATTGATCGCGGTCGATGTCCGCTCTTGGAAAGGTCGAGACGGGCCCCCAAAAGGCTAACAAGATAGCCAAGTCATTGCCGTTGACGGCACCATCTTCGTTGAGGTCGGAGATGCATCCGCACTCATCGGGAATGCCATCTGCGTTGTAGTCAGAGGAGTGGCCGGCGAGGATGTCGCATGCATCTGGTATCGCGTTGCCATTGCAGTCTGGATCTGTGCTATCCGGAACAAGATTGCCATCGCAGTCTGGACCGAGGTCGAAGAGCGAAACGTCGTCGACGATGGGAGCCCAGCATGAGTTGTTGCCGTTTGGCGTCATCAACGCCTTCAATCTAAGCGTGAGTCCCTTCGAGCTTGCCAATCCGCGTACTGCGACCTCGCGCCATAGCATGCCGCATGGCTCCACTTTCGCCCCGGTTCCGCAGGAAATCTGCAGTTCGTTGAAGGTTCCGCCGTCGACGACCTGACCGCGGAAGACGGCCCTGAACTCGTAGAGGCGAAACTGCGGGAGCCCGCTCACGACCAACTCGATTCCAGCCTGGGTCATTCCGCCTTGGTTGACTGACCCAAGTAGCACTCCATACGCTCCGCTGTTTCCATTTGAGAATCCGAAGCAATTGCTCCCATTTTGGGGAAGGCTTCGCCGCTCGACGCCCCAATACGAAACCGCCCCTGGCACGACCGACCATCCGCCTGGAAGTACCGTGCCAACCGGGTAGGGGTCCATGTTGACCTGTGGTCCGTCTTCGAAGCTAGCGTTAGGGAGCGGAATCTGTGTCTGCGCGTGGACGCGTCCGAAGGGATTCGGCATGAATACGAATGTCAATACGGCGAACAAGTGAAGGACGATTCCGAGTTTCATGTGCGTCTCCACGGTCGGCATCGACTTTCTCGACGAGCACAGCTGACCGTGCTGCTGCCGAGATCTTGACTCCCAACAATCAACTATGCGTAAATCGCGGAATCTTCCCTCGTGTTTATTCGATTTCCAACGAATTTTGTCAAAAAGTACATCAATAATCCAGTTTGGGCAATCCAATCTGGGACAGGCACTTTTCGTGAATCGAGGACACGTGAATCGAGGACACGTGAATCGAAGACAGGCACAGATTGTGGGGGGTGGTCTTTCGTCGGTTTCGGGGCTTTCGGTGTGTGCTGAGCCCTGCGACGGGGTGACGGCGTCCCGTAAACTTGTCCATCCCTCCAAAGGGGGTTTTCCCTATGACGAATCCAACTCCGATCACCGTTGCTGCGCTTTTCAAGTCTGGTCTGACTCTTGTTGGGACTCGGCAACGGGTGCAGGGGTGGGTTCGCACTCGCCGGGATTCGAAGGCGGGGATCTCGTTTGTTGCGGTGAGTGATGGCTCGTGCTTCGATAGCGTGCAGGCGGTCGTGCCGAGTGCGCTTGGGAATTATGAGAGTGAAGTGCTCAAGCTCACTGCAGGGTGCGCGGTTGAAATCGTTGGCACTGTTTCTGCGAGTCAAGGGAAGGGGCAGTCGGTTGAACTGCAGGCCGACACCGTCACGGTGCATGGATGGGTTGAGGATCCAGACACGTATCCGATTTCACCGAAGCAGCACTCGTTTGAATATCTCCGCGATGTCGCGCATCTGCGCGCGCGCACGAACACGTTTGGCGCGATTGGTCGCGTGCGTCATTGCCTTGCGATGGCGGTGCATCGATTCTTTCACGAGAGCGGATTCTTGTGGGTGCATACACCGATCGTCACGGGAAGTGATTGCGAAGGTGCGGGGCAGATGTTTCGCGTGTCGACGCTCGATGCGCTGAATCCTCCGCGCACGCCTGAAGGAAAGGTTGATTACGCGCAGGACTTCTTCGGTCGCGAAACGAATCTCACCGTCTCAGGTCAACTCAATGTTGAGACGTGGTGCATGGCGTTGTCGAAGGTTTACACGTTTGGTCCAACATTCCGCGCAGAAAACTCGAACACATCGCGTCACCTCGCGGAGTTCTGGATGATCGAGCCAGAGGTCGCGTTCGCGGATCTTCTCACGGACGCGAAACTTGCAGAAGATTTGCTCAAGTACATGTTCAAAGCGTTGCTTGCTGAGCGCATGGATGACATGAAGTTCTTCGCGGATCGCATCGACAAGGGTTGCATTGAGCGACTCGAGAAATTCGTCGAAGCGGATTTCGCGCGCATGGACTACAGCGATGCAATTGCCGCGCTTGAAGATGCAGTGAAGAAGGGCGTGAAGTTTGACTACCCCGTGAAGTGGGGCATCGACATGCAGAGCGAGCATGAGCGATGGCTCACGGAAACATTCATCGGTCGCCCTGTTGCAGTGATGAATTATCCGAAGGACATCAAAGCCTTCTATATGCGGCAAAATGATGACGGCAAGACGGTTGCTGCGATGGACATCCTCGCGCCAGGCATCGGTGAAATCGTCGGTGGTTCACAGCGCGAAGAGCGACTCGATCGACTCGATGCGCGGCTTGACGAAATGGGTCTGCACAAAGCGGATTACTGGTGGTACCGCGACTTGCGTCGCTACGGCACAGTGCCGCATGCGGGCTTCGGTCTCGGGTTCGAACGCGCAATCATTTACGCAACCGGCATGGCGAATATTCGCGATGTGATTCCGTTCCCGCGTGCACCAAAGAGCGCGACTTTCTAAACACGCAGAGCGATGCGGTACTACAGTTGGACCCCTATGAGCAACTCCTGCAACATCGACCCGTACGGAAAGAAACTCCGCATCGTGGCGGGTGCATTCGTGGAAGGGATTGGGCTTCTGCTCTTCGTCATGTGGATCTTCGAGATGGGGCCAGCCTGGCTCGTCATTCCAGCAGGAGTATTGTGGGCGAGTGGCATGGTGATGATGACCGCGGGATTGCTCGGTCGCTGCCCGCTTCGCGCAATGGGCGTGAAGACTTCCTGCTGATTTTTCCCGCGCGGGGCACACTTTGTCTGCCGCACCCTCTCCAACTCCATTGACGCCGCCACCGCTCGCGACGCTGCGCACAGTGCTCGCGTTGTCGCGCGCTGAACATCATCGCTTTGCAATCGCTGCGGGCGCACTCTTCTTGGGCGCGATCTTTTTGTATCTCGTTCCACTCGTGCCGCAAGCGATCTTCGATGTGGTGATTGGAGACGAATCGAAAGCAAGCACGATTTCGCAGCGTGTTGTTGCGTTCCTCGGTGGCGCGGCAACTGTGCGCGAATCACTCTGGCGTCCTGCGCTGCTCATGGGCGCGCTTGCGGTTCTCGCAGCGCTTGCGGTGCATGTGAAGACGCGCATCGCGATGGGTGCTGCGGAGCGCATCGCTCGACAGACACGCGATCGGATGTACGACCGCGTGCAGCGATTGCCAGTCTCGACGCTTGACCGCATTCCTTCGGGCGATCTCATTCAACGCTGCACGTCCGACATCGAAACCACGCGAAACTTCTTCGCGGGTCAAGCGCCAGAAATTATCCGTGCGGTGCTGATGCTTGTCATTCCGCTTCCGATCATGGCGATGCTCGATTGGCGCATGGCGATCGCGTCCATCGTGTGTGTGCCTGTGATGTTGATCTACACCGCCGTGAATTTCAGACGCATGGGTCCGTACTTTGGTGTGAAGGAAACCACTGAAGCGAGCATGACAGCCAATGTGACGGAGAACCTCACAGGCATTCGCACGGTGCGCGCGTTTGGACGAGCAGAGTTTGAGATGCGTCGTTTCGAAGTAACTTCGGGCGCGTATCGCGATGCGGACGCGAAACTCTTCCGACTCTTCGCGAGTTTCTGGTCAACCTCGGATTTGCTCTGCTTCGCGCAACAAGTGATCGTAGTTGGATTGGGCGCGTGGTTTCTTTCCAATGGTTCACTCGAACTCGGTGCGTACTTCTACTTCCTCACTGTCGTGAGCATGTTCATCTGGCCAGTACGCATGCTTGGTCGCATGGTGGTCGAAAGTGGAAAAGCGCTCGCCGCAGTTGCGCGCCTTGATGAGATTCTGAAGGAGCAAGAGGAACGCGACCTTGATGCGAACACGTTGCGCAGCGCACTTGTTGGCGAGTCGACGCAGAAGTCTTCGCACGGCATGCACATCGTGTTTGACCGCGTGTCGTTCGCGTACTCCGGTGGACCGCGCGTGCTCGACGACATTTCGTTTGTGCTTCCGGCAGGAAAGACGCTCGCGCTGATTGGACCGTCAGGCGCAGGCAAATCGACGATCGTGCAGTTGCTGCTGCGTTTCTACGAACCCAACAGCGGAAGCATCACGGTCGATGGCATTCCACTCGCGCAGATCGCGCGCGCCACGATCCGCAGTCAGTCTGGCGTGGTGCTGCAACAACCGTTTCTCTATTCGAAGCAACTGCGAGAGAACTTGCTCGCTGGCGTACGCGTCGCTTCAGCGCATGATGGCGCGCTCGAGTCAGCAACGGCGACCGCCTGCATTCACGAAACGATTCTCGGTTTTCCAGAAGGGTACGAAACGGTTGTCGGAGAAAAGGGGCTCACACTCTCAGGTGGTCAACGACAGCGTGTCGCGATTGCGCGTGCACTTGTGCAAGCACCGCGATTGTTGGTGCTTGACGATGCGCTGAGCGCGGTAGACATGCACACGGAGACGGCGATTCTCGCATCACTCCGCGCGCGACAACATTTTCCCACGCGCATTCTCGTTGCGCATCGGCTCTCCGCAGTCGTGGATGCAGATCTGATTCTCGTGATCGTCGACGGACGCATCGCACAGCGCGGCACGCATGCGACGCTCACGAAGGAGCCTGGTCTCTATCAGACGCTGTGGGAGATTCAAACAGAAGTCGCGGATCCCGATGCAATTGAAGAGGAGGTGTCCGCGTGAGTGAAGTGCAACGCATCGACGATTCACACGCGCGATTTAACCTCAATGTGTGGCGTCCGATTCTCTCTCGCGCGCGTGCATCGCCGCGTCCAATCATCGGTCTCATCGCGGGCGGCGTCATTGTCGCGGGCATTGAGGCAGCGCTGCCGTTGTTCGTCGGCCGTATCGTCGATGAAGCGCGTACCGGAAGCGACGCTGTGCTCACGCCCATTCTCATCGCCTACGCAAGCATGTTTGTCGTGTTCGCAGCGGGCGTGTGGTTGTTCATCGATTGCGCGGGAAAACTCGCGACCACCACTGCGCATCTCTTGCGCCGCGATTGTTTTGCGAAGTTGCAGGAGTTGGAGCAGGCGTACTTCGATGTTCGACCCACAGGATGGCTCGTGAGTCGATTGACGAGTGATTGCTCGAAGGTTTCTGGTTTGCTTCCGTGGTGCTTGCTCGACTTCGCATGGTGCACGGCAATCGTCATCGCTGTCACGGTCACGATGTTTGTGATGGACGCGCGTCTTGCACTCTGGGCACTCACTGCGGTGCCAGTGATGGTGCTCCTGAGCGCGATCTTTCAACGCCTCTTGATCGCGTCAGGTCGACACGCGCGAAGAATCTCGAGCGCGATGACTGCCTCCTATGGCGAAATGCTTCTCGGCGCACGCACGACCAAGACGCTCGCGCGCGAAGCGCAGAATCTCGAAGAGTTTCAACAACTCTCGACCTCGATGAACTTCTGGGCGATGCGCAGCGCGATTTTGACGAGCTTCTATGTGCCATGCATGACAGCACTCGCAGCAACCGCGGGCGCGTTGGTGCTGTGGAAGGGCACGGGCGATGTGCTCGCCGCAGAAGGCGTGACGCTCGGCACACTCATCGCGTTCATGCAATTCGCAGCGCTCTACGCGCAGCCTGTGCAAGAACTTTCGCAACGGTTCGCGGATGTCTTGAACGCCAGCAGCGCTGCGGAGCGCATTCAATCGCTGCTCGCGACCGAGGCGGGTATCCAGGACACGGCGCGAGTGATGCAGCCTGATTCGACGCGCATCGAAGAACTCCGATTTGAAGCCGTAGATTTTTCGTATCGCGAAGGATTGCCTGTGCTCTCGAACTTCTCGCTGACCGCAAGACGCGGCATGACGATCGCACTCGTCGGCGCAACGGGTGGCGGCAAGAGCACAATCGTCGCGCTCGCGAGTCGCTTTTACGATCCTGTGCAAGGGCGCATCACGATTGATGGCGTTGATCTTCGTGATCGGCCGCTCGCGTGGTTCGCTGCGCGGGTGGGCATCGTGCCGCAGGTTGCGCATCTCACCGCGGGAAGTGTGCGTGAGAACATTCGCTACGGGCGACTTGACGCAACGGACGCCGAAGTCGAGGACGCAGCGCGACGCGTGCGTGCGCATGCGTTCATCCTCTCTTTAGAGCGCGGCTACGACTCCGATGTTGGTGAAGGCGGAGATCGGCTCTCCACAGGTCAGCGCCAACTCGTCGCACTCGCGCGAGCCGTGCTGCGCGACCCTGAGATTCTCGTGATGGATGAGGCCACGAGTTCTGTCGACACCGCAACGGAGCAGCTCGTGCAAAGCGGCGTCGATGAAGTGTTGCGTGGGCGTATCGCATTCGTGGTAGCGCATCGACTCTCCACGATTCGACGCGCGGATCTCATCCTTGTCATTGAGCGCGGCGCGATTGTCGAGCAAGGGACGCATCGCGAACTGCTCGCTCAACGCGCGCGCTACTTTGAACTGTACACAAGCCAATTCGCAGCAGATCGCGAGCGAGCGATTCTGCACACTGCCGACGCGCAAGCAGAAAAGACCGTCGCTTCGCTCGTCGGAAATGAAGGAGATTGATGCATGCCCATGAATGACCCCAATGTTGGTTTCGGGCTCGGCGCGATCATGGCGCCCGCGGGCATCATCGCGATGATGATGCGTCAACCGAAAGGTCCGCTGCGCTTGCTCATCGATGCGGGCGCGACAAACCCACACGATGCGCGTCGATTGAACTCGGTGGGCATCGCGCGCGAAGGACTCGTCGAACGCGCGCTTATGCATGGCGTTGTGGTGAAGGAAATGGATGGGCGTTGCTGGGTCGATCGACCAAGGATGCGTCGTCGTCGTCTTCGCGGAGCGGTGCTCGCGGGCGTTGCGACATTGGCGGTGGTAGTCGCGCTGTGGATACTCTCGCACTGATTCGTCGGTTCAAGCACGCACCGCAAAAAAGAACACGACCCGCGGAATGCTCCGCGGGTCGTGTCGTATGGACTGTTCGTCATCTGTGCTGCTGTGACAAGCGTCACACCAACACGCGATACATCAACCTTCTGTTCCGAGGACGTCGCGTCCTTCGATGCCGAAGCGAGTCAAGATATGGAAGCTCGTATCGACAAGGAAGTCGTACGACTGTGCGCCGTAGTAGCCGTTCGTACCGAATGGCGTCAGGCGTGACCAAAGCTTGCCAGCGCGCTGTTCAGCTTGCTGGGCGCGTTGGCACTGCACGAGTTCGGTGTGACCATCGAAGAATGTGCATGCTGGTGCGCTGTTGTAGCCCTGGTTGAAGAACCATGGGGTGCCGCCACCGGAGAAGTTCGGATTCACGAGAACGTCTGGCGTGTTCTGCAGCCAACTGTGCTCGATCATGCGGGTCTTCAAGGATGGGTACTTGCAGCGAGCGGTCGAAGGCGAACGGTAGCCTGCGGGCATGTTCGTGTTCGGGCTTGCGTAATCAGGTGCTGTGAGTGCGGGTGAGTTTGAGAGACCAGAGCCAAAAACGCGTGATTCGTACATCGCAGCGGGGGAGAAGCAGTACGAAGAGTCCTCGTAATTGACGTCGTCGTAGGTGAACTCAGCAGCACTTTGGAAGTACTTTTCGATGTTGTTCAGAGGAACAACATCCTTGGGAGCGAAGAAGGTTGGATCGTAGAAACGACCGCCGACATAATCATGGAACGTTTTCGTACTGATGCAACGGTACGCACCGTATGGATCAGCGGGATTGAGCTGCATTGGGGTGAGCACGATGAAGTTGCCGCAGCCTCCTGGGTAACCGAGTGATGCGCACTTGCCCTGATTGCCGGTGAAGTAACCCCACATCGCGCCGCTGACATCCCAACCAAGCAGTTGCTGTGGTGGGCAAGCGATGCTGGCTTGGTAGGTACCACAGTTTCCGCCAGTTGTGCCGTAGTCATCGGGGCACGCGGTGAACTGACGATCTGCCCAGTCGGCTGAGTAGGTATCGCATGCGCTGGCGAGATTCTTGAGGTTTGAAACTGACTGAGTGATGAGTGCTTTATCGCGGCCCTTCTGAATTGCAGGAAGGAGGAGAGCGATGAGCAACGCGATGATCGACACGACGACGAGCAACTCGACGATCGTGAAGCCCCTTGGGAGGGTGATTCTGGAGGCAGGACGGGTCATGTGTGACCTTTCTGCGGCATGCGCCGCGTCGGAACGATTCTGGTTGCGATTTTCTGAGATGCGCACACTACACGCACAGCAGACAAGATTCGCGTCGTCCCTTGAGTTGTGAGCGAGGCAAGACGTGGAGCGGAGCCTCGCTAGGTTTACTGAACGGCCAGAGGAGCCCGTTCGCTTCCGCCAGAGCAAAGTCTAACTGCATTTCCGGCACTTTCGAAGTAAAGGTTCCAATTTCCGTGCGAAGTTAGAGAATCTTCCCAACGGTAAATCGCGGTCTGAACGGTGGGGAACTCGTGCCAAAGCAAACCGCCCCCGAGGATCGGGGGCGGTTTGCGGTTTAAGTACATGTGCAGACAAGGCTTCGGTCTAAATCAACCCTCTGCGCCGAGGACATCGCGTCCTTCGATGCCGAAGCGAGTCAAGATATGGAAGCTCGTGTTGACAAGGAAGTCGTAGGACTGCGATCCGTAATAGCCCTGGGATCCCATCGGAGTGAGGCGTGACCAGAGTTTTCCGGCTCGCTGCTCGGCCTGTTGGGCGCGCTGACACTGGACGAGTTCCGTGTGACCATCAAAGAAGGTGCACGCGGGAGCGCTGTTGTAGCCATGGTTGAAGAACCACGCGGTCTTGCCGCCGCCGAAGCCTGGGTTGATGAGGACGTCTGGGGTGTTCTGCAACCAGTTGTGTTCGATCATGCGAGTCTTCAAGGCGGGGTACTTGCAGCGTGCGACGGAGGGCGATCGATACGCGGCAGGCATCGTGCCGCTCGCGGGGTTCAGATAGTCGGGCGCAGAGAGGCTAGGTGAAGTCGAGAGACCTGAACCGAGCACTGCTGGATCGAGCATTGCAGCAGGCGAGAAGCAGTACGAACTGTCCTCGTAATTCGTGCCGTCATACGCAAACTCGGCGGCGCCCTGAAAGTACTTTTCGATGTTGTTGAGTGCGACGACATCTTTGGGCGCGTAGAAGGTTGGATCGTAGAAGCGCCCGCCAACATACGTGTGGAACGCCTTCACGCCAGGAATTCGGAAGGATCCGAAACCAGTTCCGCCGCCAGGATTTCCAGCGGTACCGAACTGAAACGGCGTGAACACGATCCAGTTGTAGCACGCCTCAGGCCAACCGTATTGGGCGCATTTTCCAGTGTTTCCGATGAAGTAGCCCCAGATCGAGCCGCCTTCCCAGCCGAGTATTTGTTGTGGTGGACACGCGATCTGCGTGAGGTACGCGGAGCAACCGTTCACGAGTCCCGCATCATCAGGAGTCACGGTGAACTGACGATCCGCCCAATCGGCTGAGTACGTATCGCACGCACTCGCGAGGTTCTTGAGATTCGACACCGACTGCGTGATGAGCGCCTTGTCCCGACCCTTTTGAATCGCGGGCAACAGCAGCGCGATGAGCAGTGCGATGATCGAAACGACGACGAGCAGTTCGACGATAGTGAACGCGCGGGACGCAACGAGGCGAAGTTCATGACCGAGACGTGGCTGAATTTCCATTGGGGTATTCCTTTGATAGACCTTCGGGAATCACAACCGTCGTTGTGTATCGCGCAGAATGTCGAACCGCCAAAGAAGTGAGTTGGGGACGGTGACCCGAGCGACGTAGATAGTGTGAACGGGATGCTGCGATAGCGCAATAAGAAAACTGCAAGTCGGGTGCAATGTTTCGGCGAATTCGTCAGCGTGGCGCGGCAGGAGCGGTGGCAGGCGCAGTATCCGGTTGCTCGCAGCAGGGGTCCGCGTGCCAGTACCGCACGACAACCCCGTTCTTGATCTCAAACCACCAAGACCGCCGGTGGATGGTGTTTGAGGCATGCGCGATGAGAAGGAAGACGTAATAACCCTCCGTGTGTCGCTCATCCACGTCATAACGGAGGATGTCCACGCCTTCCGTCTCGACTCGACTTCGCTTGGTGGGTGCGCCGAATGCCGCGATGAGCCACTCCTCGCTGGTCTTCTCGAGCGTGATTTCGCTCAAGCTCGACGCAGTAATCCGTGGTCCAACATCACGCGTGGTGGCGGTGCTCGTCAGAATGCAGCCGCTGAGCGAACCCAAGAGCGAACTGACGAGCATTATCGCGCTCGCGAATCGAATGACATGTATCGCATCAGGCATACGCTGAGAGTATAAGAACTGCCGCTTGCCTCAGAGGCACGCCCCATGAAACTCCCATGAAACTCTACACACGCACAGGTGACGATGGAACAACAGGACTCTACTCCGGCGCGCGCGTGCGCAAGGATGATCCGCGCATTGAAGCCTACGGCACAGTCGATGAGACGAACGCGTGCATCGGGCTTGTGATGGCAGCGTGTCGCAAGGACGACGCGACCGAGGCGCGATTTCTCGAGGTCTTCACGCAGATCCAATCAAGGCTCTTCGATCTCGGCGCGGATCTCGCGACACCAGAAGGCGGCAATCAAAGCGATCGCGTCATGCGAATTATGCACGCGCACGTGATCGAAGCAGAGCGCTGGATTGACGAGTTCGATGCGATGAATCAACCACTGCGCGCGTTCGTCATGCCGAGTGGATGCGAACTCGCTGCGCGATTACACATCGCACGAACAGTGAGTCGGCGCGCCGAACGATTGATGGTGACACTCGCGCAAACGGAAGTCGTCGGCGATGGCGCGATGCAGTACATGAATCGATTGAGCGATCTGCTCTTCGCGATGGCGCGCGTCGCGAATCACATCAATGGAGTGGGCGATATCCCCTGGCGTCCATCGAGCGTGGCGACGATCGTCTAAGCGCACGCATCTCAATGCGTGCCGAAGATGCGATCGCCCGCGTCGCCGAGGCCAGGCACGATGTAGCACTTCTCGTTGAGTCGTTCGTCGATCGCAGCGGTGTGCACCATGACATCTGGGTGCAGTCTCTGCATCACAGCGAGTCCTTCAGGTGCAGCGACGAGGCACACGAGTTGAATCGTCTTCACGCCGAGTTGTTGCAAGATCTCCACTGCATGCGCTGCACTACCGCCAGTGGCGAGCATGGGATCCACCAAGATCACGGGACCGAGCGCAATCTCATCGGGCAACTTTGAGTAGTACGTGACAGGCTTCGCTGTCGCTTCATCGCGATAGATCCCGATGTGCCCAACGCGCGCTTCAGGGAAGAGACTTAACAAGCCATCCGTCATCGCGAGACCCGCGCGTAAAATCGGCACGATCGTGACCGGCGTTACAAGCACGCGTCCCTTCGCGGTGGCGACGGGAGTTTCGATGCTGACCTCGCGTGTTGGCAGTCCGCTGCACACTTCGTATGCCATCAAGCCCGCGACTTCATTCAACAGTCGGCGGAAATCCGCGTGATTTGTAGCTTTTGCGCGCAGCCCCGTAAGTTTGTGCTGCACAAGCGGATGGTCATACACGAGCGCATTGGAATGTCGAGGATCGCGAGTAGCCATGCGGCGGAGTGTACGAAGTGACGCGAGAGCTATGCTGCGCGCTACTGGAGGTCTCCATGCAGTGGTACTTCGTTGAAAATGGCGCGGCAGTCGGACCATTCGATCTCACCCAACTCGAAGCGATGGCGGCATCTGGTCGACTTCGGCGTGATTCGCAATCCTGTCGCGTTGGTGCATCGGAGTGGATCGACGCGAGTGCAGACGACGCACTGCGCGAATTGTTCGCAGGTTCATTGTCGGCGATCCCGTGGTCCACGCCTTCTATTGCTGCAACGATGTCGCTGCCCGAGTTCACCTTCAGCGCGGCTTTCGCACTCGCGATCGACACCTTCAAGAAGCAATGGGCGATGCTGCTGCTGGTGAGTGTCATCTATCTGGGGATTTCAGCGATCCTCGGGATTCCTGGGCAAGTGAGTAACTTCGCCGCGGGGATAGCAGGCGAGAGAGATGCCGCGGCGTTCCTCATCGGACTCGGCGGTTGCTGCGGCCTGCTCTTGCAGGTCTTCGTGGGCCTCCCGCTCATTGCGTCGTTCTACTACTGTGGCGCGCAAGCGATTGACGGGAAGTTGCAAATCCCCGATCTGTTCGTCGGCTTCCGACGCTACTGGGTCACTGTCGGCACCTCTTTGCTCTCCTATATTTTGGTTGGTGTTGCGCTCGCTGTCTCGCTCATCCCCGCGCTCGTCTGCATCCTCATAGGTGTTGGAATCGGCGAGATTCCT
This sequence comes from Planctomycetota bacterium, assembly GCA_003671055.1. GTDB lineage: Bacteria > Planctomycetota > Phycisphaerae > Phycisphaerales > SM1A02 > F1-140-MAGs142. Next base: position 46,223 of record QWPV01000009.1, read on the forward strand.
GGCGGTTTCTTTATCGTTGTCGGCATCCTGCTCGGTCTCGTGGGCTACGTCGCAGTGATGGCATTCGTCGGCGTTCGTCTGCTCTGCGCAGCCACGATCGCATGCGATCCAGCGCGCGCGCCTCTCGGTGTGATGGACTCAATCAAAGCGTCATGGCACGGCACGCGCGGCAAAGAATTCCCGCTCCTCGGTTACTTGCTCGTCGTGGGCATCGCAATCTTCGCGACCTTCTTCTTGCTCTGCATCGGATTCCTCCTCGTAGGAACGCCCTTCGCATTTGCTGCCGCTGGTGCTGCGTACAGCATGCTCTATCGACGTAACGCTTCACCAGTGACGACTGCTGCCTGATCTCACATGCGTTCAGGCGCTTCGATGCCGTAGAGCGAGAGGCCGTCGTGTAACACGTCGCGTGTAAGTCCGCAGAGGCGGAGCCTTGCTCTGCGGAGTGTGTCGTCTTCGCTCTTGAGCACGGGGCACGATTGGTAGAACGCGTTGAAGAGTTCGGCGAGGGTGCGCAAGTAGGCGCCGATGCGATTTGTTTCGAGCGTGCGTGTGACGTCGAGAATCATTTGTGGGTAGCGGAGGAGATGGAGCGCGAGCGCGCGTTCGGCAGGTTCTGCGACGGCGTGGTTCGCTGATGCGATGTCGCTCGCGCTGTCTTTCGCTTTCGCGAGCATGTTGGCGATGCGTGCGTGTGCGTACTGCAAGTATGGACCCGTGTCGCCTTCGAATGCGACCATGCGATCGAGGTCGAACACGTAATCCTTTGTGAGATCGTTGGAGAGATCGGCGTACTTGATCGCGGCGATACCGACTGCGCGACCGACGCGCGCGAGCTCAGTGGCGCTCAGGCTGTGGGTTGGCGCGTTGGGATCTTGCGCGCGGCGCGTGACTTCCGAAATGCCGCGTTCGATCGCTTCGTCGAGGAGATCTTTAAGCGTGAAGTTTTCGCCCGAGCGCGTTTTGAGCGGGCGCTTGTCTTTGCCGAGCACGGTGCCGAAGCCGAGGTGCGTGATTTCGGCCTTTTCACCGTCTTTCGTGCGATCCCAGCCGATGAGCGCAGCGGCGTCGAAGACATCCTTGAAGTGATCGCGCTGCCGTGCGTCGACAACATAGATCACGCGACTTCCATTGAGGTCGAAGGTGCGGAATCGAAGTGCAGCGAGATCCGTGGTGGCGTAGAGAAATCCGCCGTCGCTCTTGCGGATGAGCAGCGGTCGTTCGCGATCTGCAAACGGCACGATGATCGCGCCTTGATCTTCTTTCGCGAGTCCAGCCTTGATGAATCCATCGACCACTGGCGCGAGGCGATCGCGGAAGAAGCTCTCGCCTCGGTTGTGCTCAGCGGTGACTTTCGCGTTGAGTGTTGCGGTGGACGCATAGACCTCGCGCATCGTGCAGGTGATTATTTTTTCCCACGCTGCGACGACTTCAGCATCGCCGCCTTGCAGTCGAAGCAGCGTGGACTTCGCATCCACAATCGCCGCGCCCGCACTCATTTGTTGTGCGAGAAGTTCTGCGATGCGGTGAGGACCCGCGCCAGTTGCGTATGCGGCGGCGAGTCCGGCTTCATCGCTACGGCCTTCGAGTTGCGCGGTGCGATAGGCGCTGTTGAGCTGATTGAGCGTGAGTTGATCGAGATCGACATTCGCGCGGCGCAGTGCTGCAAGTGTCATCGCGATGGGAAGTCCCCAATCGCCGAGATGGTTTTCGCGCCAGACGGTTCGACCCACGCGTTCGAACACGCGTGCGATCGTGTCGCCGATGATGGTTGCGCGAAGATGACCCACATGCATTTGCTTGGCGACGTTCACGCCGCACAGATCAACAACCACTGCATGCGTTTCATTCGTGACGCCAACGCCGAGCGACGCGTTGTCCATCGCCGCAAGCATTGCGACGATGAACGATGACTCCAGTCGAATGTTGAGGAAGCCAGGACCAGCGATGACTGGCGGTTCCGCGATACCCGCGAGATCCACAGCGTTTGCGAGTGCTGCTGCGAGTTCGCGCGGGTTCCCCTTCGTCTCTTTCGCGAGCGACATCGCGGCGTTGGCTTGGTAGTCGCCGAAGGCTGGATTCGTGGACGGGCGAATCTGTGGATCCGCGTCGCGCTGCGAAACAGCGTGAATCGCGCTGCGAAAGCGCGCATCGAGTGTGGAAGCAGGATCAGTAGGTGGGCGCGAGTCGAGAGGCATAGGGGAAGAACTTTGTGTCACTCAGCCACCAACTATCGATCGATGCATCGTCCAGAGTCGTTCCATCAACGCGTGCACATGATCCGCCGGTTCGCCCTCCGCAGGCGGTCGATCGATGCGATGCGCGACTTCGATGATGAGTCGGATGAGTCCATGATAATCCTCAATCGCGATGTACTCGGGACCGACCCTCGCAGGGCGTTTGCCCGCCGCAACGGCGTCGATGTCCTGCATGTTGTGGTAGTTGCCAAGCGGCAGGCATAAGCACGTCGAGAGGAATCCATAGTTCGCAAACGCGCTCGCTTCGCAGGCACCGCCGGGCATAAGTTTGCGCTGGAACTTGAAGGTCGGATCCGCTTTGGCAACTTCACTTGCGATGTGCGAAATGCGATTGGTCAGCGCTGGACTGAAGACCGTGATGCGATCACCCACACGCACGATGGGACCTGCGCCCATCGGGCTGTCGTGCGGGAAACTGCGTGAATTCTCGAGACAAACGAGGCGCGCATCTTTCGCGACAAGTCCATCGCGCGCAACGCCGAGCGCGCCGATGAATCCAATCTCTTCACTGCGCGTGAAGAGCACGCGGAGATTCGTGAGTGCGGGATTGCTCAGCGTCTCTTCGAATGCGCACATCGCCGCAGCCACGGCAGCGAGGTCGTCGCACGCATGCGTATAGAACACGCCACGCGCAACCCGAGGCGCAGGAAGCAGCCAACGCGCGACATCGCCCGCAGCAATCGAGGGTGCGCGTCGTGTGAGCGTTGCTGCGACGGTCTTGAACGGCTTGATCGTCGCGTCGAGCGCGGTGATGCTGGCGCGATGTGCGCGACCCTTTGCGTCGATGATTTCAATCTTGGCGCGATCGAAGTACGGATCATTCACGCCGCCGCGAAACTCAAGCACCGCGAAGCGCGAGTCTTTGATTTCACGGACGACAAACGCTGGGTGATCAAGGTGCGCAGTGACATAGAGCGAGGACGCGACTTTCGTACTGTCATCCGCGCGATGAATGTGCAAGTTGCCATACGCATCCCGCGTGAAGTTCGCGCGCGGCGCGAGTGCTTTCACCCATGCTTCGACATACGCGATGACGCGATCTTCTCGACCAGCTGCAGTCGGAAGCGCTGTGACCTCACGCAGCAACTTCTCTCGCCGCGCGCGGAGCCTTGCGCTCAATCCCTTCGCAGCCAATGGCTTCGCAACTGTGGGCTTAGGCGGGTTCTTCTGCTTTTTCTTCAAGCCTTGCATGGGGCGCACATCCTACGCAATGCTCCGGTGTCCTACACTTTCCGCCCCTATGCCATTTGCGCCGATTCCTAAAGTTCTCGAAGCGATCGCTCAAGGGCGCGTCGTGGTCATGGTGGATGACGAAGGGCGAGAGAACGAAGGCGATTTCGTTATTGCTGCCGAGAAACTGACGGTCGACACACTGAACTTCATGACGCGCATCGGCAACGGCTATCTCTGCGTTGCGATGGATGCGGAAGATTGCGTGCGGCTTGAACTCGGGCCGCAGACTGGCGTCAACACAAGTCTTCGCGGCACGGGGTTCACCGTCACCGTTGATGGACATCCGAAGCATGGAGTTGGCACTGGCATCAGTGCGCGCGATCGCGTGAAGACGATTCACATGCTCGCCGCGCCCAACAGCACGCCCGATGATTTCGTTCGACCAGGTCACATCAACCCGCTGCGCGCGCGTCGCGGCGGCGTGTTGGTTCGCACTGGGCAAACAGAAGGCTCTGTCGATCTCTGTCGGCTCGCAGGAATGCGTCCTGCCTCAGCGATCATTGAAGTGGTGCGCGAAGACGGCGAGATGGCGCGATTGCCTGATCTTGAAGTGTTATGTGAGCGCTACGGGTTGCTGCTCTGCTCAGTCGAGCAAGTGATTGAGTATCGACTTGAGCGCGAGACACTTGTGCGTCGACTTGACCCTGCGTGCGGCACGCCGATTGAAACGCCCGAAGGTTCGTTCACACTCTTCGCGTACCAAAGCACCGTCGATCCAACGCCGCACTTGGTGTTGACCTGCGGCGACATCGGCAAAGCAGGCGCATCCACGGATGCCGCGATGGTTCGAATGCACCGACGCGATCTTCTCGGCGACATCTTCAGTGTCGTGGATGCAGGCGCGACTCGTTCAACCGGTGACTCGCTCCGTGCTGCGATGCGCGCGATTCAGAAAGAAGGTCGCGGTGCAATTGTGTATTTGCGACCAGAGGGAATCGGCGAGGCGCTTTCGTCGCGTTTGCAGCGGATTCAACGCAGCGACGATGATGTGAACGCGCCAGATCTCACGAGACCCGAAGGCGTTTCTGGCCGCGCGCAACCGATGGATGGTCGATCCTTCGGCATCGGCGGGCAGATTCTTCGCGACCTCGGCATCCGGCAGATTCGACTCTTGACGAATCACCCAAGCACGCACAACGCGATGCCTGGGTTGCACGGATTCGGTCTCGACATCGTTGACGAGATTGATCTCACCCAGTACGACGCGACTTGAGCGCGAGTTTTCCGCGAGTTTTCCGCGAGTTTTCCTTTGGGGGAATGTGCGTGCAACGCCGCGCGTCTGTTTCGGGAAGAATGCACGCATGCTCACGCTTCTGATTCCCATCACAATGCTCTCGATGATGCAGGCGACGCCGCTTGTGGAAGTTCCTGCGAGCGACGCGGCGAATGTGTTGCTCGATCGACTCGAAGTTGCGGGCAAAGCACTCACGACATTCGTTGGACGAGTCGCACTTGAGAAGCAAGACGCGTTGGTTGGAGATAATGAACTGCGTCTCGGTCGACTTGTGCTTGAGCAGAAGGATGGCGCGCGGAGTTTCGCATTTGTGTTTGACGAATTCATCGATGCGAATGGACGCAGCGACCGTCACCTCGATCACTGGATCTACACCGACGGTTGGCTGTGCGAACTTGATGCGCGCAACAAATCCTTCACGAAGCGACAGATTGTTGCGCCAGGCAAGTTGTTTGATCCGTTGAAGTTGGGGGAGGGACCGTTTCCGATTCCAACCGGTCAACCCAAGAGCGAAGTGCTGGCGCGGTTTGATGTTGCTGTCGCGAAAGTTCCCACTGACACTGAACTCTTGAAGGGTCTCACGGATGTTGATGGACTGCGGCTCGTTCCGAAGAAGGACAGCGGGATGGAGTCGGAGTTCGCGACGATCGAAATTTTCTACGACCACACAACACTCGCACCCGTGGGCGTTCGGCTGACGAAGCCCAACCAAGACACCACCATCGTGCGAGTCTCGATGTTTCAAGTGAACACACCATTGAACGAAACGGATCGCGCCGCGCTCGTCATTCCGAACCCCGATCCGACGCAATGGGCGATCGATGTGCGCCCGTGGAAACCCGCGACAGAATCCGCACCAGTCGTGCCAACGCCTGCGCCAACTTCCCGCAATTGAACGCTGCCATGAGGTACAACGCAGCAGTGCAAATGTTCCGCATTGCGTCTGCGTTGATCTTGGCGTTCGCGTGGACGACATCTGTTGCTGCGCAGACTTTCGTTCCCGAAGTTGTGCCTCCCTTGCAAGAGGTCGTCGACGCGATCAACGCGCAACACCTTTCGAAGGAAGAGCGGAAAGACGCACGCATCGCGCACGGAACCTACGACGACGCGGATCTCGATGCACCGACACGCATTGCGCAAGCAGCATTGAACGATTGGCGGCTCGCAGATCCGATCTTCGAAGACGTGACCATCGCCGTCGAGCTTCGCGCAGACGCACGCGCGCGACAAGCCCGATTTCCCGAAGTACTCGCGTTGCTCAAGGATGCAACCACAGCACTTGCGTCTGCGATGCGAGCGGAGGCGTACTTCGCCCTTGATCGCGAGGAAGACGCGCGCGAGGAGATTCGTCGAGCGGCACAGCAACTTCCAGCCGCAGCAAGTTCTGCCGACCTCGTCGCTCGCGCTCGGCTCATCGCGCTCGGCATTCGGCTTGGCGCGGACTCGGGCGATGGCGAGCAAGCGATCCTCGCGCTGCTTGCGCGTGCACGGCAAGAGTTCGACCGATTGGATCCCGCTCCACGATTGATGGAGGGTGAACGACTCGCGTCGCGCGGTGCGCTTGAGCCAGCAGTCACGGCATTACTTGAATCACTCGCGCGCAATCCCCGCGAAAGTACAGCGTGGAAACTCTTGGGCGACCTCGCGATTGAGCGTTTCGACTTTGAAGGCACGGATCGCGCGGCGCAGGCACTCCGACGCATTCATCCACGGCATCCGCTCGCGGCCTTGCTCGATGCGCGCGCAGCGCTTGTGCGTGAAGACATTCGCGCTGCGGATCGCGCGCTCACTCCACTTGTGAGCGATGCGCATCCGATTCCGGAATCACTCGCGTATCGTGCGGCGCTTGATGCTGCGCGATACGACCTCGCGGGCGCGCGCGGGTGGCTTGCGAAGTTCGATGCGCGCATGCCAGGCAGCGCGGCGGCACTGTCGATTCTTGGACGGCAGTTGTCGCTTGATCGGCAGTACGCAGACGCGAAGGTTGTGCTTGACGCTGCAGTCGCGCGCGAACCGTTCTGGCATGTTCCCGCAGTGGAACTCGGATTGATGCTATTGCAAGCGGGCGAGGACACCGCGGGCATCGCTGCGCTTGAGCACGCGATTGCGCTCGACCCTTTCAACGAGCGCGCGCTCTTCAGCATCAAACTCGCGAAAGAAATCGCAACCTGGCCATGCATCGAGACAGCGCACTTCATGATTCGCGCGCCCAAGGGAGAAGCGTCGCTCGTCGCAGCGTTGATGGCGCACAGTCTTGAAGAGATGCATGCGCGTGTTGTTGCGCGATTTGGGTTCACGCCAACGCGCAAGACGATCATTGACGTCATGCCAGATCACCGAAGTTTCGGCGTGCGCATCACAGGTATGCCGCGCATTCACACGATTGCAGCGAGTACCGGTCCAGTGATCGCGATTGAGATTCCGAAAGAAGGCGCGCCTACCAAACATCTCGGGCTCTTCGATTGGTTGAACGTGCTCACGCATGAGTACACACACACTGTCACGCTCGAACAGACCTTGAATCGTCTGCCGCACTGGTTGACAGAAGCGGCAGCGGTGCGGATGGAGGAATTGCCGCGCGCCTATGAAACGTGCCAAAAACTCGCGATCGCGTCCAAGCAAGGCGGACTGTTTGATCTCGACAGCATCAACTGGGCCTTCATCCGTCCCAAGCGCGCGGGCGACAGAGAGCTCGCGTACGCGCAGGGCGCGTGGATGGTGGAGTTCATGGATGTCACGTTTGGAAGCGATGCACTTCTTGGTCTTCTCGCGCAGTACGCGAAGGGTGTGAAGGAAGAGGAAGCGATGCGCGCCGCGCTCGGCATCAGTCGAGAAGAGTTTCTCATTCGCTTTCGAACGTGGGCTGCTGCGCAAGTTGCATCGTGGGGACTTTCGCCGGAGCCATCTCTCGCGACACTCGCGCGGAGCTTGACTGAGGGCGATGACGACGCAGAACTTCGCGCGTCACAAGCGGAGGTGACGCGCTTGAATGCGGTCGTGGAGCGCTGGCATGCCGCGATTGGCGCAGCGTCGAACGCGCACTTGCGATTTGATGCCGCATCGTGGCCCAATCATGCAGGTCCTGAAGTGGATCTTGATGATGCAACGATGCGCGCATTTCTCGAGCGGTTCCCTTCGCACCCAGATCTTCTTGAAGCAGTGATCCGTCGACGCATCGCATCAGGTCTTGATGCAACCGATCCACTCACCGCGGAGCTGCTCGAGCGATACGCGAAGGCGCGGCCAGTCGATCCCTATCCGCATCGCGAGTTCGCGCGCGGATTGCGAGGGCTCGATCGCGCGACCGACGCGCTTCCGCATCTGCGTGAAGTCGATCTTCACACCGACAAAGATCCTGCAATCGCTGCAGAGTGTGCGAAACTCGGAAGTCTCGTGGGTGAATTCGCACAAGCAGCAGCGAGTGCAGAGCGCGCAGTGCGGATGAATCCCTTCGATCCTTCGCTTCGTGAACTGGCTGCGAAATGCTGGATTGAAGCGAACGACCTTGAGCGCGCGCGCGTCCACTTACTTGCGTTGCTCGAACTCGAGCCTGGTCGACCTGTGCATCAACGAAGGGTTGACCGGCTCGACGAACTCCTCCATGCGCCGAGTTCGGTCAAATAATTCCGCCCGTCGCCTTGCGTTTGCATGAACAGAGGGCAGATCGACACCGTACCTCCATGGTTGGCTTGTCCCGGCGTAAAACGGGAGTACTCTTCCAAGAAGGCGCTTCCCTGGATCCACTTATGCAATCGAAAACATTACTCGTCGGACTTCTCGTAGCACTTCCTTTGGCATCGCACGCATTCGCTGCGGACTCGTACGACTGCGTCCTCGCGCCGACGAGCAACCTCGTCACGACATTGACGATAGACGTTCCATTCACAGGAACACTCATCGGAAATTATGACGCCGTGAATCTTCCCACCGGCACCCGAACGATCCCCGGACTCTTCGGTGGTTCTGGCAACAACCCGATTCCATACACCGCGTCCTTCGGTGTTGATGGCGGCACGAACACTTCGCCTGATGGCGCATTCCGGTTTACTGTGGAGCAAGTCGGAGAGCAGTTAGTTGGTTCGATCAGCGGGTTGTCGATTGATGCGCTCGATGGCGTACCTGGTGGAGCGGATCTCTCGATCACGATCAACTACTCCACGTTTCATACTGTCGCGCCAAACGCGATTTATCCAGGCGGATTTCCGATCACGCTTCCGTTCGGTACAGCGAACATCACCACCTTGACGCTTGTGCAAGCCGCCGCGGCGCCGATGATCATCACGCCAGCGAAGGGCGGCGGATATTCGTTCGTCTCTGCGGTGCCTGTGATGATCACGATTACTGCTGACGCGATGGGGCAAGTCTTTGAAGTGCCTTCGGTACCTGGCGTGCTTCCGCTTACGGGCATGCTGAGTTTCATCGGCGACACGGTGCTCATGTCGGCAACGACGACGCAATCTTCGTCGACAACGCAACCGTCGACTGCGCCAGGATTCGTTGACCAGCCCCTCGCACTTCCCACAGTGATTCCGACCGGCGGGACCGCGAACTTGCTCATGAGTGGATTGATCACCGAACTGAGCTCTTCACAATCGACTACCGGAACGCTGAACGTGACTGGCACACGCGTGATTTTCTGCGCTGCCGATCTCAATCAAGATGGCATCGTGAATGCCGCGGATCTCATGATCTTGTTTGACGGCTGGGATACCCCGAGTGCAGACATCGATGGCAATGGCACAACGAATGCGCAGGATCTCACAGCACTCCTCAATGTTTGGGGCGCCTGCTAATTTTCCGCGCCTAACGCGCAGGATCTTGTGTAGCACGCTGCTTATTCTCGGGGCGCTCAACACCACCGCGCGTGGCGATGAGCTACTTGTTTTCGCACAGCCCGTCTATGACGTGATGCCCGCCGGCATCGGTCCGTCGATGCTGCGCGCACGCGACCTTGATGGCGATGGCTTCCCCGATCTCATTGTTCCCGCGCGGACTCGGGATGGAATTTCGCTTGTGCTCCGCGGCGTTGGCGATGGTCACTTCGCGCCGTGGCAAGAACTTCTCGTCGGAAACTTCAGTGACTGGGCGGAGCTTGCAGACTTTGATGGTGACAGCGTCGAAGATATTCTCTTCGGTGTGCGCGGCGATCCATCGCAACTCGCGCTCTTCAAGGGTGGCAAGGGCGGCATCTTCACTGACACTGCGATGCGCGTGGAAATCGGGCGCGACAACTCCGGTCTCGCGTCAGGCGACTTCGATGGCGATGGTGATCGCGATATCGCTGCGACGAACTATCTCGGTGCGAGTGTCGACATCTTGAGTAACGAAGGCAACGGTAGTTTCGTGCGCACCGCGCGACTCGATGTTGCACGATGGAGTGGAGGCATCGCGTATCCGCGCCAGATCGAGCCGTGCGATGTCGATGGCGACAAGGATTTAGATTTGCTCGTCGTGCTCACTGGCGGAGGTCGCCTCGTGCTCCTCCGTAATCAGGGCAACGGAGTGTTCGATCGCAGTCGCGAATGGCAAGTTCCGCAGATCGGCACTGAGCGACCAGGTTTCGCGTCGATGGCACTCGCAGACCTTGATGCAGATGGCGACATCGATGTACTCGGTTCGGCGCTGCTGCTTGCGCCGCAGCAGAAGAGCATCGCGTTCATCAATGATGGAAGCGGTGGCTTCGCGCAGCGACTGGTGTTGGAAGGAACGCCGATTGGTTACGCATTCAGCGTGTGCCTCGGTGATTTCGATCACGATGGCGATCTTGACGCGGCGCAAGGCGCGGCACTTCCCGGCCTCATTGCGACGCTGCGAAACAACGGAAGCACAACGACGCTGAACTTCGTGATGGATCAACTGCTCGGCATTGGGCAGCTGCCGAGGTACCTCATCGCGGTCGATGTCGATAGTGATTGCGATCTCGACATTGTGGGATGCGATGCGGCATCGCAAGCGGTGTTCACCGCGATCAACCTCACGCCGCAACTGGATGGATGCCAGCCAGGATTTCTCGCGGCGAATGTGCGTGCGAAGCTGAAGCAAGTGCCGATGCCGCAGATGATTCCTCAACTCGCGCCGAGTGATCTCAACGGAGATGGAACGAAGAGCGCCGCCGATCGCGCATTGGAATTGGCGAAGTGATGCGCGTCCTGTGTATCACCACCGCGCTCTCTTGCGCATCCTTCGCCGCTGCGCAGCAATGCCCTGGCGTTGGCGATTGCCGCGAAGTGCATGTTGAACCTGGCTGCGTGATGCCAGACTGTTGCGCGCTCGTGTGCAAAGTGAATCCGCTGTGCTGTGAGTTCACCTGGGATGAAGCGTGCGTGGATCTCGCGCTTGAACTTTGTGACGGCATCAACTGCCCTGCGATCGGTGTGTGCGATGATTCGCATCCGACGCCGGGATGCAATCAATACCCCTGTTGCGATTTCATCTGCACCATCGACGGTTGGTGCTGCTCGGTGACATGGGATGCAACATGCGTGAACGAAGCAAATCGATTGTGCGGCGTAACGACATGCGCGATTGCAATTCCTCTCGGCGCGATCGAGGAACTTGAACCGTGCTACGACCATTTCAATGATGGGTGCAACGGTCTCATCTTCGCATCGCGCGCTGTCAATCTCGGTGCGGTGTATGCGGGAAAGTTTGCGACCGATGCGCCGCGCGATACGGATTGGATGTCGCTTGCGCGCGTGCCAGCAGGCGCGACGATTCGCGCTGAGATCGAGGGCGAGTTTCCGTGGGAGTTTCAACTCGTGACAGGTTCATGCGAAGGTCCACTTGAAGTTCCGTTTCTCGCGCATGGTGGTCCGTGTGAAGGCGTGTCGCTGATTGAGTTCACGGTGCCGAGTGGAGATTGGTTCGCCGTCATCACAGGCGGTGTGGAGACGCGCACATTTCGCAATGCATTTACGTGTGACGAAGTGGATCCCAACGCACCACCGCCGAAAGAGCCTCCGCCACCAAGTCCGTACGGACTTCGATATTGGGTTCGGTTTACCGAGCATCGCTTAGGCGACCTTGATGGAGACGGCATCGTCGATGCGCGCGATCTGTCGATCCTGCTCAATGCGTGGGGTTCAAATGGAACGATCGCGGATCTCAATGGCAGCGGCTCGGTGGATGCAGCCGATCTGACCATCCTTCTCAACGCATGGACGGCTTGAGAAGGGCGCAAGAATTTGAACGATTCGGTTGGTGCGAGTGCATCTACGAGGATCGTTGTGCGCTACAAAGTCGCTCTACCTCTCTCTAAGGAATCACAAGAATGGCTCTTTCAAAGTTCACGACCACATCAAGCCTCCTCGTACTTTCGTTCTTCATGGGCGCAACCGCGAATGCGTGTCAATCTACTGCCACTGCAGAGACCACGAAAACCCTGACGCGCGTAGTGCAGAAGGACGGCCAAGATGACATCGAGATTCGTATCGAGAATGGAACGCTGACGGCGAAGATCAACGGTGAAACGATCGATGCATCGCGCGTGCGAAAGACTGACGCTGGCTACGACATTCTTGCAGTGGATGGCAGCGTGATGAAGTCAATCGCAATGCAAGCGACGCCAGATGCAACTGCGGGCGAATACAAGGTCGTCATCATGCGTCAAGACGGCGCGAATGCGGATATCGATGAGAACAACGAAGAAGTCGACGTCGAGGTTGACCTTGTCGCTGCACCTGCGCCCGTCATGATTGGTGTGCAACTCGGCGAAGTGGATGAAGCGCTCTGCGTACATCTCGCGGTGGATGCAGCGAAGTCGACAATCCTCACAGGCTTGAAGGAAGGTCTTCCTGCAGCGAAGTCAGGCTTGCATCGATTCGATGTTGTGATCGGTGTTGGTGAAGGCACGGATGGAAGTGCGACAGCAATTCGCGAAGCGCTCGCAACGATGAAGGCTGGCGAGACAGTGCAACTCAAAGTTCGTCGTGGCGCTGAGACGCTGACGATCGGCGTTGAGGTTGTCGCGACAGACTTGGCCGCGATGGCGATGCCGGAAGAGTTCGAGTTTGAAATCGAGATGGATGGAGAGGATGGCGAGGATGGCGCAGACGGTGGCACGCAAGTGATCATGGTCGGACCAGACGGCAAGCCGATGCGGATGCAGATGCCACAGGGAATGCAAATGCCACAGGGAATGCGGATGCCACAGGGAATGCAAATGCCGCAAGGAATGCAGCAGCCACAGGGAATGCAGATGCCACAGGGCGGGATGGCGTTCGCGATTGATGGAAACGCTGAGTTGAAGGAAGCGATCGCCGCGATCATGAGCCAGGTCGAGGATGGAGATCAACGCGATGCAATGATCCGCGCGATGCGCGAGCAGTTCCTCACGGCCTTTGATCCACACGCACAGCCCAACATGCAGCCGAACATGCAGCGGCAGCGCGCGCCGCAGCCAGGAGCTCGTCAACCAAACAACCAAGCACCGCGTCAAGACCGCGAACTGATGGAGCGCATTGCGCGACTCGAAGCAGCGGTGGAGCGATTGACTGATGCGCTGGAGAAGAAGGGGTCCTGAGTCGGCCTCTTAGCTCAAGACCGTTTGCATATCTACATTGCCGCCGCACAAGATCACGCCGACGCGTTGTGGAAGTGCGGCGGCTCCACATCCGCAGGCAACTGCGACACCAACAGCAGCGCTCGGTTCGATCGTGATCTTCATGCGTTCCCACACGAGTCGCATGTGCGCGCGAATCTCATCTTCGCTCACAAGCGCAATCTCATCGACGAGGTCGCGCACGATGGGAAACGTCAATGGTCCGAGCGCAGCGCGAAGTCCATCCGCGATCGTGACGGGTTCCATCGGAGGTTGAATGGATCCAGATTTCTTCGAGAGCGCAGCGTCGCCTGCAAGCGCGGGCTCGGCGCCGATGATGCGAATCTTGGGATTGATGCCCTTCGCTGCAATGGTGATGCCTGAGATCAATCCGCCACCGCCGAGCGGAACAATGATCGCGTCGAGGTCAGCGCATTGTTCAAGAAGTTCGAGTGCGATCGTGCCTTGACCAGCGATGACATTCGCATGGTTGTACGGCGGAATCATGCTGCCGCCAGTCTCTTCAAGCACTCGCGCTGCTGTGGCTTCACGCGCTTCAAGTGTTGGCACGCATTCAATGATGCGCGCACCGTAGCCACGCACCGCAGCCTTCTTGATCTCTGCAGAGTTCGATGGCATCACGACATGTGCAGCGATGCCCCGCATGGACGCAGCGAGTGCGAGTGCTTGCGCGTGGTTGCCAGAAGAATGCGTGACGACGCCGCGTGCAGCTGTTGCGTCATCAAGCATGCGCACTGCATTGGTTGCGCCTCGAAACTTGAACGAGCCTGTGCGCTGGAAGATCTCGCACTTGAAGAAAAGTGAGCGACCACTCAGTCGGTCAAGCGTGGCACTCGTGAGTACAGGCGTTCGATGAATAAACGGCGCGACGCGTTCCTGCGCAGCGCGAACGAGGGCGAGTGAAGTTGCATACGCGGGTTGTTCAAGTGCGGAACTCACAGGTGGAAAGGTAACGCGTGAGCGGCGTATACTGCGCGTCGCTCGGGGCGCCCTTCAGAAGGGCTGAGAAGCACCCGTTGAACCTGATCCGGATCATTCCGGCGTAGGGAAGCACCACAGTCATCATTGACATCTGTGTTGCTTGATCACTTCAGTGAATCGAGAGAACCATATGACGCACCCACCATCATCTACTGCATCATCCACCGCTGATTCCTACGAACTACCACTGCATGGCGCGTGCGATCCTTCGTCGTCCGCGCAGGGCACAACGCCTGGATCGTTCGCGCGTCGCGCAGATATCGGTGGTGCGTATGCATTCAGTTCTCCCGATACGCCAGGGATGCCCAGCGCGAGTGAGAAGACCGCGTGGGATTTTCTTCCGCACGATTGGTCGTGCTCCTCCTTTGCGCAACAACCTGCAGCGGAAGCGCACGCGAGTGATTGTGTGGTTGTTGATTTCGTGACCGCGCGTGGTGTATGGATGCGCGTGCGTGCGCCAAAGAACTTCGTCGCGATCACGCAACTTGAGCGCGCGCGTCTTGGTGTTGTGACGAAAGAAATGGAACGCGTCGCTGCGCGTGAGCCACATCTCACTCCATTGCAAGTGCGTGATGAGATCGCTGCAGGTCGCATGGTGATTCCAGCCAATCGCGTGCACCTCGCACACAAGTTGGATCCGATGGCCATCGGTCGCGCGTCGAAGACGAAGATCAATGCAAACATGGGCGCGTCGCCGATTTCCTCGGGTACGCATGAAGAGGTCGAGAAATTGCAGTGGGCGGAGAAGTGGGGCGCGGACACGGTCATGGATCTTTCGACCGGTGGCAACCTCGATGAGTGCCGTGAAGCGCTCTGCCTCAACTCGACTGTTCCCATCGGTACCGTGCCGATTTACTCGATGATCATCGGGAAGAAACTCGAAGACCTCAACGAAGAAATCA
>QWPV01000090.1 GCA_003671055.1 Planctomycetota bacterium
CCCCGTGCGCCCCTCAAGTCCATACGCCGCGAGCAAGGCCGCAAGCGATCACCTCGTACGCGCGTATCACGAAACTTTCGGACTCGACGCAGTCATCACGAACTGCACGAACAACTACGGTCCGTATCAACTTCCAGAAAAGTTAGTTCCGCTGCTCATCGTGAATTGCCTCCTCGGCGAGCGACTGCCCGTCTACGGCGACGGACTCCACGTGCGCGACTGGCTCCATGTGGACGATCACTGCAACGCAATCCTCCTCGCACTCGATCGCGGCGTTGCAGGCGAAACTTATAACATCGGCGGTGAAAACGAACGCACAAGTCTCGAAATACTACGACTCGTTGTCAGTGAAATCGATCACGCCTTCGAACGCGACGCAACCCTTGCAGTGCGCTACCCCAATTGCCCCGCAGCAAAGGGAAAGAGCTGCGCCGAACTCGTCGCCTTCGTAAGAGACCGCCCCGGCGCCGATCGCAGATACGCCCTAGACATTACAAAAGCCCGCACCGAACTCCACTACAACCCTCGCGCCATCGCAGGCCACAACTTCGAAGCCGCCTTCCGCGACACGATCCGCTGGTACCTCACCAACGACCAATGGTGGAAGTCCGTCATGGACGGCCAATACCGCGAATGGGTCGCGCTCAACTACGACAATCGTTGATGCGCCATGGAAACAGAACCGCCGTTGCAAGCAACGGCGGTTCGAGGATTGATTGTGTTGTGCGAACTCAGCTGCCGAGTCGCATGCGAACGAATGCAGTGATCGTCGTGCCCTTGGGGAGCAACTCGCGCACTTGCTTCTTCTCGTCATGCACGAAGGGTTGACCGAGGAGCGTCACCTCTTCGAAGAACTTGCGCATCTTGCCTTCGGCCATTTTCTCCGCGATATTTGCGGGCTTGCCAGAAGCTTCTGCTTCCGCAACAGCTTCGGCGCGCTTCTCTGCGATGAGCTTGGGGCAGACGCCAGCTTGGTCGACTGCCATCGGTGTCGGAACATATGCCGCGATGTGCTGGCAGATTTCCTTGCCGACTTGCTCATCGAGTTCACCTTCGTACTGCATCATCACGGCGAGCTTCGCATCGTGATGCAGGTAGAACGAGAAACTTCCGCCGACAAGCACAACGCCGCGTGCGAACGAAACATTCTCACCGGTGGTGATCTTGATCTCATCGACGATATCGATGATCTCTTTCGTCGCGGTCACATCGCCAGCGCCTTCGTTGAGTGCTAACTGCGCGACAGCCTTCGCCATCGCACGGAATGCATCGTTGCGTGCGGTGAAATCGGTCTCGCTGCGAAGCTCGACGATGACACCCTTGCCGTTGAACTGCGCGATAGCCATGCAGCCTTCGCCAGCTGCGCGATCAGCGCGAGCGGCCATCTTGCCCTTGAGCTTCTCGCGAACATTCTTCTCTGCGAGCACAACGTCGCCATTGGCTTCCACAAGCGCTTGCTTGCAGTCGCCCATGCCTAGGCCGGTGCGGTCTCTGAGAACTTTGACATCAGACGCGGTGATATTCACAGTGGTCATAGGAAGATTTCCTCAATGGAAATTGGTAGTCATGGAAACAGACAAGTACGAATCACTCGGCGGTTGGTGCAGCAGCTGGCGCAGCATCTGCTGTCGCAGTCGCGCCACCTTCAGCACGGAACTGTGAACGGGACGAACGACGTCGTGCTGATGGATCGCCGCGACCCTCGCCGCGGCCCTCGCCACGACCTTCACCACGATCCGCAGATTCATCGCCACGATCGCCGCGATCTCCACGATTCTCTCCACGCTCAACTTCGCTCGCAGCGCGGGTTTCCTTGCCCTTTTTCGCGGAGTCCATCAACTCGCGAATGATGATGTCGATGGAACGCATCGAGTCATCGTTGCCTGGGATTGGCAAGTCGACGAGATCAGGATCGCCATCGGTATCGACAAGGCAGATCGTTGGAATGCCGAGAGACTTCGCTTCGAGAAGCGCGTTCTTTTCGCGATTGGTGTCCACAACAACGAGCGCGCCTGGGAGCTTCGTCATGTTGCGCACACCACCGAGGTTTCGGGTGATGACCTTGCGCTCGCGGAGGAGTTGCGCTTCCATCTTCTTGGAGTAGCTGCGCATCTCGCCGGATTCCACCAAACGATCGAGTTCTTCGAGACGCTTGAGACGCTCGCGAATCGTGCGGAAGTTCGTGAGCGTGCCACCGAGCCATCGCTCGACAACGTAGGGCTGTCCAGCTTCCGCTGCGTAATGCTCAACAGCACCGCGTGCTTGACGCTTCGTACCAACAAAGCAAATGTCCTTACCACTCGCAACGGACTTCTCGATGAAGCGCTTCGCAAGCAGGAGACCCTTGACGGTCTCGCGGATATCGATGATGTGAATCTGGTTGCGGACCGAGTGGATGTACGGAGCCATCTTCGGGTTCCAATTGGAACGGCGCTGACCAAAGTGGATTCCGGCTTCGATGAGGTCTTGAACGAGCGAAGGCATAACTGCAAATCTCCAGCGACACCGACGGAAGGTGGTGGCGTCTGCTCGCGCAGACCGTCCGTCACAAGGGCGCTTGTGTGTGCGGTGCTCTCGAATGAGAGAACCCTGAATTGATTCACGCGAAGACGCAACGGTCCGCGCATGAAAGTGAAACCTCTTAGACAGCCACCAATGGCTCATGAGGACTCTGCTCCAACCGAGGTTGGAACCTGCAGAGGGTCGCAGAGTGTAGCAAAGGAGCCTTGATTTAGGAAGGCACTGCGCGCAACGAAACTTCCGCAATTTGCTGCGCTTCATGTACCTTCTTCCTCCATATGAGTCTCTCCAAGTGCTTCAAGGCCTATGACGTTCGCGCGGTGTATCCGAATCCTCTCAACGAGCAGGGCGCATGGAAAGTTGGCTACGCGGCGGCAGATTTTCTGCTGCGCGAGGCTGTAGCGGGGGGGATTACGGGAACTACTGCCAAGAGCATCGCCGTGGGCTACGACATGCGCAAGAGTTCGCCGTCACTCCGTGATGCACTGATTCGCGGACTTCGCGACGGCGGGGCGGATGTGGTGAACGTTGGACTCGTCGACACGCCCTTCACCTACTTCGCCGTGAACCACCTCCAATGCGCGGGCGCGATCATGGTGACGGCGTCGCACAATCCTGCGCAGTACAACGGCTTCAAGATTTCGAAGCATCACGCAAAGCCTGTTGGTCAAGACACGGGACTGACTGCGATTCGACTCGTCACAGAATCGCTTGATGAAGCAACTGCGATCAAACACGGCGGTGCATTGCGCGAGGTCGATCTCTGGGATGCGTATCGCGCGCACATCGTGCAGTTCATCGATCCAGCATTGATGAGTGGTGCGAAGCGATTGAAGATTGTCGTCGACGCATCCAACGGCATGGCAGGCACGATGCTGCCGAAAGTTTTCGACGGCGTACGCGGACTCGAAATCGAACGACTCAACTTCGACAACTCTTCGGGTGAGTTCTTGCACGAACCCAATCCGCTTGTCGAATCCAATCTCAAACAACTGCAGGACACCGTGCGAGCAACCGGCGCGCAAGCAGGATTCTGTTTTGACGGCGACGCAGACCGTTGCGCTGCAGTGGATGAACGCGGCGTCACAGTTGGTTGCGACATCTTGCTCGCATGGATGGTGCAAGACATGTTGCGCACGAAGCAAGGCGCGAGTGTTGTGTACGACCTCAGAAGTTCACGCAGCGTGAGTGAGATCATCAAAGAATGCGGCGGCATTCCAGTCGAAAGTCGCGTCGGTCACGTCTTCATGAAAGCAAAACTCGCCGAGAGCAAAGCACTCATCGGCGGCGAGCTCTCCGGTCACTTCTACTTTGAAGACATGTTCGGCGCAGACAGCGGCGCACGCGCATTCGTCGCGGTTCTTTCCGCTCTCTGCAACGCCACGAAACCACTCTCGCAACTTCTCGCACCCTGCGTGCGCTACACCCAGTCAGGTGAAATCAACTTCGAAAACAACGACAAACTCGGCGCACTCGCAAAGTTGAAGTCAACGTTTCCAGAAGCGAAAACGCACGAACTCGACGGCCTCTCGATCGACGCAGGTGAGTGGTGGGCGAACATTCGCATGTCCAACACCGAGCCACTCCTACGCCTCAACCTCGAAGCGAAAGATCGCGCGACGGTGGAACGGATGGTCGCGGAGCTCGAGCCGATCCTTGGGCACCGAGTCGCGCATTGACGAACGCGAGTGGAGTAAATATTCATAAATCTCTGCAGTTTCTGTTCACCGCATCGCGCTTTACGCATGAAGGGTAGAGGATTGTTTCCTCGCGAAGTTTTTCTGTCTTCAACGTTCGGCACAGAGCAAGTTCAACAGGAAGACCCACATGCAGATCGATTTCAAGCTCATACGTCACCGCGTCTTTTCACGCACGTTCACACTGATGACCCTTGCGGTCGGGTTCGCGATCGGAATCGCAACAACATCCACACACGCATCCGAGCGCACCGTCTCGGGTGTGCGCATCATGTTTGGTGAAACTGGGCAGCGTTGGACGCTCATTCCAACGCTGCTTGATGGAAGTGTCGAGTCGTTCGTTGCATTACGCGAAGACGCGCCAGTTGGTGCGAACATCACTGCGGTTTGGTATCGCAAGAGCACGGCTGCGAACGGCGAGACTCTATGGCAGTCCTTCGCGTGGTCGCAACAAGAGCAGTCGAGCGCGATTCGAGCGGTGAAGGATGCTCTTGGACTGCCTGATTCCTCGGATGAATTGTGGGGATGCGCGATTGCGGCGTTGCCCGCTTCGACGGAAGAACCGTTCGCGAAAGGCCTGCTTGCTTCAGATCCACTCGCTGCACTTGTCGCAGTACTCGAAGATCCCAAGCCAGTGCTGGAGATGCTCGAAGATGCAGGATGGAAGGCAGCGTGGATCGACCCGCTTGAGGGGCTGAGCATGGCAAGCATCGAGAGTTGTTCGCAGGCAATTGTGCTCGATGCCTATGCAGCGGCGGTTGAAGTCACAATGGCGGAAGGGATCGACGCGGGGTTGGATGCGAAGAGCGCTGTCCTCGCGCAGTGCGGAATACTGTGCATCCCGGGCTGGATCTTGGGTGCGCCGACGGCATGGAGTCCATGGGCCTGTGGGGCCTGGGGATGGGGTGGTTGGGGACCGGAAATGAGTTGTACGAAGAAGTGCTGGTACACACGTGGGACGACGCGTGTTCGATCGCGTGTCGTTGTGTACGAGAATTGGGATTGTTCACTGACGAATGTGACTACGCAGTGGCAAACCGAGGCCTGATTTCAACAAGATACCTGTGGGTCAAACGAAGGCCATCATGCTCCTATGCCTGGTACAACCTGCCCGATCATTCCTTGTCCAACTTTGCATCCTGCAGATTGTCCTGTTTCAACGACGTGCAATCCCAGTCCGTCTTCGATCCCGATCGAAGGTTCATGGATCCCACCACTCTGAAAACTTCACGTTGGAGGCTTGATGAATCCATTCACAATTCGATCTGCAGGATTCGGCGTTCTCAGCCTGCTCGTCGGCGCCATTGGCACGATCGCGCTCGCGAGGTACGAGTCGGCGGTGCGCGCAGATATTCACCGTCATGGCTTGCGGATGGACGGCAGTCGCGCCGGCAATTGGATCGGAGAATGGAGATTTACGAACGCCGGTGACGTGCATAGCATTCTTTCGTTTACGGATCAAGGATGTGGAGAGGGACCTGACGTGCTACCGCTTTCAGTTAGCACGCTTCCCGCATGGAGCCGTATAAGTCAAACACGTGGCGATGATCCGCACTGCAGCGTGATGCTGATTGAGATTCCCTATGGATGGCCGATGCGTTCGATGGTCAGCGAGTTCTATGAGACTGGGATCGACGGCATTTCTGGATACCAAGGTGACATCATCGCAGTGGCCGGTACCCCGATGAATCGCGGCTGGTTCGCGATGCCCTGGTGGACTGATGGGTTCATGGATCGGACGAAGAGCCTCGACCAGTGGCTTGGTGGCACCGTGAGGTACGAGTGGCATGACATGCCTCGCTTCTTCCCTACACGAATCGTCCCGCTTGGTTTCATCGTCAACTCTCTGTGTTACGCCGCGAGCTTCTGGCTCGCCGTCACGATGCTACGCACAGCCTTCCACATCGAGTGCCGGGCGATACGACTGCGTATCGGAAACTGGCGCGCCCGACGCGGACAGTGTCGAGCATGCGGGTACGCGCTTGCGGCAAATGTGCTCTGCCCCGAATGCGGCGAGCAGGTTCGAGCTTGACCGAACCACTCTGCAGCAGCAGCGCACGTTTGTCAGAGTTGTTTTCTTCGTCAACGTCCGCAACACGAAACCACTCTCGCAACTTCTCGCACCGTGTGTGCGCTACACCCAGTCAGGCGAAATCAACTTCGAAAACAACGACAAACTCGGCGCACTCGCGCAGTTGAAGTCAACGTACCCACACGCAAAGACCTACGAACTCGACGACCTCTCGATCGACGCCGGCGAATGGTGGGCAAACATCCGCATGTCTAACACCGAGCCACTCCTACGCCTCAACCTCGAAGCGAAAGATCGCGCGACGGTGGATCGGATGGTCGCGGAACTCGAGCCGATCCTTGGGCACCGCGTCGCGCATTGACGAACGCGTGCGCCGTCACTCCGCGCACATTCCCCATGCGTTGAGGAGCACTGCGAGATCACCGCCGTCGATGATTCCATCTGGGACGAGATCAAGTCCTGGCAAACCTGGCGCGGGACCCCATGCGTTGAGAATTTGCGCGAGGTCGGATCCGTCGATGGCGCCGTTCTGATCGAAGTCAGCAGGGCATGCGAGCAGTCCGCTCTCGCAGATGTCGAGGATGCCGTTGCCGTTGCCATCGACGGCCCAACCCGCCGCAGGCGCGCCAACATCCAAGAGTTGCGATTAATCACCACCACACCTGCATTCATTCCAACCATGATCATTCATCTTCACTGCTGCGTTCGCGACAAGTTCAATCCATCCACCACCGCATCCATCACACGCTTCACCGCGGCCGTCAATAGAGCGGCCCCCAGCGATCGAGCAGCATCGCGAGATCCGCCGCGCTGATTACACCATCGCCGTTGAGATCGCCATATGGCGGGTTCTGCAATCCCCACAAGTCGAGCAGTTGCGCGAGGTCCGCCGCGCCGACGGCGTCGTCGAGATCGAAGTCGCCGCGCGCGACTTCGCACGCATCGAGCCGCGCGTCGGCGTCTTTGTCTTGCGCGCCGCCGGAGAGGTCACACGAATCGAGCGCGCCGTTGAGGTTGCAATCGAGCGCGGGATCGGCGGCAATTTCGCAGGTGTCGATGAGGCCGTCGCCGTCGCAGTCGAGTGTGGCCGAGGATCCAGAGAGGTCACACGAGTCGAGCACGCCGTTGACGTTGCAATCGAGCGCGGGATCGGCGGCAATTTCGCAGGTGTCGATGAGCCCGCTGCCATCGCAGTCAAGTGTGGGAGCCACCGCGATTTCGCAGGTGTCGATGAGGCCGTTGCCGTTGCAGTCTTCGACCGAACCACCAGTCTCACAACTGTCGAGCACGCCGTTGCTGTTGCAGTCAAGCGCAGGGTTCACGCCGATGTCGCACGAGTCATTGCGTCCATTGCCGTTGCAATCCTGGTAGAGCTCAGGGAGTTCGAGTTGGAAGACGAGTGAGCCGTTACCGCACTGCGCCGCGTTGACGCCTGCGGAACTTTCGATGCGGACAGTGATCGCGCCATCGGCCGCGAGCGCGGCGTAGGTCTTGGTCGAGATGTTGAGCTGCGCACGGTTAGGAGCGCTCGGACAATCGCTCGCAGAACCGAGTGCGCTGAAGACAGTGCCCACGTTGACTCCATCAAGTTTCACGATGAGAAATTCGGTGGCGAGGTCGAGGTCGCCGATGGCGGAGATGGTGAGCGTGGCGGGTTCGCCGATGGTGGGCGGCAGGGCGGTGAACGCGTGCT
>QWPV01000091.1 GCA_003671055.1 Planctomycetota bacterium
AAGAGATGCAGTGAGGAAGTTGATCATAGGTGTGGGGGTCGGATGCGAAGAATACCAAGCAACGCTAAACGGTTCAGTCCCGCTGACACATCGCACAAGGCTTGGATGCAATTCCGAACACGGACAATATTAATCCCGGCATCACACAACGCAACAGTGCAACCACGCACGCGACATCAATGCAGAACCGTCGGCACGAAGCGGAACTCACGCGCGTCGAAAAGTCCACGGTCGCTGAGTTTCAGGGCGGGGATCACCAGGAGCGTGACGAAGGAAAGTGTCATAAATGGCGCACGCAATGGTTCATGCGAGGGGGAACCGAGTTGCTGCGCCATCAGAGTCAATCGTTGATACGCGAGCGCGACATCTTCGGCAGGTTGATCGCTCATGAGCCCCGCAATGGGAAGCGCGAGCAATTCCGTTGCACCATCATCGACGACAGCCAGACCACCGCGCGCGGCGAACACTGCGTTGATCGCTGTGCAGAGCGCAGCACGCGTGGCTCCCACTGCGACGACTTGGTGCGAATCATGCGCCACGCTGGTCGCAATCGCACCGCGAGTGAGTCCAAACCCACGAATGAATGCGAGCGCCGGCTTCGCGTCGTGATATCGATTGCACACGGCGAGCAAGAGCGTGTCGCTACTGACATCGGGCTCGAGCACGCCTTCCGTTGCGTGGAGTGTGCTGATCGCTTCGCCCGTGACCAACTGTCCGTCGATCGCTTGAATCGCGCGCACCGACACCGGTCCATCACGACGCGGCGCAGCCATCGCGAAATCATCCATCACAAAGCGACGCTCACGAAACTGATTGGGCGTCGTCGACTGCACCGAGGAAACAAGGGATTTTCCGTCGCGCGCCACCATCGCTCCTGCAATCCACGTTTGCTCGACGCGAAACGAAATCAAATCCTGCACAACGATAAAGTCAGCGCGATCGCCTTCGCGCAACAAACCAGTCGGCAACCGATAGTGTTCGACCGCGTGCACGCACGCCGCGCGCAACACATCAAAGAGATCTAATCCGTGCGCAATGCATCGTGCCACAATCGCGTTGATGTGACCGCGGAGCAGATCATCAGGATGCGCATCATCGGTGCAGAACATCACCAACTGCGGAAACTCGCGCACGATCGGCCAGAGCGCTTCGAGGTTACGCGCAGCACTTCCCTCGCGCACCAAAATGTGCATCCCACACTGCGCCTTCTCGCGCGCCTCTTCAAGCGTGAAACACTCGTGATCCGTGGAAATCCCCGCTGCGATGTACCGTTCTGCCTCGTGACCACGAAGTCCAGGCGCGTGTCCGTCCACTGGTTTTCCAGCGCGCTGCGCCGCGGCGATCTTCGCCACAACCTCGCTGTCGCCGCTGAGTACGCCGGGCCAATTCATCATCTCCGCGAGATAACTCAATCGATCGTCGGCGAGTAAACGCGCAACTGTCGCCGCGTCAAGCGTTGCGCCCGAAGTTTCAAATGCAGTCGCGGGAACACAACTCGGCACACCAAACGCAATCGGCATGCACGCGTCACTCGCTTCACTGAGCATGAACTCCACGCCCGATTCACCGAGCACATTGGCGATCTCATGAGGATCGCTCACCGTTGCTACCGTGCCATGACGCACCGCAACTCGAGCAAATTCGCGCGGCGGCAACATGCTGCTCTCGACATGCACATGCGCATCGATGAAGCCCGGCATGAGATACCCCGCATCCACGAACGCGTCAGCAGCGAGCTCTTCCACCGACACGATGCGCGTGCCTTCCACGCGAATCTCTGCCGGATAAACACGACGCGAGTGAAGATCGATGAGTTGATGGCGCAGAGTCAACAAGTCGAACAGCGTAACGGCAACGCATGGAGTACCGCTGCGCTGCCGCGGGCGCGTATCTGGATTGTGTTGCGAGCAACGAAGCAAAAACGATTGCGTGAAGCAGGTGTGATTCCTGAAGCACTCGACCGCTCAACCGATCATGTTCGCGCGACGAATTGAAACTGAACGAACTCGCGTGCATGTGCGTGCGACCACGTGTGAAAATGCGCGGGCTTCTCGCATGGCAACGAGACAATCCGCGCGGGCATCGTGACGATGAGCGGGTGCACATCGAATGGAAACGGATCGAGTTCGATACGCCTATTGCCTAATGGCGTGACCGTGATCGTGCAGCGATCGGCCCAACTCCTTCGCGGAACATTGTGCAATTCAAACGCGTCCTCGCCAAGTCCTTGCGTCGCGCCGGACCTCGCAGGAATGAGCGCCGAAGAAAGTGCGAGCGACAAGCCATCACACAACTGCAGTAACCGCACCAACGGCGCGAGATTCGCTGGTTCGGTCCACGCGACTGTCGCAGGATCCGCGCGAAGTTCCTCGATCCAACTTTTCTGCCGCGCCGCTAACAACTCCATGAATGCAAGCGGCGCTTCGATGCTGCCGGGATAGAGTTGCTCAGGCGCGCCCTTCCAAAAAAGTGGATGCGTGAACACGGGATCAGGTTGCGAAAGCGCGCGCGCCGCGTAGAGCCAGTACGCATGACTGCTCACGAGAAGATTTACCATCGGGTTGTGCGAGAAGCGCGCCAGTCCGCTGCGCCAGCGATCCATGCCCGCTTGCTGATCCTTGAGCACTTCACCGAGTCCAAGAGGAAATCCATCCTCGACACTGCGATCAGGGTTCGCCTCCCACTCCCACCAACCGTTGTCATGCTCGGCAATTGCGAACACTGCCTCCGCGCGCAATCGTTCAGGATCAAGAACAGCACCGTACGCGCCAGGCCGCGAAAACACTGTATTTCCCCAGTGCGCAGCGAGGTAGCCCGCGAGCGCGCTGTGATCGGGCTGCGTCACCAGCCAAAGTTTGCCCGCGTGGATTGTCTTCAACATGAGTGCGTCCGGAATCAATTGCGAATCGTACCTCGCGATCGTGATGGCGCGCACGGACTCGCCCTGACTGTAAAACGCACGCATGCGCTAACATTTGTCGAGAAGGATTCACCCATGACTATGCGCACCATCGCTCTCACTGTTCTTCTCGCCTTCGTTGCAACGTCTGCACACGCGATCGCTGGTGGTCCGCCAGTCGCAACACCGACGACGCCCACTGCACCGACAGCATCTGTACCGAAGGAAGCGCAGGTCTACAACGAATCCGCCGATGCGAATGTGGATGTCGCGGCTGCACTCGCGCGCGCGAAGAAAAATCACACGCGCGTGCTCATTCAATGGGGCGCGAATTGGTGCGGATGGTGCAAGTGGCTGCACAAGACCTGCAAGGATGATCGCGACATCGCACGCGAGTTGAGCAATGAGTATGAAGTGGTGCTCGTCGATGTTGGCAGATTTGATAAGCACCAAGATCTCATGGCGAACTTTCTCGCCGACGCGAAGAAACAAGGCATCCCCTATCTCACTGTGCTTGATGAAAACGGCGTCGTCCTTGTCAATCAAGAAAGTGGATCACTCGAGAAACCCGCCGATGCTGCAGTGAAGGGTCACGACACCGCGGCCGTGCTCGCATTCCTCCAGAAGTACCAAGTACCAACGCTCGTCGCAGAAACTGTGCTCGCAGACGGCCTCGCGAAAGCAAAGGCTGAAGGCAAGCTCGTCTTCTTGCACTTCGGTGCCCCGTGGTGCGGCTGGTGTCATCGACTCGAAGACTGGATGGCAACGCCCGCAGTCGCGGCGATTCTTTCGAAAGCATTCGTTGACGTGAAGATCGATACCGACCGCATGACCGGCGGCGAAGCAATGCTCAAGACACACTCCGACGGAAAAAACGGCGGCATCCCGTGGTGCGAATTCATCAACGCAGAAGGCAAAGCCCTCGTGAACTCCAACGGACCCGAAGGCAACATCGGTTTCCCGGCGCAAACCGCAGAAATCACATGGTTCGGCGAAATGCTCAAGAAATCAGGCGCAAAATTGAGCACGGAAGATCAAGTCGCATTGCAACTCTCCCTCGCGGCGTCGTCGAAGAAGAAGTGAGCGCAGCGCGAAACTACGAATTCTCAATCGAGGACAGGCACAATTCTGTTTCGGTGAAGATTTCCGAATCGGAAAGTCGCTTCAACGAGGCGTCATGGTTCCCGCGGTTTCATGCATCATGCGCACATGACCTCATCCCGCTCCCGTTCTCTGCTCGTCACACGCGTTGTTGCTGCGCTGCTCACCGCACTCGCTCTCAGCGCATGCCGCGGCGCGCAGTGGGATCTTCCGACCAGCAAGGAGAAGCACGAGTTTGAAATCGCGACTGCAAACGATGTTGCCGCAACCGCGAATCTCCCTTGGGAATCCGAGGCGATCTACGCGCATCTCGAACTCTTTCTGACGCAGCATCCCGAAGTTTTTGGATCGACCTACTCCCTCGATCCAGCCGTCACAGGAAAAACACTCGCGCCCTATGTCTATCGCGTCAACGGCACTCTCATGCGCAAAGACCTCACGCAGGGTGGCTACGACTACTCGCACCAACCGTGGTTCACTGCTCCAATCGTTCAGCGCCAAGCAATCTGGTCCGAGCAATACTTTGACGCTGGCGGTGGTGACGTCGAGATGGTGACCTATTCCGTCCCCGTCGTGAAAGATGGCAAGGCCATCGGCGTCCTCACTGCAGACTTCGAGATCGTCAAGATCGCGAAGTAACGCAGTGCGAGCGCAAGCGCAATAGTGCCCTTCTGAATCAACCGGTGTCCTTATTGGTCACCCTCGTCCCACATCGCCACCACGCACGCAGAGATCCGCGGCTTTTCGCTCCTCTACTTGCCGACTTTGTTTGGAATTTGGCTGCTCTGAACTAGGCTGTGAGTCTGTTGCGATGTTCGTACCGCGTCGCAATTTGGAACGAAAGACAAAGAGAGAGATTCCACAGATGTCCATCATTTTGAATAGCAAGCAACGATGTTTCGCCGTCACCATGCTCGCATTGGCGCTCGGTAGCGCTGCCGACGCGGGAATGTATGAAACGACGTACACACTCAACACGCCCTACACGGCGTCGTCGCCAGAAGTCACCTATGTACTCGTCAACTTTTCGACAGCGTTGACAACCGGCCTTGTCGGACAAGGCGAACTCACCGACTGGAGCATCAGCCTGTACGGCGCGGGCGGTGTGATCTACACCGACAATGTGATCGTCGGCGGCAGCGTGCAATCCATTGGCGGAATCGCACGCGGAATCGCTGATGTCCTCTTCCAATTCGATCTGAACACGTTTGTCTCGGGCGATTTCGACAATGTGCTTATTGGGAGCGGCCTCAGTGGCGCAACGGGCACTGCGTACAACATCTATAGCTACCCAAACAGCGTGTTAGGTCCTCCATATTCACCGCTTGGAATTTGGTCGAACGGGATTGAATCAACACGCCAGCTTCCTGGCTACTCCTCCGTGGTCACCGTCGCTGTTCCTGCCCCTGGCGCATGCGCGGCATTGGCGCTGGTGTTGGGGATCAAGCGTCGTCGACGCAACTGATTGCAAGATCGCCCGAGTGAGTTCGACGCTCGTCATACAGACGACTCGGAAGGAAGCCGTCGAAGCGCGAAGGCGTAAACTTGTTACGTTCCTTCTATGCGCGAGTCCACAACGATCCCACGGTTTGTCTCAGTCGTCGCCTTTCTGATCGGTAGCTACGACCTCGTCCGAGGTTTCATGCACACGATCGTGCTGCACTACTCAGCGACAAACATCGCCGTCCTCGATCTCACGACAAGCACCGCGCGCGATCAACTGAAACTGCTCGGAGCATTCGGCATCTCCAATCTCGAGACGGGCATTGCGATGATCTTGATCGCCCTCTTCGCGCGAAAACTTGCACTCATCATGCTCGGCGTGATTCCCGTGATCTATGTCATCGGGTACTTCGCAATTGAAGCAAACAGCAAATCAACCTCATCATCCGACGCGAATTGGGGCGGGGCGCCACTGCTCGTGGTGTACCTCGCCATCTCCTTCGTGACCTTCCTCGCAGCGCTCGTCGTCATGCGCGTATCACGACCTCGCGGCCAGCTTCAATAGGGCGATCAGTAACACGAGCGCTTCCAGTGCGCTCTACCTGTCGTCGACAGCAAGATGTGCATTGGAAAAAACTCGCGTGCGGCGTTGAACTTGTCGTTACTCCGAACACGGACCCCACGCTTTGAGCAGCACTGCGAGATCTGCGCCGTTGATCTCGCCATCTGGCACAAGATCAAGTCCCTGCAACCCTGGCGCCGGTCCCCATGCGTTCAAGATTGGCGCGAGGTCGCCGCCGACGATGCTTCCGTTCTGATCGAAGTCTGCGGGACATGCGTGCAATCTGCTTTCGCAGATGTCGAGGATGCCGTTGCCGTTGCCGTTGCCGTTGCCGTTGACGGCCCAACCTGCGGCGATTTCGCTCGATTGTGCCTGTCCCCGATTTCGCTGACGCCGCAGTGGCGGGCGCGGTTGCACGCGCCCGCCATCGCGGTCTTATCACGGTCTTACGCGCTTAGCCCCAATTCGCGAGCATCAGCGCAAGGTCTTGCGCATCGGTCGTGCCGTCGCTGTTGAGATCGGTCGTGCCGGGAAGTCCCCAGTTCGAGAGCAGCATCGCGAGGTCGGTGCCGTCGACCACGCCGTCTGCATTCACATCACCAGGCGCCGTGCTGCCCGTCTGCGCTGGAACCGTGAGCTTGACCTCTTGGAAGCAGCATGGATGGAAAGACTGCGAGTGGATGCCGACGATCAGGGTGATGATGGAACCACCAGGCAGCGCGGTGTTCACCGTAATCGGCCCGATCCAAGTCGAGGCGTAGATCGGAAGCGTCGGGATGTCCACCAGCGTCGGGTTGACCGTTGCCGCGATACCAGGCGCCACCGTCAGCGTGATGTACTCACCAGGGAACGGCGTGCCCGTTGCTGGCGTGAGGTTGAGGATGTTCATGTTGAAGGTGAAGCTGCCCACACCAGGAAGATCCGCCGTCACCACCTCGGTGTCGATGCAACTGCACTCGGGGAGCGTGATGCAAACCTTTGTGGTGCAGCACTGATCGATGAAGCTTGCGGCGAGCGTTGCGGTGAAGCAGAAGACCGAGCCTGGGGTCCCGCTCGAGATCGGAATGTCGATGAACATCGACGAGCCTGGAGTGAGCGGCGGATTGAGAAGCACGACATTGTTGGGCGAAAACGCGGGGTCGCCGAGGATAAGGATGTTGGCGGGCACCAAGGAATTGTTCACCAACTCGACGGTCCAGAGGTAGCCCATGGTTCCGGCCGCGTTGGGGCGGCAGTCGATGTCGACGGTGTTGAACTCACAAAGTTCCGTTGCACTCACGCAGGTGATGTCGAGCGAACCTTGCATGGTCTTAAATCCCGTCATGTTGATACCGGGGCCGAGGTGAGTGTCGAGCTGCCCTGGGTTCAAGTCGAGAAGCGGAATGCCGCCGATGCCGTAGTAGGAACCGGCGGGTCCTTGCGCAAAGAAGTCACCAGTCAGCCACGCCTGCGGGCCGTTGCTGCCGTTGACGAAGCCGATGCCACCACTGCAGTTCTGCCAGTCGGTGGCGAATCCCTGCGATCCGACGTCGTAGCGCACTGGAGCCCACGCCGCGGCGTCCGCGTCAAAGCAGGCACGCCAGGCGCGGCTGTTGTGGGCGCTCGAGGAACTCGGATCGGTCATCGAGCGCTCGCCGAGCAGCATGCAGCACTGGTCATCAAAGCTGATGTCGGTGATCGGGCAGTTCATGTTGGCGTACGGATGAAGAGGCGCATAGGGAATGTTCATCTCAAGGCGCGAGGTTCCCACCACGAACGCGCCGACGGCATTGAGTTGCACAGAGTGGACGGTCTGCGCCACGCCGTAAGCGCGCCAAATCGAGTAATAGACGCGGTCACCTGCGACGGCGACGGCGTAGGGCGTGTTGCCGTAGCCAGCAAAACCAGCGGGTTCCGTCGAGGTTCCATTTGGATTCGCTCCCTCAGCGATGGC
>QWPV01000092.1 GCA_003671055.1 Planctomycetota bacterium
TTCATGGGGCTTGTGGGGCTTCTGGCTTTGGTTTGTGTCGCCACATTTGGGCAACACGCATTTGCAGAAGATGTCGTTCAAGAAGATCAAAGGCTCATCGCGCTTGATCAGAAGTTTCATGCTGACTATGGGGGATCCATTCAATTATGGAAGAGTGGAGACGACAAACTCGCCGCAAGCTACGTCGTGAAGCCGCTCGAGGCGGAACAAATCGAGAATGCAGTTGAAGTCGTCGGTTGGATCCAAGCTGAATTTAAGAGATACCCCGCAGGATTCATCCAGAAGTATGGACCGAAGAAGTTTGTCTTGGCAAACGAGTACATCTTCAAGTCAGCGAAAGCGGCAGAAAAGCCTTACTCCCCAGCTTTCATTTGCGAAAAGAAACAGGACTCGATGCTTGTCACCGTGCCCAGCACGATCACTCCATCGACTGAAATTCTCGCAAGGAACGCTCTCCACCAGACACTCTTTGCCTATCTGCTTTGGGACCTTCCGCCCAAAGATTCGCTGATTGGACTTGAGCATTGGAAAACCATCCAGTCTGACGAAGCGGCTGCTGAAACAGGACCTTCCATTTGGTTTTTCAAACAGAGCAATCAACGAGAAGGCCTCTTCAAAACATTTTGGGAGCCCTTTGAATTTGCGCAGATCAATGCGCTTGCAAAGAGTGATCCCCTGCTGAAGCAACGAGTCGAAATTGTCCAATCATTTTTGCATACCCTCGACCCGCAATTCAACGACGCATTTTGGCAAACACTGGCAACGATCCCAGAGTCGCAACGCACCATTTGCCTCAACGATCTTGCTGACCTGCATAGTGCCGACCAAATCAAAAGCGATGTTGAAATCCAAGACGACATTCGCTTCATTGAAAAGACATGGGGCCTGAAAGTGATTTGGGAACCAGGTTCCGCCGCACCGCCCATGCCGGTCAAGGTGCGACTGGAATACTCGTACCTGACAGACACGAAGCTGTCCGAGTTCAAGCAATTCATCCATCTCGTCCGCGAGGAATTGTGCTCATACCCTGAGCAGATCGTCGCCAAATTGAGCGTGGAACATATCTATGTCCTCGATACATTCACGTTTCGCGGCGCGAAGATTGCTGGGCAAGCGTTCAGTTGGCTCCCGCGCATTTCATTCGGCTATGGGCTGAGTAGCTTCGATCCCAAGACGCCAAGTTCGAAGGAATTTTTCCTCAGAACGATTCACCATGAACTCTTTCATCTGATCGACAATCAATTCTCCGTCGAAGGAGGTCCTATCTTTGGTTCGAATTGGAATAGCTCGAATGAAGAGTCATTTACGTACCGACTTGGACAGCCCAAAGAACTTGATCAACCTGCTTTTTATAAAGAGAACATAAAGCGGACTGGCTTTGCGGAACGCTATGGAATGAATGTGGCAAGCGAAGATCGCGCTTCGATCTATGGGCGCATGATGACGGAGGACAAATCGTTCTTCGAGCAA
This sequence comes from Planctomycetota bacterium, assembly GCA_003671055.1. Lineage (GTDB taxonomy): Bacteria > Planctomycetota > Phycisphaerae > Phycisphaerales > SM1A02 > F1-140-MAGs142. The sequence goes on from QWPV01000092.1 coordinate 1,471, forward strand.
CTTGAAAGCGACAAGATCCTCAAAGAGAAGACCGAAAAGATATTCCAGTTTTTTCAGCTCATCAAGCAGGACTTAGCCATTGACTCGTCGAATGCTTTTTACACAAAGCTTGAAGAGATCGCGGCGCGAGTGGGTCGCTGTGGAAAGAGTCAAGATGGGGAGCACCACGGGGATTGACGAGGTGCATCCCGTCCACATAGGTGACAGAAGTATTCGGTGACCTCCGCAACAATTTTGCTCATGACGAGTGGATCGTTGGTCTAGCGCACGATTTGTTGGCACACCGATATGGGAGATTTGAAGACAAGGTCTGCCATGCATTCGCCTCGCCTTTGCGCATCAAGCGCGTCTGCACCGTGTGGCGTATCTCGCGGCCGATGATTCATCGACAGAGGGCGCTCGCGCGCAAGACCGCGTGCAAGATCTTGCGACCGTGCATGCAGACTCGATTCTCGACTTGTGCGCACCAAAAATTCCACCTACCGCCGTGTGAGGATCACTTTCCACGTTTCGTCGGTGTGGGATCTCCTGCTCGCGATGTGACCACGTTGAGTCGCATCGCGGACGTGAGGTCAGAGTACTGATCACGTCTGCACACCGACATCGCAAATATTGCAGCTGCCAGAAATCTGGCCGCAGCTCGAGGTCGGCATCGCTGACAGTTGGATGCACGGTTGCTCGGCGTCGCAACGGCAGTCACTCCATTACAAGGATTTGATTTCGCCTCGACGCAACGCCGTGCTTACCGCCAACATGGGGATCGTCTTGCACTCGAGATCGACGGCAGGTGCAATGCAAATGGGGATGCACTGCAAGAAACTTGATAGTGCTTCGCGGTCAATGCGTGGCAAGAGGCTTGCCCATGCAGGATTTGAGAGTAAGGTCGTAGTGATGCCACACCCTCTCGCCCTCGTTGTCGCCGCGCTCGTGAGTGCTGTTGATCCAATCATCGGTTCGACTACTCGCCCTGTTACGCAAGTTCCTGGCGTGACCGACTCCCCGCTCTCGCGTCCGCCGTTTCATGCTGTTGCTGGCGAGCTCGAGTTTTCTGGCCAACTCATCGTGCGGCCAAGACAAACACTCAGTGCTCGCGAGCGGACGCGCGCGTTGGCGATGATCGCGCCGCAGATCGAGCGCGTGCACTCCGCGACCGACGAGTTCATTCTTGCAGGAGATGCGACGCCGGAGAAACTCGGTGTGTTTGAGAATCGCCGCAGCGCGCAATTGTTGGCGACGGGCCTGTTTCAGTACGCACACCCCAACTGGATTGTCTTTCCCGTCTACGAACCCAACGACGCGCGACTCAATGAACAGTGGCATCACACGATGATGCACTCGCGCGAGGCGTGGAGCATTTCCAGTGGTTCGCCTGATGTGATTGTTGCCGTCACCGACACTGGCATCGTCGCGCATGAAGACCTCACGCATCGAGTCAGTGGTTACAACGCGGTTTCGCTCGTCGCAGAAGTCGACGGCGGCGACCTCACGGATATTCACGGTCACGGCACGCATGTCGCAGGTTGCGCCGCGGCTACGGGCGACAACGGAGTCGGCGTCGCAGGCTCAGGGTGGTCGTTGTCGGTGATGCCCATTCGCGTGAGTGAAGCGGCCAATGGCGGCGCGTCGTTTGACTCGTTGCTCGGTGGTTCGCGGTGGGCCATCGAGCATGGCGCAAAGGTCACCAGCGCGAGTTACTCGGGGATTGGCTACGAAGCCGTCGAAACAACTGGTGCTTACATTCATTCGCTCGACGGTTCGCTCTTGTGGGCCGCGGGAAACTCTTCGACCAATCATTCCTCTTGGGACTTCGACAACGTGCTGGTGATCGGCGCGAGCGATCCTGCGGATGGTCGCGCGTGGTTTTCCAGTTACGGTCGTGGCGTCGATCTCTTCTCCCCTGGCGTTTCCATTCTGAGTTCGACCAAAGATGGTGGCTATCAATCGTGGAACGGAACCAGCATGGCGACGCCCGTGGCCAACGGTGCGCTGGGCGTGATTCGCTCGACGAATACAGCCCTTTCTGCACAACACGCCGAATACATCCTCATGCACTCATGCGACATTTGGCCGGGCGGAAGCAACTCGACTGAATGGGGTTTCGGGCGAATCAACTTACAAACTGCGGTGACGCAAGCGCTCGCTGCGATGTCGCCGCAACCGCCAGTGGCGCGGGACGATTTCGCGCACTCTTATGTTGGCGCGACTGTGAATATCGACGCGCTCTCCAACGACTACGACGCCAACATGGATGCGTTGGTCATCGACTGGAGTGCAAGCAGCAGTTCGCTCGGCGATGCGGTGGAGATTGTTCCCGCAAGCGGAGCGCAGGTGCGTGACCTCATCCGCATCACCACCACGACGAGCGCCGCGGGCGGGGAGCGCACGATTGCCTATCGATTGCGCGAACCGATCTCTGGTGCCACGTCGAATGCCATCATCACCGTCACGCTTGATGCACAACTCGTGCCTTCCAATCCCGTTGGCGAAATGCCTGGTTTGGATTGTCACTACTACGAAATCGGCGCGCTCAGCGCGTTGCCGGATTGGTCGACGCTTACGCCTTACCTGCAAGAAATTGTGCCGCAAGTCGACATCGCCAGCACCGGCGATGTGTTCGCTAACAGCGGACGCGCCGATCAAGTTGGCGCGGTGTACGACGGCTGGCTATTGATTCCCCAGGCAGATCTGTGGACTCTCTCGATCACCTCCGACGATGGCTCGCGATTGTCGATCGGAAATGAAATGGTCATCAACAACGACGGTCTGCACGGAATGCAAACCGCCAGCGCGAGCTTCGCGTTTGCTGCGGGCATGTATCCCATCCGCCTCGAGTTCTTCGAGAACGGCGGCGGAGCGGGCTTCATTTTCAACTGGAGCGGCTCTGGTATTGCGTCGCAGGCCATTCCGCCGCAGTACCTCTTCCACGGTGGATCGATCTCGCCCGCGGATTTCAATCGCGATGGCCTTGTCGACGCCACCGATCTCGCGGCACTCTTGGGTGCATGGGGAACGAACAATCCCAACTTCGACATCAACCAAGATGGACTCGTTGACGCGACAGACTTGTCCATGCTCTTAGTTGCGTGGGGCGAGTGAGCGGTGATCAGACGTGGGACAGTCCGCGCGTGGCGATCACCGCGTGAATGGCGACTTGCACAGAGTTGCACAACCGAGCGCGGGGGCACACGACGATTGGGAACATCCAACCAATCAAGCACCAATGAACTTGGTAGATGCGTCGATCGAGTCCCTCGCCAACTTTGGCCACGAACGTGATGCTAAGTCACGCCCTCGCGGCATTCACAATGCGGCGCGAGTTGTACTCGTGTACCCCAACGCCTCGAGAAGCGGACCGCCGCGACGCATGCAGAGGTTCAGCTCTTCCGCGGTGAGGTCACGCTTCCATCGGCCAATACTCGCGGCATTGACCGCTTCGAAACTTTCGAGATTGCTGGGCGCCCGCTCTTGCTCGGCGCTGATCGTGCTGCTTCCTGCTGTCGCGGCGGTGAGCATCGAGGGCATGAATTCCTCGCCGATGAACAAACAAACATCGCGCAGCACAGTCTCTGAATCACCCACGAGTTGTTCGTAGCGCACCTGCTTGACGCGTGGGTGACCTTGATACGCCAGCCCCGCGGAGGTGTCGTATACCCAGCGATCGATGCATTTCGAAATCGGATTGTTCAGTTGTAATGGCACGACCCCGCTTCTTCGGATGGCAGCCTTTGGATGGTGGCGCAACGAGCAGGCAACATCGCGCCCGTCACGAATCATCTGAATAAAGCGAGCGTTGGGAAAGGACGTGAGCAAATACGGGAGGCACTTCACGTGACTCGGGGTCTTCTCAACCCAACGCGCCTTTCCCGCATCGCGCGCGCACTCGCCGAAGTAGCGATCTGCAAACTCGACCGCGGTTGAACTCGTGGCCAAGAGTGCCCGCGTTTTGCCGAGATCGGTCCCGAACTGCCACGAAAGGATCCACGGGTCAATCGCTTCGACAAAGGCTGCACTTTCAGGCCCACTCCAGAGTCGCGGGTGGCGCTCGAGCATGGCGCGCAAGAGGGTCGTCCCGGAACGGCCACAACCGATGATGAATACCGCGTCAGCCAAGCTGACCGCATCGCCTCGGTAGAAGTGAGAACGCTGCAAACGGTACGCATTCCACCGACGCCGAAGCTGCGAGATGGTGTGGACAAGATTCATAAATGTTTGGAGCCTCAAGGTTGGATCAAGCAGACGTTGAATGCGCGATTGCTGCGAGGTTAGCAAATCAATTCAGAGAGTCTTGCGAATCACCGCCTTGGCTCTCCCGTTGATGCGCGTCTCCCTCGGTCTCTGGCGAACTCGAAAGAGTACGTTCATTACGAACGGCACGTCTCTCTCGCACAATCACCACCGCGGCGACCAGCACGCTGGCAAGGGCAGCAACGACTCCCCTCACGGTCGGACTCGCGTCGAACGCGCGAGCTACCAATTGTGCGCTGATCCCTCCAAGAAGGGTCAGAGCTCCAAGTACGAACGCGGGCCACATCGCCTTGAGGAGCGATCGAAGAGGCAGCCCAGCGGAGCGAGTCATGAAGAATAGTTGCACTGGTGTGACAGCGAGCGCGAACGCTGCAGAGCGCGCCCACGCCATTGCGTCGACCTGCGCCGAAGGCTCTTGACCGCGCGCGAGAATCCCCGCCGCGATCACGCTCGTGGCGGTCACACCGCACACGACCCAGCTCCCAAATGCAACGGCATGACTTCGACCCAGCGCGAGCATCATTGGTCCCGAGAGAAGCGTGATTGACTTCGCGAGACCGATGAAGATGAGGATTCGGACCGCTGATTCTGCATCGCGCCATTCGTCGCCCAGAAGCGCGCCGATGAGTTCAGCGCTCACCGCGAGCGCAGCCATCGCTGGAAACATGATGGTGGTGGAGATGCGCAACACTTGCAGTGCCGCTTGCCGCAGCATCGGTGGATCATGTTGCAGCGCTGCCAGTTGTGATACGGCGAGGACTTGAATCGGGCGCACGAAAACGTCCACTGCCATGTTCACTATGCGCAGCGCCAGTCGGAACACGCCGAGCGCAGCTTCGCCAAAGAACGCGCCGACAACCAAGATGTCAATGGAGTTACTGAAAAAGACCGCGATCTGTGAATTTAGTACGCCCGAGGCGAAGCGAAAGAAGGATGCCGCGCGTTGCCACTCAAAGCGAAGCGTCGGACGCCAAGATCCGAGCCTCCAGAGGAGCGCAAGCGCGATGACTGCCGTTGCCAAATTCTGCGCGACGATCGACCAGAGTCCGAGCCCCGAGATCGCGCACGCGATACCCACGACGCCACCGACTGCGGCAGCAGCACCTCCTCGCACCGCGAGCACCTTGAACCTGAAATCACGCTGCGCGAGTCCCATCTGCACCACCGTGAGTCCCTTGATGAACACGATGGGGCTCAAGGCGGCAAAGATGAGTGCAACCTCGGGGTTCTCGACGACGACGCTGAGGAGGTCCGCCGAGAGAAATCCCGCAAGTGTGAGCAGAAGCGAGAGGCCGATGTTGAGCCAGAAGATCGAGTCAAGGTCGCGCGGATCAAGGTCTTTCCGCTGCACGATCGCCATCGTCATGCCCGAGTCGACAAGGATCTCGATGAACATGACAAAGGTCATAGGAGTTTCGCCAACACAAACAGCGAGCAGAGATTGATGCCCTTCGTGACCCACGCGAGGGCATAAGACCACTTGAGCGCGTGACGTTGATGCTGTGAAGTCAAGGAATCTCTCTCATTGTCAGTCCCTCGCGGCTACGGCCTGCACGCTCGTCAACCGCGGGCGAGCGCGTCCACCATCGGTTCCGTCTGCGCGCCATCGGGGCGAATGATGCCACATAGTCGTCCATTTCGCGAACGAGGAACAAGAACGCGCGCGAATGAGCAATCTAGATCCTGTGCGTCGCGCAACGCTGCCCTTGTCATCGAGTGGGCAAATGCGCGAATCATGCCTTGGCGAACGGAGATATCGCACGGCCGAGACAAACACTCACTGCTCGTGAACGCACGCCAGCTTCGACGAGCTCATTCGTGCATGAGACGAAACACTGGAGAAACTCGGCGTGTTTGAGATTCGTCGCAGTGCTCAGCGGTTGGCCCTTTGGGCGACAACAGTGTTGGTGTCGCGGG
>QWPV01000093.1 GCA_003671055.1 Planctomycetota bacterium
CACCGAAGAAGACACTCACAGGCGAGAACTCTGAGCGCATCGACACACGCGTTGTACAGGTGATTTATGCGCTTGAAAATCCACCGCCGTTCTTACAACCAGGCATGTTGGTCGACGTTGCAGTAGCAGCGAAACCCTTCGAGACCGCGACGAAGTAACACTCGTGATTCCGCCCACGCTGCGGGATCCTGAATAGTCACAAGCCCGTGATATATAAGTTGTGACGAGACGCAACTGGACTCGCAGGACTTCCTACTCACGCGCGAGGTATTGCGCAACGCATACCTTGGATCTGCACACCCGATCACGGAAAAGAAGGTGTCGTTCCAAGCCCAAATTTGGGAGAACTTGCAACGCGAGGTTCTTGCGGAAGAGAAGTTTCGCGAAACAAGCGCGCGCCATCGATTGGAGTCTGACTTGCAATCGGGAATTGTGGCTGTCCCATGTCGCCCCACTCTGAGTCAACCGAGAGTAGACTGAGGCCAGAAAGATTAGATTGTGCCTGTCCCATATCGCCAGTTCGATTTCAAAGGCAGGTACACAACCGTGGCAAGTAGCGAACCCCACCGACCTGAGCCGATTCACGCCGACCGATCGCGTACGCGCGATGTGCAGGCCGGTCATCTCGGTTGCGCTCGTTGCATGCAGCCTTTGGGGGATCCGATCCCAAGTCGTTGTCCAGAATGCGGGGTTGCGCTTGACCCGGCCAACCCGCGAAGCGTGTGCGACCTTCGCAACCGACGGGATCGAGTCGAGCTCATGGTGGCTCTCGCCGCCGGAATCGTGGTTGGAGGGCTGCTGGGCTTCGGATGGTGGTTCGGCTTGATGAAGCACAACCAATGGCTCCCGATCCTCAACTTGCTCGTTCCGATCATCTGCCTTGCTGCTGTGCCCGCGGTCTTGTGCGCTCGGCTTCCGCGTGTCCGACTGGCGATCGCCTACGCGATCGGTAGCTGGAGTTTCTTAGGCTGGTCGTTGGTCGCGATCGCGATCGACAATTTGCAGCAAGGATATTCGATCACTGACCTGGGGCTCGACTTTCGAGGCACGTTCCTTATGGGAGGCCCAGTGGTCGCCTTGGTCACCGCCGTGGGCATCGGACTCGGAGGTTTGGTCCGGGTGATCGTCCGTTGGACTAAGCCGAAGACGTGAATACTTCGGCAGCAAGCGCATAGCGCGCATTGGTCTCTTCACGCGACCTTCGGCCGCTGTTGGAAGTAGTCCCACCGGAACAGACTTCGAATTCAATACGCCGACAATCGATCCATCGCCATCGAGAGATCGCGTTCGGCGACGCGGGATTGCACGCGTTGCCAGCGGGTTTCGTCGAGGTCTTCGCGGAGGAGTTCTGATGCGAGGTCGCGGGCGAGTGCGACGGTGTCGTGGGCTTCGCCGCTTAACTTTGGAAGGATGTCGTCGAGGCGGGTGATGAGTTCGTCGTAGGTTGCGGTTTCGCGGAGGAGTTCGCGCTTGGATTGATCGACGAATGCGGTGTGACGCGCGCCGTCGAGCAAGATTGCGGTGGCGTACATCGCTTGAGAATCATCGGGCGTAATCGTTGCAAGCGCGATGGCGGTTTCGCTTGGCTTGGTGTCGACGGGAAGCGTCGCGAAAGATCCGCCGGAACCGAAGTTTCCTGGTTCAAATGCGCGATTTGGAACTGTCGTTGGTCGCAAGATCCACCACGCGGTGACGCCTGAAAGAAGAAGTACTGCTGCTGCAGCCATCGCGACGCGTGGTCGCCAAGTCTTGTGCGTATCGAGGCTGATTGCCGCAAAAACTCGCGCTTCAAAGTCTGCGGGAAGAAATGCTTCGACCGCGGTTTCTGCATCGCTCCACGCGCTCTTGAGATCTTGATCGAGCGCTTCGGCACGCGCGAGCAGCGAGTGACAGTTGGTGCATTGGACGATGTGTGCATCGACGCTCAATCGCTCTGCGCGTGTGAGTTCATCATCCATGTATCCGGAGAGGCAAGCCTTGAATTGTGTGCAGTCGATTCGTTCCATTGCAAACTCCAATCAGAAATAGTGCTTCAAGCCTGACGGTACTTCTTGATATCGAAACTCGCGGGCGGTGCAGCGTCCTTCGGTGCATTCTTCTGTTCATCGGTCTCACCGAGTTCACCAAGCAATGCAAGTCGTGCACGATTGAGTCGACTCATCACAGTGCCAATCGGCACACCGAGGTGCTGCGCGATCGCCTCGTACGAAAGTCCCTCATTCACGCGCAACATGATCATCTGGCGCTTGTCGGGATCGAGTCGATCGAGTGCATGTTCCACGCGATTGACTTCTTCTCGATGCACGAGGTCAGTGTGCGGCAGGAGAGCGCGTGGATCGCGCGCGGACATGCTCTCGTCAATCAATGCTTGCGGTCGTTTCTTGCGGCGCGTTGCGCTGATGCTGAGATTCGTCACAGTCGAACGCATCCAACTCTTGAACGCGAACTCACCACCATCGGGTGGATGCTTCCACAATCGAACCCACGCTTCTTGCACGATCTCTTCTGCGAGGTGCCGATCGTGCACGATTGAAGTGGAGAGTCGAAGCAATCCCGGAGAAAGCACACCCAGCCACCGACGAAGTTCGCGCTCCGTGACGGGTGGTGCGGAAGGGGGGGCGGGGGTGGAGTTGGACGAGTCGGAGGTGCCCATTGCGGAACTAAGTGACGCGAAGGCGAAGCCGTTGATTCCACCCGAACTCACGGAACTCGCGTTAGCCTGGCTTCGATGGTCCTGGATCGGTGAGCCCAAACCCGCGCGCGGCTGAATTCGTTGCCACGCCTCTTGTGTCGATCTTGGGGTCAACGTTCGTGATCTGCGGCGAAAGTAGCGTTCCAGGCATCGTTCCAAGGATTTTCATCGCCTGCGGAAGCTCCTCGCTCCAGAAGAGATTCGCGCCGAGGGTGAGCTTTGATGCGTCGACCTTTTCGTCGACCGAGGCAAACTGCTTGAGGAACCCCGGAGTCCAGGTGAAGAGCAGGTGATCAAGGTTGCCTTCAACTCCCGGCCGATCCTTCGGAGGCGCGGTAATCGAATAGAGCTTGCCTTGCGCGTCGAGCACACTCGACTGCGAAACCTTCAACCCTGTCACCGAACCCAGTTCAAGGAAGCAGCTCGGTGCATCTGCACGCACTTCCGTCACGGTGCAGCGATTGACAAGCGGGATCGCTTCGAGGATCTCCGCCGGCTCGTATTGCACGCCGATCGAAAGCGTCGTCTTTACCCCCCAGCGAAACACGCACCGCGTGATGATGACATCTTGGCATGGACCCGCGACAATGATGCCGACTTGCTGCGGCGACTTCGCACGCGGAGAACAATCGAGCGCACTGATGATCGCTTGCTCCGTGTGTTCGATGTGCACTGCCGCACCCGTCACGCCATTCACGCGACACTGATCAATCGTGAGGCCGCGCACGCCAGAGACTCGAATGCCGATGGAATCGCGCGAGGTATTGCGGAATCCAAACCCGATATTGCGCAGCATGACTTGCTCAGACTTCGGTCCGAGGGTCTTCACATCAAGCGCCGCATCGGTCGCATCCCACATGATGAGATCTTGCACTTGAATGAACGCGCACTGCTCAAGTCGAAGTGCGTACGCGGTGTTCTTTGCGTCAAACTCTGCGAAGAACGGCTGCCCCTTGGGTCCGCGAATCGTGATCAGCTTTCCGGCTTCACCTCGAATGTTGGTGAGGGTGGTCGAGCCGTACACGCCCGCTGCGAGCACGATCTCATCGCCTGGCTTTGCTTTCGCTGCGATGAGCGCGAGGTTGTCACCGGGTTTCGCGTTGAGGATCTCTGCGTGCGATAGATGCGTGCACGACGCAGCGAGCGCGAGAGCCAAGAGTGTGAAACGAATTCGCATAGTCAGCATCGAAGATTCCTCTACGGATAAAACGCAGTCGGGATTCACGCGAGCGCTCGGTCAAGCGCATTTGCGGGAGTTGCACGCAGGATCGTAGTCCCTGCCGCAAAGCGCGCGTTTCCAGGCGCGACAGATGCAGGACGAAGCAGCGTGTCGCCGAGCGCAGCATCAAGCGTCGGGAAGCCATCACCTGTGATTGCGAGCGAGCCAGCAGTCACGATCCACACTTCGGGAATGCCGCTCGGCGTGAGAGGCAGCGAAGTCTCGCGCAGCGCAATCATCCGTTCAATCGTGAAGTGGGGAGACCGACACAACCGTTCAGTGCGAAAGCCGCCCGCTTCAAGTGTGAGCGCAGTCGCGGATGTCACGACGCCCGCGATGCCACGATCTTCCTGATCATCGCCAACCCGCAAGCACTCGGCTGCTTCGACTAAGTGCAGCGCGCGCGTGGGATCATTGCGGTTCCAATCGAAGATGCGAAATGTTGTGTCGCTCGCGGTTTGAATCTCCGCAGCGAGAATTCCCTTCCCGAGCGCGTGACAGATTCCGCTTGGAAGATAGATGCAATCACCGACGTGCACTTCCATCGAATGAATCAGATCAAGCGCGCGGCCGTCACGCACCGCTGCGAAAAACGCATCACGCGTGACATCGCGCTTGATGCCGCGATACACGCGAGCGCCAGGTTCAGCCGCGAGCACGATCCACGCTTCACACTTGAGATGCGCTTCCGGATGCGCGCGCGCGTACGCGAGATCGGGATGCAATTGCACGGAGAGATCATCCTCCGCGTCAAGGAATTTCACGAGCAACGGAAACGCACCATCCGCAGTGGGAATCGTCATCCCGAGCAACGCATCGTTGTGCTCAAGGCGCAACTCCGCGAGCGTGCGACCAACGTACGGACCCGCGGCAATTCGTGACACGCCATCCGGAATCGACGCAGGCAAATCCGCAAGTTCCCAACTCTCCCCAATGCGTGCACCCAAAGGCAACGACTTCCCCAACAAACCAAGCCGCCGCCCGCCCCACGCGCGCTGTTTCAGAATGGGAAGAAATCGAAGGAAGGGGAGCAAGAGGATGGTCATGCAGAAGGGAGAGGGGAAGAGTCACCAAAGGTCAGATTCTACCGAAGGCGCCGCAAGGGCCACCCACGAGAACAATTTTTGAGAAGTCAGCGGAATTCGCGATGCTTCGCGCAAGCGTTCACGCATGAATTTGGTAGGAGATTCACTTTCAATATGTCGACGCCAACCGAGAAGACCTTTCGAATCCTGCGCGCAAACGGTGTGAGGATGGAGCCCCTCAATGAGGCGCTAGTGATGGAACTCGTACGAAAGGGGGAACTGTGCGCGGAAGATCAGATTCAACGAATGGGGAGCGATCGATGGCGAACGATCATCCAACTCGCACCCCATCTCTTTGTCGCGCCGCCCGCAATCCTTGCGAGTGAGCAACTCGCATACGAGGAGGAGTTTCCCTCGATCCCGCCCTTCTCGCCAAGCGTTGACGCCGACGCGCCGATCGAACTCTCGCCAGAGAACGAGTGGATGCACGTCCCTGGCTCGGCCACACCGAGTTCCGGGAGGCTTGGGCAGCAAGAGAAGGCTGAGGACTTCACAGATCGGATGGAACGTGAGCCAACACGCAGAACTGAAAAGAGGACGCAAACCCGATCGGTGGCGTTAGGAACGCGAGCTGGCGCGGGGTCGTCGATCGCAATCATCGCTTGGATCTTCGCGGGATTACTCGCTCTAGAGTCTCTCCGACAGGTAGATCGCGTCGCCGTAGCAGCGCAATCTCCGACTCCGATCCTCGGGGTCTTACCGTTCGGCGGAGAGAGGATGCTCGCGAGTGTCCTCGTGCAATTCCGATCAGAGGTGGTGCGCTCACTCTCGAGCGCCGGCGGCGATGCTTTGACGATCAATGGCGCAACCAATCTCGCTGATGCACTCGAAGCACGAAAGCGGCAGGCACAATCGATGGTGTTCAGAGTGTTAGGGATTTCGTTGTTAATCGGCGCGCCCCATGTGTACTTGGCGGTCATTCCGGGGGGGATCCTCTTAGGCATGTTGTTGAGCCGATCAACTAGCCGAGCGCGGCCGTTTGACGAAAAGACGATGTGGTGGACTTGGACGACATGGGCGTCTGCTCCGATCGCTGGATATTTATTGATTCGAATTGTGACGAGCGAAGCATTACCCCAACTGCCGCTCTTGATCGTCGTTGGCGCGAGCGCCGCGATGATTCCAGCGGTCCTGATCCCTGGGCGTGTCGAGGAAATGCTGCGCGATCTCTTCGGCGATTTTGGCAGCGAGCGGTTTTTCAGGCTAGGTTCTATCGCCTCAAAGATCCTCCTCGGCGGCATCTTGGCGAGATGCGCCGTCCTTCTGCTAGTTTCGTTTGGCGGTGAGGAGGGTATGGGGTCGACCGAGTTGCTTCCGTTCTCGCCGCAGGAATTACTCACGTGGATCACGGGAGTCCAGGTTGCAGGGATCGCGTGCATGGCCTGGTGGGCTGTCGAACTCGCATTGTTGGCGCCAAAACTTCCGATGGAGGGGGAGGTTGCATCTCGGTCGTGACCGCGATTGTCACTTGCTGCTTCCGCTTGCACGAGTGGGGGGATCGTCCTTACGATCTGCTTGGTTGCCCAATCGAGGAACAGTAATGAGTTCACCGGCAGAACTGCATGGATTTCGAGACGTGTGTGGTGAAGTCTTAGCGCATCGACACACGAACCCAGATGGTTCGTTGGGTGGTTGGGTTGCGGAGAGCGCAACGGTTGCGCGCGGTGCGTTCCTTGCCGCGGAGGCGGTTGTGTTTGATCGCGCGAGTTTGCTCGGTAGCGCGCGCGTTGATGGCGTGTCAAGAATCTTTGATACCGCGATCGTCGAGGACAAGGCGAACGTGATTGCAAGCAGTATCGGCGGCGAAGCGCGTGTCGCTGGTCGCGCAATCGTGACGCGTTCAACACTCCTTGGAAGCGCGCTCGCAGAAGGCGACGCAGCACTCGACGGCGTGGAGTTCGACGCGGGCTCCATCGACTCAGGCGAAGTCACGAAAGTCCACACCCTGCGCGAAGCAGCCGAAAGCGGCATCAGAAAAATCTGCAAGGACCTCTTCGCCACTGGCCACCTCCACCTCGGCACCACCGAAGACGCAGTCGATTTCGCAGTCGGCGCCGTTGTCAACGAAGC
>QWPV01000094.1 GCA_003671055.1 Planctomycetota bacterium
AATCGAAGTTGGCGTACCGCTCTTGCGCGGCTTCTTCGATCGTGCGGATCACATCCGATCGATCGCTGGTGCGAATGTCCTCCGCAGTGATGGTCGCACCGAAGTTCGTGTGCGCCCAACTTGCGAAACCATCCGCATCCCACTCGTCGGTCTCGAGTCCTTCGGACATGAACTCAGCAGCAGTGACGCGAATGCGATGCTGCGCGTCCTCCATCGCGTCCGTGCGGATGATCTTCTCCATCTCTTCACGCTCTTTCTTCACGAATCGATCCGCTTCGATCGAAACGCCGCAATGCTCACGCACCCACTCAGAAATCGTGTTGGGGACATGGAGTTTGCCGAGGAAATCCTCGGTCGCTGTGTGCACGCTCTCCTCAAGATGTCCCCACACAGCCGTACGAATGCCGATGTCCTCAACGAGAGGCTGCCGTGTTCCATAGAACGCGCGGCGCTGGTGCTCCATCGGTTCGTCGTACTCAAGAATGTTCTTGCGCATTTGGAAGTTGCGCTCTTCAACCTTGCGCTGCGCCTTCTCGATCTGCCGCGTGAGCATCGGCGCCTCGATGTCGTCGCCTTCCTTCATGCCCATGGTGGAGAGCACCTTGAGCATCGCCTTGCCGGCGAACATCTTCATGAGATCATCGTCAAGCGAGAGGAAAAACCGACTCGAACCCTTGTCGCCTTGCCGACCTGCGCGGCCACGCAACTGATTGTCGATGCGACGACTCTCGTGGCGTTCCGTGCCGACAATGTGCAGTCCGCCCATCGCCTCAATGCTCGTCCAAACTTCCAATCGATGCAGCGGCGCGCGTCCTTGCAAATCAAGTTGCACGCAGAGCTCTTCTTCGCTCATCGCGTTGATCTTGCCCTCGGAAATTTGTGTGCGTTCATTCACCCAATGGCGAAGCAGCATCTGACGGACTTCGGATGCTTCATGGTCAGCGACGACCTCCTTGGTGAGCGCGCGCTGCGCCATGTGCTTCCAACAGAGCGCGAGGATTTCCTCGTCGTTCATCGCAGGATTCACTTCCTTGGGCGCAACATTGCGACGCTTCCAATGCTCGAGAAGTTCGAGCCGCGTGAAGGGGCGCAACTTGATGTCGGTACCGCGACCAGCCATGTTCGTCGCGATCATCACCGCGCCGAGCGCGCCTGCGCCAGACACGATTTCCGCTTCACGCTCGTGGTGCTTCGCGTTGAGCACTTCATGCTTGATTTGATGCTTCGACGCGAGCAGTCGCGAGAGATGCTCGCTGCGCTCGACGCTCGTCGTTCCTGCAAGCACGGGAAGACCAACATCGTGGAACGATTTCACGTTCTCAACGATCGAATCCCACTTGTCCTTCTGCGAGAGGTACACACGATCCTGCCAATCTGCGCGCGCGATCGGAACATTCGTAGGAATGCTCACGACATCGAGTCCATAGATTTCGTGGAACTCGGTTGCTTCAGTGTCCGCAGTACCGGTCATGCCCGAGAGGCGCTTGTAAAGCTTGAAGTAATTCTGAATCGTGATTGTCGCCATGGTCTGCGTCTCTTCTTTGATACGCACACCTTCCTTGGCTTCCACCGCTTGATGAAGTCCATCCGACCATTGTCGGCCGACCATCTTGCGTCCTGTGTTCTGATCGACGATCACAACGCCGAGTTGCCCGTTCTCGTCAGGCGCAACCACGTAATCACGATCGCGTTGATAAACCACGTGCGCGCGAAGCGATTGCTCAACCAAGTGCGGGAGATCGATGTTGTCGCCGACGTAGAAACTGCCCACGCCTGCGGCTTTCTGCGCTTCCGCAATGCCATCGTGCGTGAGTTGCGATTGCTTCTTATCAAGTTCGAGTTCGTAGAACTGCGTAAAGCGATCGCGCTTCACCTCGAGTTGCCGCAGGTTCGCGCGCTCTTGATCCATCTCTGACTTCATGCCAGGAATCGTGCCTCGATCACGCGCGTTGCGAATGTCGCCTTCAAGTCCAGCGACCTTTTCCTTGGAACGTTGCACTGCGTCGTCGGCTGCACCCCATTCGTTCTGACGAGCGACGAGGTGACGAGCAACGCGGTCGGCGATGTCGTAGCGAGGAAGCGTTGCGTGCGCTGGTCCAGAAATAATGAGCGGCGTGCGCGCTTCGTCGATAAGAATCGAGTCAACTTCGTCGACGACTGCAAACTCGCGGCGCTTCTGCAATTGCTCTTCTGCGCGCGTCTTCATGTTGTCGCGGAGATAGTCGAATCCAAATTCAGCGGTGGTGCCGTACACAACATCGCAGCTGTACGCAGCCTTCTTCTCCTGTGCGCCTTGCATGTGCATCGGATGAATCGCACCGACGGTGAGCCCGAGCGCGCGGAAGAAGGGGAATGTCCAATCCCGATCTCGCTGCACGAGGTAATCGTTCACGGTGACGACGTGGACTTGCTTCATCTCGCAGCACGCGAGGTAACACGAGAGTGGACCGACGATCGTCTTGCCCTCGCCGGTTTTCATTTCCGCAATCTGCCCCTCGGAGAGCACAACGCCACCGATGATCTGCACATCGAACGGGCGCGCGCGGAAAGGAGGGCGCGACTCTGGATAGAGCGTGCGCACTGCGTCGTAGAGCGCGGGCGGAATATCAATGAACATCCATCCAGCCACGAGTCCTTCGCAACCCGCGAGATCACCTTCGGGTGCGCGTGGTGGCTCGGCGTCTGCTGCTGCCTTCACTTGCGCGAAAAGCGCTTGTGCATCGAGGGAAAGTAGTGAAGGGTCGAAGCCGAACTCCGGATTGAGAATGCTACGAATGCCGACCGCGCGATCCATTGCTTCGCGTGCTGAGGCCAGGATCTCAGGAATCATCGCGAGCGCACTTTCGCCGCCAGCGATGCGCTTGCGGAACTCGGTGGTTTTCGCGCGCAATTCTGGATCAGTTAACCGCCGCGCGGCAGGCTCAAACTCATTCACGATGTCGACGATCTTCAGATAGCGCTTCACCATGCGCTCATTGCGAGTACCGAAGAGTTTCTTTGCCATCCAACCGAAAAGGGGAACGCCCATAGTGAGAACTTTCTGTGCCGTGCATACGGCGCTGCGTGGGAAACTGCATAGCGATGAGACATCGCGCGTGCATTAATGAGTTGTAGAGAAAACGGTTTCGAAGAAGAGAGCCTGTGCAATCAATCGCGCGAGTCAATCGACTCACGCGCGCGTCGCGGCTGGCGGCGGCAACGCAGATCGAACGGCGATGGCAATCTCTTCATTCGTAGCGACAACATCTGAAGGGAGATTCCCGCAGACGACGCCAGTCGCGTAGGGCAGCGACTTCGCGAGTGACGGACTCACATGCAGATCAACAGCAGCGGCAACGACGAGCCTGCCGAGTCCCGGGACCCAGGTGGTGGTCGCAACTCTTCGAAGTCCTTCGCCTCTCCCAAGCACTTCCGCATTCGAGAGCACTGCTGCAATTGCCATAAACAAGGCCGCGCAAATCGCGGTCGTGTTCGTGGATCGTTGACGGTGCTTTGAAGAGGTCATGTGTGCGGCGGAGAGCGGAGGAGGGTAGCCGAGATCGGACAGGTAGGAAGTAACACGTAAGCCTTGCGTCCGTTATCGTCCGTCCTGTGCTTGAAGTTCGCAAATTGACCGTCGACTTTCCAGGAGTGCGCGCGCTTGATAGCGTAAGCCTCACCTTTCGGCGTGGGGAGATTCACGCTGTCATCGGTGAAAATGGCGCAGGAAAGAGCACGCTGATGAATGTCTTGAGCGGCGTTCGCGGCCCAACGCAGGGCGAACTTTTACTCGATGGCAAAGAGGTTCGTTTCCGACAACCGTATGAAGCGATCAAGCAGGGCGTTTCGATGGTGCATCAAGAGTTGCACCTCGTCGAAGACCTTTCGGTGGCTGAAAACATATTTCTCGGACGCGAGCCGATGGGCGACAGACTCGGCATCAGCATCGATCGCGCAACGATGCATCAGGGCGCGGCGCACTTTCTTTCGCTGCTCGGCTCCGATCTCGATCCAACGCGCAGCGCCCGCGAGCTTTCTATCGCAGACGCACAGTTCGTTGAGATTGCGAAGTGCCTCGCAAGTAAAGCGCGCGTGTTGATTTTCGATGAACCGACCGCAGTCCTTGGCGAACGCGATGCTGCGAAGTTGCTGTCGCTTCTCAAACGAATGCGCGATGAAGGTCGAGCAATTCTCTTCATCTCGCATCATCTTGAAGAGGTGGTGGACATCGCCAATCGTGTGAGCGTCTTGCGTGATGGCAAGTTTGTTGCAGCGTTTGAACGCTACGACGGCGTGCTTCGATGCAAGGATGGAAAACCTTCGCGGGAAGATGCGCTCGCGCACGCAATGGTTGGTCGTCCGCTCGGCGAGCTCTATCCCACTCGAACACCGCGTGCGTCGGCACCGCCGCGGCTCGCGCTCAATGCGTTTGGAGCGAAGGGCAAGAGCTCGGGGATCAATCTCACCGTCGCGCCTGGTGAAATCGTCGGCATCGCGGGACTCGTGGGCAGTGGTCGCACCGAAACGATGGAGGCGATCGTGGGCTTGCGTAAGTCGGTGGGTGAAGTCTTGCTCGACGGAAAGTCCGTGCAGTTTCAGTCGCCGCGCCAGGCGATGAGCAGTGGTGTTGCGTACGTGAGCGAAGATCGCAAAGGACGCGGCCTGCATGTTTCGCTGAGTTCGCGCGTGAACTGCACACTTCCGACGCTCGACAGATTCGCGCGCGCTGCTGGTGCAGTGATGGACATTGACGAGGAGCGCGCAACCACCGATGCATGGATTCGCAATCTTGGCATCCGTTGCGCACGACCAGAGTCGCCGATCTCTTCGCTTTCGGGCGGCAATCAGCAGAAATTCGCCATCGCACGCTGGCTTGAAGCGCGGCCGCAAGTGCTCATCGTCGATGAACCCACGCGCGGTGTGGATGTCGGCGCGAAGGCGGAGGTCTATCGCGTCTTGCATCAACTCGCCGCAGATGGCATGGCGTGCATCATCGTGAGCAGTGAACTTCCAGAATTGCGTGGGATGTGTGATCGCGTCGTGGTGTTGCGTGGCGGGCGTTTGGTGGGAGAACTCTCTCGCGAGCGACTGGAGAGCGCGGATGCAGAGGAGCGATTGATTCGACTCGCGAGTGGATTGTCCGAAACGAAAGTAGGAACACTGTGAACGCACCAACTGAAATGAATACAGAACGCATAGGAACCCGCGTCGCGCAGTTGTTTGAACGCTGGGGCGTGGTGATCGCCTTCATCCTTCTCTTCGCGGCGTGCGTGCTCACTCAGGGCAGCGATTTTGCGAGTGTGGAAAATTTTCGCAACATTCTCAATCAACATGCTGCAGTGGGCATCCTCGCTATTGGCATGACGCTCGTCATCGTTGCTGGTGGTATCGATCTCTCTGTCGGAAGCATCGTGGCAGTCGCGGCTGCGCTCGGTATGCTCACGATGAACGCATTGCTCGAGCTCGGTTGGACTGAATGGACGGCGATTGCAATCGGAGCGAGTGCAAGTGTTGTCGCAGGCATGATCGCTGGTTCAGTGAACGGTGCGCTCATCGTGTTCGGCCGACTCGCGCCGTTCATTGCGACGCTCGGTGGGCTCGTCGCGTTTCGATCGATTGCGTTGGCGATGGCGGACGCGGGCGAGATTCGCTCGCAGAGCGCATCGATGTTTAGGCTCATCGGCAATGGCGGCATTGAGTTGCCGTACTTCACGAATTCTGCAGGGAAACCGCTGACGATCACGTTCGCGACGCTGCTCTTCATCGTGATTGCCGTCGTTGCGCAGTGGTTTCTCTCACGCAGCCGTTACGGGCGACAACTCGTCGCAGTCGGTGCGAATGAAACTGCTGCGCGCTATGCAGGCGTAAGCGTGGCATCGATTCGATTTCGAACTTATGCGATCATGGGAGGACTCGCTGGAATCGCTGGGCTGCTGCAGTGTTCGCGCATGAACTCTGTTTCGACATCGCAACTCGGGTTGGGTGCAGAGCTGGACGCAATTGCGGCGGTCGTCATTGGTGGCACAAGTTTGCGCGGAGGATTCGGTCGCGTGTGGGGATCGGTCGTCGGCGTCGTGATCCTTGCCATGATCGCGAACATGATCACCATCTCGGGCATCAGCCCGTACTGGGCTGGCGCGGTGAAAGGGGCGGTCATCGTGCTCGCTGTGCTCGTGCAACGAAGTCGCGTTGTGCGGTAGAGTCCACGCATGAAGATTCGATTAATCGCAGCCGTTTCCCTGCTCGCCACACTTGCATGCGTGCCATCGTTGTCTGGCAGCGATGCCGCGCTGATCGCTTCTGTTCCTGCGCAAGCGCAAGTTGCGAAGCCTCGCATCGGCGTTTCTATTCCAGCCGCGGATCACGGTTGGACTGCTGGCGTGGTGTGGTGGAGTCGTGAGTGCGCGAAATTGCACCCAGAGTGCGAGTGGACTATCGCAACAGCGGAGACACCAGAGAAGCAGATCGCAGACATCGAAACCATGATGGCGAAGGGCGTTGATGGGCTCGTTATTCTCGCAACTGAATCCGCACCAATCACACCTGTTGCCGAAGAAGCGCACTCGCGCGGCATCTTGGTGGTGAATGTCGATCGTGGTTTCCTCAAGCCTGTCGCAGACATTTTTATCGAAGGCGACAACAACGCGTTCGGTCGCAAGAGTGCGGAGTTCATGGTGGAGAAACTCGGCGGCAAGGGCAATGCGAAGGGTGACATCATCATCCTCGAAGGCATTCCTTGCACAGTGAATACTGATCGCGTGCAAGCAGCCCTCAAAGTCTTCGGCACCGAGAAGGGCATCAAGATCGTCGGTCAACAAGCGGCAAACTGGAATCGTCAGA
>QWPV01000095.1:0-1330 GCA_003671055.1 Planctomycetota bacterium
TCGGTGAGTGCGCGACGGACGCCGTCAGCAATGCTCGCGGCCGTGCGATCTGTAATCGTTGCTGCACCGCTCTCGGCGAGTTCCTTGTGTGTGTCGACGAGATTTGTTGTGACGACTGGTGTTCTGCACGCGAGTGCTTCGAAGAACACGAAGCCGAAGTTCTCTTGGCTTGATGGAATCACGAGAAGATCACAGGCTTCAACGACGGAAACCTTGAGCGCGCCATCGATATGTCCGAGGAAGTGCACGTGCTCTTCCACGCGCGCTTTACTGACACACGCGCGGAGCACTTCACCGTACCCAGCATCGGGGTTCCCGACGACGATGATGTTCGCGTCGATGTGTTGTGCGCGAAGCAGTGGCAGCGCTTCGATGAGCACGTCGAGCCCCTTCTTTGGCGTCACGCGTCCGAGGAACATCAGTCGAACTTTGGTTTGCGAGAGTTGTGGAAACTTCGCGCGCGCGAGCGCTGGTCCAGGCAATTGTCTGAACGGCGCGAGATCCATGAGATTCGCAATGACCGTGCCGCGACCGTTGGGAAACCACTTCTTGCTCTGCGCAAGTTCCGCCTTCGCAGTGCAGTGCACATACGCGGCGCGTTCAAGCATGGGCGTTCCGCGCATTGAGAGATGCGTGTGCTTCTTCCAAGTTTTCTGCGCCATCGACCAATCGTCGAGCATGCCGTGGGGCGTGGAGATGTAGGGCACGCCGAGTGATCGGCACAGCGCGGCAATGCGAATGTTGAAGGGTTCCCACATCGCATGAATGTGGACGACATCGGCGCGGCGAATGGTGTCGAGGCCTGACGCGCCGAGCGATCGCGCGAAGATCAACGCAGCAGGGCCCGCATCGATTGTGTTTCGAGGATTGGAGTTGGCAGCCGTCCCCCACCCTTCAGGCAGCTCCGATTGCGCAGAAGTCAGTACATCAACACTGTGACCACGCGCAGCCATCGCGGTCGCGAGGTCGATTGCGGCTCGCGCGGTTCCGCCGAGTTTCGCGTCGATGTTGGTGACAGCTTGAACGATTCGCATGCAGAATCTCAATCGAAGGTGAGTGCTTACGCGCGCACGAGCTTTGCGCCGAGCACGGAAGAGTGTGGGCGCATCGCATCGCGTGTATCGATGACGAGTGCGGCGTGCTTGGCCACCAGTGCGTAATCCACCGCCGTGTGCGCTGTCGCGACGAGCACGCAATCGAATGAACGAACCGCGTCCGCGGTCAGCGCAACGCTCGTCATTTGTAAATCGTGTTTGCGCCCCGCCCATGTCGCTGGGCAGTGCGGATCGTGATACTCCACGATCGCGCCGCGATGCTGTAAAAGTTCGAT
>QWPV01000095.1:2117-6511 GCA_003671055.1 Planctomycetota bacterium
CAGACGATGAGAATGTCCGCTTCACCGAGTCGTTGAAAATCTGATGTCGCTTCGAAGCGCGAACTCTTTTGCAAATCAGTGACAAGTTCGTTGCCAAGGTGCTTGAGGTAACTGACGCCGTCTGCGAGCGCGCGTACTTTCGCGTGATCCACATCGAAGCCGAGCACGCGAAGTCCGCCATGATGGAGCGCGTGCGCGAGTGGAAGCCCAACGTATCCGAGACCGATCACGCCAACGCACGCGGTGTTCGCATGGATGGCATCAAGCAGTTGCTGTGCGGGAGCGGAGAGTGTGTGTGTTGGAGTCGTCGTCATACAGATCCGGATTCGATCGAGTGCGACTCGACAGATTATCCGAACAACGGACGACGGCTAGATCTGCACCGAGAGGCGCGGACGCGGTAGTTCCGCGCTATCTGAATGTGACGAAGGCGCAGCGGCGTGTGGCAATTCAGTCACGCCGCTTGCTTCGTGGTTCTCTCGTGCGAGCTCATCCATGCAGAGCACCCAGGTTTCGCGTTCGAATCGGAGCAACTTGAGAACCTCCGCAACGATCTCGCAGCTTTTCTCGACACTCGCGTCAAGCAGGCGTTGATACATATAGGTGTAGAGCGCAGAAAGGCGCTCGCACAGCGCGGGGCTTTGGTCGGGGCGCAATGAGTTCACCAACTCAAGCAAGATGGCTTGTGCTTTGGTGGTTCCTTCGTAGGTCGCCTCGTAGTCCTTGCGCTCGTATCCAGACTTCGCGAGTTCGGTAAAACGAATCGCTCCATCGATGAGCATCAAGCGCAACTCCGCGGGTGAAGCGGTGAGCACTTTAGTTCTGAGATACGCCTGGGATCCGGATGCTGCTTTCATGCTTGCCCCTTCATCGGCGAAACCGCGAACGAACTTCTGTGATGAATCAACCACCACCAAAGCCCATGAGCATGCTCGTCATTGCCGATTGCTGCGCCTGCAGTTTCGCGAGCGTTGATTCCATCGTCGCGAACTGCTGCGTGAGTCGACCTCGGCGCGCATCGATGCGAGAGTCGTAGAGCGTGATGCGCTTGTTGAGTCCACTCAATTGATCCTCAAGACTTTTGTCGGCAGACTTAAAGACGCCGTCGATTGGATTCACAAGTTTGTCGAGCGTCGTTGCGATGAGATCGGAGAAGCCGAGGCTCGTGTACACCGTCGTGTCGCGCGCGACGGTGATGCCTACACCGACATTTTCGCTCGAGGACGACTGCGCTTGATATGTCGTGAAGAGATCTTCGACCGCTTGAGGGTCGGTGTCGTAGGCCTCGCGAAACTTCGCTTCATCGAATTGGATCTGGCCATCCTTACCGAATCGAAGACCGACTTGCGTGAGGTACTGGTAGCGCCCCTCGACATTCTTCGCTTTACGTTGCATGAGCGAGACGATCTGTTGCTTCGCGCGCGCGACCGTTGGATCGCCGAGCAGCGGACCTTTCGTCTTCGCTTCATCGTCGTACTTGTCATACGCGTTGATGCGGGTGAGCGTGTCGTTGAGCGAGGTCACCATGCCTTTGACCGAACTCAGCATGCCATCGAAATCGCGGCTGACTGCTGCGGTGGTCTCGCCAACTTTCTTCGCTGTCACACTCATGCCGCTCACGACATCTTTGAACTCGTTACTCGAACTCGTGAAGACGAACGAGGCCCCGTTTCCTCCTGCGCCGAGCACGAGCACAGCATCTCGCGCGTCAGTCATGGTGGAGATCCCGAGATCAACCAAGCCGGTGTCTGCCATCAATCGTCCGTTGCGTCCACTCACATTGGAGGTGAACGAGAGTCGGAAGGGTTGCGAGCCGCTGCCCGAATTCACCACAGTCGCGGACACAGGAATCTTCGCTTCGGTGATCTTTCGCACGATGTCAGCGAGTGTGTCCGTCGTCTCAAGATCGACGGTGCGCTGATACGAACCATCGATGTCGTCGCCCGAAGCTGCTGCGGTCTTCGCGATTCCAAGAGCACTCGCGACACCACCCGAAACGTCTTCGACTTTCATCGCGCGCGTTGCGATGCCGGTGTTGGTGTCGATGAGGACGAGCCCATCACCGTTGTCGTTGATGCGCGCTTCGATGGTGAGTCCGCGCGAGTTGATCTCCGACATCACGTCGTAGAGCGTGACGGCATCGGAGTCGATATCGACATTCGCTGTCGCGCCCGTGCTATCCGTGAGTTTGAGTCTGCCCGTGCCAACGCCGCGCCCGTAGTTGAGTCCAGTGAGCAGCGAGCCTTCGGTGACGTACTGCGCTTGAAGGTCGGTGCCGCGCAAACTGTTCTCGCTGCCGCTGCGTTCGATGCCGAGCGCAGTCGCCATCCTGCCCGAGAGTGTCATCGCAGCACTACCGCCAGAGGTATCTTTGGCGACGAGTGACTTGCCGCTGTCGCTCACCGAGAGCGCGACATCCACGCCGCTCGCGAGTGCTTGCGCATTGATCGCCGAAACAACTTCACTCAGTGTTCCAAGCGCTGCGAGGCCTGTCATCGAGAACGATGCGCCTGAGCGATCTTGAATCGTAATCGCATCAGCACCGTTCAGCCCATCGCCACCATTCATCGTGGCGGTGCGCACCGTATCGATTCCACTTGCGAGACGAGTGCCGGTGACGCTTCCGGTTCCAGTGAGTCCAAACAGTCCGAGATTACGCGCGGTGCGTTCGGAGATGGACACGCCCTGGCTCGAACCGTCGATGGTTCCTGCAAGCACGGTGATCGCGCTTGCTCCAGCAGAAAGTTGCAAGCCTGTTCCAGCGCTATTGATTGTCGCTGTCACCACGCCACTTGTTTGTGTTGCGATGCGATCCATGAGATCGCCGATCGTTGTCGCACGCGGCACCGCAACTTTGTTGCGCACCACGCTGCCGTTGATGACCGCAGCGCCACTTGTTGACACACCAGTAAAGATGCCAAGATCCTGCGCCGTCGCATCGTTTTGCGGTCCAACGCCGCGTGTTTGCAGTGTGCCGCTGCCGCCCATTGTGTCGGTGAGAACAAAGCCTTTTCCATCTGCGCGCAGGCTCATGACGACTTTGCCCGCACCGAGCGCGGTTTCAAGTTCATCGTTCACGCGCGCAAGCATTTCCGCCACAGTCTTGACTTTCTTCTCGGTGATTTCTTCATCTTCGATGATGTCACCAAGGTTCACGCCGACGCTCACGCCTGTAGATGTGATGACAGTGAAGTCATCAGCGTCTGTCGTGTTGATGCGAATGCCTGCGCCATCGCGAAGATCTGCAAGCGATGTTGATGCGGTGATCGGCGCGTCTTCACGGCCGAGTGAAATGTTGTACACGGTTCCCGCGACATCGATCTTGAAGTCAGCAACACCATCGCGCGTGAGCACCCCACCGCCATCATTGAGACTACCAAGTGCAGAGTTGCGCCCGAGACCAGTGAGTTGCGAACTTGTCACGGAGTTCGCGTACACATTCGCTTCGATGCCGAGATCCTCGGCGAGCGTTCCTGTGACATCATCAATGATGAACGATGCACCCCCGCCGGATGTGTCACGCACGACGAGCCGCTCGTCTTCAATCGCCGCGCTCACGCTCACGGTTTCATCTGCGTTGATCGCATCCACAACTTCTTGCATCGTTGTTGCGGCGCTGAGGTCGATGAGACTTGTCTTGAAGAGCCGATCTGTGATGCGAATCTTTCCGCCGCGCACGCCATCACCGTTATTGAGTGTCGAGAGTGCAGTGTCGTTTTCGACGCCTCCCCTACCGAGTTCGAAACTCAGTGCATCAAGTCCTGCGGGAGTTGTGTTTGTCGAAGCAAATCCGCGAGAGAGCAATTGGCTCGTACTCACCAGTCGCGCGATACGCATCTGGTAATTGCCTTGCGGTGTCGCGCTGCCAGTGGACACACTCATCACTGTGTCGTCGCCGAGAGTCGCCTTCATCGCGTCGAAAACTTTTCCTGTACGCAGTTTGCCCGCAGCACTCTTGGCTGCGAGGAGCCGAGCGTTCACGTCAAGCAGCGCAGTCCTTGCCGCAGTGACCGCGCCGATTCTGCGTTGAATCGGTGCTTTTCCGCGCGACTCGAGGGCGAGCAGCTGTTCGATGAGCGCGGCACTGTTGATGCCGCTGATGAGTCCAGTACCAACGGAAAGACCAGCCATGTGGGTAGTACCCCTACAGAAGCTCCCTCGGAAAACCTCCGAGTGCATCTAGCGGCGTTGCCAGAGTCACCGGAGTAAGCAAGGCGAGTGCCAGCGCATGAGCGTCAAGCTGCTTCGTTCATCGACCAATCACCGGACGCGGCTGCGTTGGACTTCCATTTCGGGATGAGTTCGGCCCGTCTGCGCAATTCCAACACGTCGCTCGCCCAACTCAACAGCACGCGCGAGAACTTGCGGTGCGCGGCGTTTACGAGAGCTGTCGA
>QWPV01000096.1 GCA_003671055.1 Planctomycetota bacterium
TCGCGGTTTGGCTCGCGGTTCCCCGTAGACGAGCGGTAGACAGATTCGCCAACTACGGATCCCTGAACCGCCTCCAAAATGAGCGCCGTCCGCTGAACGAAGCGTCCTCCAGTCCGTTTCCGGGCTTTAGTAGAAGATGCTTCGTCCAACGGACGCGCGTGTTCAGGTTGTCGGCATCTAAGATGCCTCTATCGGTTCGATCGGTTCTGCCGCTCGTGCAGCCTCGCACTGTCTTCACCAACTAGCCACACGACCTGCGATGCCGATCGACCGCAGCGCTGGCCCCCTGGAAGGGCTTCCCAAACAGACTTCTGACTTCACTACATGCGTAAAGCGCGGCGCGGTGAACCGCGTTTTGTCAGATTTATGGAGATTTAGCGTTTTTATTAACTGACAAAATCTTCGTCCGAATTCACAGTCGAGTTGGGGGTGGAATCAAGCCGCCGCAGCTCGCTTGCGCGCGCTACGGGTTTCCCGCATCTCCATCCGGAACTGCAGTGCGCGGCACTCATAGGTGTAGCGGCGCGCAAGTCGGCTTCGCACGGCACGCATCCCCGCAACTGTCATCGAGTTCTGCTGAAACGCGGCAAACAGGGCGAAGTCGAGGATCGCAGAGCGCACCCAATCCACATCCTGGCGAAAGCCAGAAACGGAGACAGCGCCAGTCGCATCGATGAAGCGCCGAAGCCGTCGCTTGGTGATGTCAATCGTCTGACAACTTCCGAAGTGAATGATGCGCCCAGCGCAGCGGCCTTCGAGCAGTTTCTCAAGTTCATCGAGCGTGAGATGCCCATCACGGCGACGCTGATCACCGAAGTGCAGTTCACCGCTGAAGCCATGGAACGCCATGTACAGAATCGGGTGATCGTCCTGCGCTCGCTGCGCCCACTTCGTCAGGTAATACCTCACAGAGTCACGAGTTGCGACATTGCGATGGATGAACGGCACACCCAAAGGACAACTTCGCAGGAGCTCGAGCATCGGATACACCGAGAGCGCAGTCTTGACATCAGCCCAGTCAGTTTCAAGACAGAAGACCCCTCGCGTTGGAGAGGTGGCGTGTGGAATTGTGTAGTCGCAGTCAAGCATGTCGGCCCTCGGCTTTCGGTGTTTTCCCTGTAGATATCAATGCGTGTGAACCCCGCGATTGTTACCCATTCCAAGCAACAAATCACGATTCCATGCCAAAGTTCCACCCTTATTTTTCGCCCAGTAATCACCCCCTTTCCAACGATCCGCGACCCAAGCACCCCCAATCAAGGACAGGCACTTTTCCGCACACGCACAAACTTGGGACAGGCACTTTTCCAATTGAGGACAGGCACCGTTCGCGCCAACTTCACTTCGTGGAATGCAGACTTTTCGAGTGTGGACAGATGTCGACAGAAGACCTACCGTCTCGAGTTGTTGGTTCAATTCCAGCTAGAGTTTCCAACAGAGTTTGCGGCGAAATTCTTGGACAGATGGCCGAGCGGTTTATGGCAGCGGTTTACTAAACCGCCGAAGGTGCTTGCACTTTCCGTGGGTTCGAATCCCTCTCTGTCCGTTTTTTTTGGGATCCGTTTTTGGGTCAAGGGTTGGGTGAGAAATTCGGGGGAACGTCGCGTGGGAAAAGTTTGAATTGACTTCCAAAAAAATTCGATCGTCCGCTTGCGCTCTCTCGTCTAGGGGCGGTCGCGGCCTACATGGTCTCCTGAAGCGGCGACTTCCTAACTCGTCGGAAGTAGTTTGATTCTTTTATATAACTCGTTTCAAAGCAGTGTTGACAACGTGCACGATCGCAATACACTCGTCCGCGAGCGCCGGCATCGTGCCGCGCAGTCGCGGCAATTCGGCAATTCGGCATTTCAAGGTGAATTGAATCATGCGTACTACTTCTTGGCTCGTCATAGGTATCTCGGCGCTACTTGTTCTCGCGACTTCCTTCGCAGCCGCGAGGAGCGTGCTCGCCAACACCGAAGATCCGGTGGTAATCGATGTTGAAGCGGCGCCCGGCGGAGTCGTCATTGAGGTTCCGGCTCCGACGGGCGAGGTCTTCGTTGCCGATGCACTGTCGATGGAGCTTCTCGAGGTTCAAATCGACGGAGTCAGCCCCTTTGGCTCGTCCGAATCTACCGTGAGCATCGATGTTGCGGCGGTTCGCTACTTCCCGAGCCGCAAGGTCGTGTCGCTAGAGATCCGCACTGCGGCGGATGCAACGACAAACTGCACGCTTCAGGCCGTTTTCAATCCGACGACACAGCGCTGGAGCTATCGCTGCAACGCGAGCGCGGTGTGTCCGTCAGGAAAGAAGTGCACGCTTCTTCGCGACGGCGCGCCGGTGGTGGTGGGTCAGACCCCGACCGAGCCAAGTCAAGAAGTCGTGTATGAATGCGACTGCCGATAGCCCTCGGCCCGCGTGCCGTGACCTTTGTGCCGTGGCTCGCGCACCGCAGGAATTCCCCACGGACCCGTCGGTGCGTCTGGCTGTTTTCCGCGCGAGGTCGACAGCCGCTCACTCAGCGACGACTTGGCACGCTCCACCCATTCCAGGACCGCTCGCGGACAACACGACAGTGCGACGCGTGGGCTTCACTCGCCGCATTGAAACTTCCGTCCACCACACGGTGGTCTGTTCATCTGGCGCAGAAAAAAGTTTCGCCCAGGGTGAGGCATCGCTGACCTGTATTAAATCATCCGACGCGAGCGCGGGAAGCGGCGGTGGCGACGGTTGCGTCGTTCGCGCTAGAAACACAGCGCTTGCGGGAACTGCATCGCCAAGCACAACGATTGGCGTCGCCAATCTGCAAGCCGTATCCACGTCGATGGATTGATACACCGTGATCGAGGTGAGCCCACTATCAGAAACGAGATCGATGCGCTCAGCCTTGTCCTTCGCGTGCACGAGCGCGAGTGAAGCAGACAGCATCGTCGACGCGCCCGCCTGAATCTCCATCACCTCGAGCTTTGGCGACAGGCAACCGCAAGTTGAGGTGATTTTCGAAAATCGCACTGCGGCGGGACTGGGGTTGTTGATGCGGACAGAAAATTGTCGCACTTGCGGAAGCATGGATGACGCGAGCCTGGAGAGTGAGATGTGCGCGCCACTCCCGACATCGCAAGCGAAATCAATTGGTGCGCTCTCTTCGTTGCTGCGCGCAGGATCCGCTCGTTTCGGTCCGGGCCGAGAAACGGTTGGCGCGCCAGGCGGAATTCCGCCCTCAACGATCGATGGAAGTTCATAAATCATTTGAAGTGGCGACGAAGGCCGAGCCTTCACCTGTCCCTCGACGCCAAAGACCCACGCCATTTTTGAATCAAAGTCGATTGTGACATCAGCGCGAGAGTCGACGATTCGGTGGGTCTGTGCGTAGCGCTCGCTGAGCGCGCCGAAATCGACTGCCGCACGCATCGGCGCCGTGCACTCGATAGTTGAAAAACTCATCGCGGACTGCTCCGCTTCTCCCTCATCACCAGCAGTGCGCACCCACTTTGTTGGGACGATTCCCGATGCATCCCACGCCGCCTCGATGTTCACCCACCACTCAGCAAACTCATAACGAACGCAACTCGGTCGCCATACACCCACCGGTGTGCGCACTCGAAGGCTAGTGGCGCTTGCGCCCGCCCCCCAAGTAGCACTAACCCACTGGCCTTGCGCGTCGGTGCCTTCACTCCACGCTGATTGCGCGAACAGGTCGGCGAGGCTTCGATCTCCCAAAGTTGAGGTCTGGCTCGCTCCGAGCATTTCGCCAAGCGAACTAAACATCCTTGGTTGTGGCGAGTTCGAAATCGTCACGAGATCGACCTCCCACGCATAATCGATGACGGCAGGAATCGTCATTACGCGAGTGAAGCTTGGATCAAACTCGCCCCGTGTCGCTGGGTCCCAAGCAAGCGCGGTCCATCGCAGATCTCGGCTCGACGCGCAGACGAGGCGGCCTGAATTGGCATCACCTTCCTTGGGCGCGAGGTGATCGTTGAGCGCCTGAACCGTGGAGTCAGAATCAACAAGGAATGCGCGTGCCACACCGTCGCGACACTGCGATTCCCACTGAGCGAGAGCAGTGATGAACGCACACTGCGTTTGGTCAATGGGCGCGATCGTTCCCGATGGGACTGGCGGTGTCTGCGAAGCGATGATCGACAAAACGAGAAGTAGTGGGCTCATGGATGTTTCACTGAGATGGCGAGGCCGCGAAAACTCGAACACCGCGATGCATTCACTCCGCCTGTGGCGGACGAACATCATCGCAACTCCATCGCATACAGGTCAAACTCGTTGTGCTCTGCCACACGCAGGAAAATCCCCCGCTGGCATTCGCGGTGCATCGTCGGTTTTCCTGGAATCCACAATTTGGCGCGTATCCGTGACTCAAACAAGCTTCGCTTGAGTTTTGGCTTGGACTGCAAATCTTATGAAGATCGTTCGGATGAGTTGGGAAGCAGCCGTTGCATTCCTGGCCAACCGAAGCGCACCATTCAGGCAACCAACGAGAGCACTCAACCGTCGGCTCGTAATTGTTAGTACCCGCCATGCACCGCTTGCCGACATATGTACCTGGCCCCGGCGGCTCGATCGCTTGCGCGCCGCTCATCCAAAGACACGCCGCCGTGGTCATCGTGCACAAACATAGTCGCTTCGCTTGTTCGTTCATCGTGGTTGCTCCTTTGTGTGACGCAGACCGGCCTCTTGTCTTCTGTAGAACTGCTCGAACGCCAAGTAATACGCAAGAATCTCAGCGAACGCGTCGCTTTGCAATCTCATCTAAGCTTGATTCAGGCTGCTCGTGAGAAATGCGACGCGCGCAAATCGTTGGCCAACCCGCCGGGAATGCGTCGACGAACCACGCTTTCTCCCTCAAATTGAATGCATCGAACGCGCGCATCGCGGCGATCACCTGATCTCGGTAATCCAGCCAATTCGAGACGCCGTAGTTCCGTCGCCAGAGCCAACCCGCGTCGATGGTGCACGCTCTGAGCCGAGCGAGTTCTTGCAACGTGACTGCTCGCCGCGCCTCAAAACTCTCAGCCTCCGAACCGCTGATCGCCTCCGCGGCACGCAGCGCGCCGATGCACCCCGCAAGTTCGGTCTCGATCCATGATTCTCGCAGCACCGTCGGTGCCAGTTGTTGCAGATACTGCGCCCGGAGTTTGACCGCGTCCTCCGACGCGCCGAGCGCTTCCAACCGCACCGCCGCGGCATCCACTAAGCGGTCCTTCGCGGCGAGCAACTCGCGGTGCGTACGAACTTTACTTGCCATGAGCTGCGGACCCTGCGATCGTTCGGCTGGGTGAATCTCGGTCCACGCCCAATCGCGTGCGCGCTCATAGACCGCGTCGATGAGTGGAACAAGATTCTCGTCAGCGCTGCTGACCAATCCATACTCATCGAGCCCGATCACTGGTGAAGTCGTCTGAAACTCCGCAAGAAATTTCACGACATACAGGCTTGGCTCAAATGCGCGGGGCGGCGCCAGCGAGTCAGCCGGACCCTCAAGGTAACCGCTCAATATTGTGCAGTGCAGGCGAAACGCACTGCGTTCCTGCGCAGCATCCGCTTCGACAATCGCGTCACGCGCGCCAACCGCGAGTGCGACAAGTGCCGCCTTATACCGCAGCCCCATTTGGTGGAGATCCAACTCGGTCGTCGATTCAGCCGTCGCGCGAAACGCGCGTTGCTCAACATCTCGCCAGTGCTCGGCACCCGGTTCATCCACAGCATTTTCGGGATGTCCCTGCGGCCACTTCTCTCGAATCCGAGCCATGTGCTCCGCGAAAATTTTCGTACCTGGGTCGGCTTGATTGATTGCGATGTACTCGCTGATGGCCCCGTCGCGCCTCGTGCGATATGGATTGATGATCGTGTTCGCGCGCTCTTTCGAGACACCGAGGCGAATCAAGTACGCGGAGAGACGCGCGAGATCGTCATCACTCTGAATGCGCAACATCGACTTCGCATTCGTCACCTCAGCGCTCTCGCGATTCTCCCTCGAGCGCGCAAACTCATCC
>QWPV01000097.1:0-3984 GCA_003671055.1 Planctomycetota bacterium
GTGAATAGATGCACCACAAAAACCACCGCACTCGAGCCACGAGGCGCCGAGTGCAGTGGGGCTTGGGTGATTGTGGAGTCCCGCGGAAGGGCTTTGGTTCTTGACGATGTCGCAGATCAATTGCGCGATGGAGCGTGAACTTTGCGTCGCGCCTCTGTCCTCGCATCAGCCGGCCTTATCGGTGTCGACATTGAATTGAATGAAGTTGCCAGCCATGAAGCACGTCGAGAAGTTGATGGTGAGCATGTTGTACGCATCGTTCTGCACGGCCGCGGCTCCCACCTTGATAGGACTCGACCAGATCGCTTGCGCATTCCAGAAACCAGAGCCACCGAGGTACGCAACATCTCGGCCAGTGAGCGAACCAGCGCTTCCTGGACTGGGCTGCGTGCGATCGAACACCATCGACTGAGTCATGCCACCGAAGTTGACCTTCAAGATCCCGTTGTTGCTCATACCGGTATTCCGAATCAGGAATCGCGTGGTGGTGACGTTGATCAGCGTGGCCTCGATGGTGTATGTGCTGCCAGTCGCGAGTGCGGTGGCCAAACCAGTGGCGACGAACACGGGTGACTCGCCAGCGCCAGAGCACATGATCACTTTGATCGGAAGTGCCAGCAGCATCGGCATCGTGCTGGCTTGGCTCATCCCCACCACGTTGCGCACTGGAGCAGCGGCAACAGTGTTGCCCACGAATCCTGCGGCGCTCGCAATGGTGGTGGTGAGTGCGGCGGCGGTGAGAGCGAGAGTGGCGATCGTTGAAGTGCGCATGGCAAATTCCTTTATTAGGGCTCTATTGAATTGTTTAGTTGGCTGACTCTTGTCTGCGGACGAGCAGACAATGGAGTTCCGCGCGCGCCGTGGCGATCTCGCAGCTCGCCTGCGAGTACGTGCATTTTTTCAAAGCACGGAGGGAATCGGCGCATGAGCGGCTCACCCTCCACGCACGATTTACTGCGGGTTTCTGGCTGTTTACGCGTTTGCTCCAACCCAAGTGCGGCCCAAAAGAAAACCGCGCCGTCCCCTCAGAGGAACGGCGCGGAGCCC
Organism: Planctomycetota bacterium; assembly: GCA_003671055.1. Lineage (GTDB taxonomy): Bacteria > Planctomycetota > Phycisphaerae > Phycisphaerales > SM1A02 > F1-140-MAGs142. Next base: position 1,048 of record QWPV01000097.1, read on the forward strand.
TGCGATCAATGGGAATGAGTGTGAGTTATGCCACGCGACGAGTGCGAACTGGCTTGGCCCAACGCTCATTGCGAGTGTGCGGTTGCGCGACGAGCTTCTCGAGCAAGTCACGCGGAGATGTTGCCGCGACATCGGCGCCGATTTCTTCGGCGAGGCCCGGTGCGCGGTTGAAGATGCCACCACCAACGACCACTTGCATGGTGAGGCAAGTGCCGTTCTCGCGAATGTTGTCGATGAGTTCGCGAATGAAGGGCGCGTCCTTGGCGCTCGAAGCGAAGAGCAGAAGCGTGTCTGGCTCGCGCGTTCCCAACTCTTCGCGAATCTCATCGTTGGCCACACCGCCACCGGCGAAGGTCACGTCATATCCATCGGCTTCGAGAAGATCAGCAACCAGTTGTCCCGCGAGTTCTTCGGTTTCGTTTGGCCCGCAGAACATGGCGATGCGCTTGCCGCGTGAAGTCGACATGGTGTAACGCGATTGTGCTTGATCAACCAGCATGCGCAACATGCGCGTCGCATAGTGATGCGAAAGCACGGTGAGCTGATCCTTGCGATAGAGCGCGGTCACTGATTCGAGCAGAGGCCAGAAGAGATCCTTCGACACAACCTCCGCACTAATGCCCGCGTCGTACACCGTGTCGACGAGTTCACGCGCTGCACGACGCTCGCCTGAAACAAGGTGCGAAAAGAGTTGTTCGAAGACGCGCTCAAAGTTCGGGGAGGTATTAGGAGTGAGATTCATGAGTAACTTTTTGTCCAAGGCGTTGGCGGAAGGCGTTGCTGCGTTCACATGCCAGCGCGCGTTCGTTGACTTCGTCGCAGTGTTTCTCGCTGCGGTCGGTCGCAACACATTGCTGCGACAACCACTCTTTCGGCGTGAGCTGCGCGGCGACAGAACAGTTGCTTACACACGGCAATAACCTTGGATCGATCGCCCCAAACGGCAAAAACGCTACCCCATAACGCACTCGTCCCTGTGGTCAACGCGGCGGAATGGGCGCGCGGCGAGTGCGCGTTGGAGTGTCATTGCCCTCGCGAGTTCGGGATCAAGTCAAACGCGCCGCCCTTTGCGTGCGTGAAGCACGAAAGGGCGGCGCGTTGCCTTATGTCTATGTCTCTTAGTAGCAGTCGCCCCAAGTGCCGAGCACGGTGCTGAGATCGCCGGCGCCAACGTCTCCAGAGCAATCAATGTCGTATGGCGTGCCTGGTTCGCAGGGACCCCAATAGGCCAGTACGGACGAGAGATCGGCGGCATCGACATCACCATCGCGATCGAAGTCAGCGGGGCATGTGTTTGGGATGAGCACGAACGCATGCGCGTCATGCAGCCGGTCGGAGGCGAGCCTGCCGGTCGCGACAATCCAACCGCGCGCGTTCACATCATGCGCCTGTGTGAGTTGAATGCCGGATGCGCAGTAGAGGTCATCGAGATCCACCGCGGTCCACACGCCGTTGTCAGACAGTTGCCAACGAATGGCATGTTGCTCAGGGACTCCCGTAGGACTGACCCTCTCCCTCACCGCCATGCCGACCGCTTGCTCGCCGAAGAGTTCCGATTGAGAAGAAACCAGGTCGACGTACTTCGCACCTTGCACCGAACTTATTACATGCGACCAACCAGCAGGAACCGCGAGTTGGCCGATGCGTGTTGCATCACGGCCAGAGGAGTTCCATGTCGACGCGAAGTTGTCGCACCTGTCGTCCTCAGGGAGGCCGTCCTCCGGCTTGGCGTGTCCATAGAGCCGATCGACCGTTCGAGCGAGGACGTGCGTGGGTCTCGAGCGCGGGGGTTGTGGGTCTTCGCGCGTCCCCGGCCCACACGCAAAAAACCAGCCAAATGGAACGACCGGAGCAGGACAAGCGTCGAAGAACCGCGCGCCAAGACCGTATGGGCCCTCGCCGCATTCGGCCGCGGGGATGTCAATGCCGCAAATCGTCGGATTTGAACACTTGCGATCAGTCGAACCTCCTGCCGGAGGGAACCAGTCATCGCCCCGACGATCAGATGTAATCGCCGCACTGACAAGAACATTTTCGCAATTGTCGAGTCGCACTTGCGAGATAAACGAGAGCGTGCCGGGTTCGATGGCGTCCCACCGAGTCGCACGATTGCGAAACGAGTTGGCATCGTTTGGGCACGCATACGGCGACGTGCCAAATGCCGCGCCCGCATCCTCTCGGATCGCGTACGCAGCGCTGTCGAGTCCACCGAATTGATTGACCTCAACGGTCGTGCCGGGAACGCGCCACGCCAAGGCGTGTTGTTCCCACCCATCAAATCCGACAATGACTGGAAGCACGCCCTCCGAAAGATCACACGACTTCGTCAAGAGCTTAGACGTAGGCGAGGGAAGCGCGATTGCTGCCGAGTAGGAGAGCGATGCGCCTGCGCCTTGCGGCTTCCACAACGCAGCTACTGTGTCATAGCTGTCATCAATCATGTTGCCCGACACGAAGCCAGCATCGTTGATCGCGAATCGGCCAGTGCTCAGTCCGAATCCGGAACCGAAGATGTTCTGCTCCGCCGCTGGTCCGAGCCAAATGATGCGGTATTCGCTTCCCGCGAACACAGCGGTGCTGAGGCATGCAACAACAATGACGACTGGCGTTTTTGTTCGACCATTCATTCTGAAGACCTTTCTCAAAGAGTGCGTATCCATGGACCCAACGCATTCAACATGCTGATCGCCAATACGCGCGAGTCATTCCAAAAAACGCATCACCCCACGCTTGCGCCAACCAACCATGAAGAGCACGGACGATCCCGCAGTGCAGAATTCATGTCAAGAAAAAATCTCTCGCTTTGGAAAAACGTTGACAATCGCGGAAGTGTTTCAGTTGATGCGTTACAAAAATCATCTGAATTCACTGTAAAAACATGGCAAAAACATAGGGAATACTTCTCGCCATGTTGAGGAGGCTTCGCGGACAGGCACA
>QWPV01000097.1:4336-5777 GCA_003671055.1 Planctomycetota bacterium
CATCACGGACACGCACAAACTCCGCGAGGGGAACCTGTAGCGAAACTCAGAACTGCCCAAAACCACCTGTACCTTTATCGCATGGCTCAACGGCGATCAGACACGGTGGATGCGGCTCACTCCGGCGTGTATCACTGCACCTCACGTTGCGTGCGCAGGGAACGGCTTCTCAGCGATCCCCGGCGCCGCGCGTGGATTGTCGCGCGCCTCGAGTTTCTCGCGAGCTACGCCGCGATCGACGTCATTGCGTTTGGCGTGATGACGAACCATCTTCACCTCGTGCTTAGGACGAAGCCCGAACTGGTGGCGACGTTGTCAGATCCCGAAGTCGCGCAACGAAGAGTCAGTCTCATTGCCAGTCATCGCATGCATTCGAAGTCCTCCAGCTGCGACGATCAGACGATGTTCGAACGTGAAATTGCGGTGATTCTGAGCAGCAGCGAGCGCATTCGCGACGCGCGACGTGAGCTCTCGAGTCCCAGTTTCTTTCACAAGCTTCTCAAGGAACCATGCGCGAAGAAATGGAATCGAGAGGACGACGTCACTGGTCACTATTGGGAGGGTCGATTTCATTGCAAGAAGGTGCTCGATCAAGCTGCACTTGAAATAGTCGTGATGTATGTCGAACTGAACGAAGTGCGCGCGGGCGCCGCAACGTCGATTCCGTCGAGCATCTTCACCTCGGGAAATGTCCAGTGGCAGCGGCTGAGCCACAAGGTGCGAATCGCCTGTGAAGAGAGTGCGGCGGCGAACGAAGATCCGTGCCCGCGTTTGCTGGAGATTTGCTGGGAGCCGGTCTTCCCTTGTCGCAACGCGGAGGGCGATGGATCGGAAGCGCGCGTGCAGCCGGCGATGTTCGCCGATGAGTTTGCCGATCGAGCACCGAGTCTGCTCCGCCACATTCAGCGAATGGATCAGGTTGGTCGTCGCCGTCGACCAGACAAGGCCGGTTGGATTTCGAAATCACAGCCCGACGCGGTGAGCGAAGCGATTGCCCGCGTGCTTCCATCGCTGCTACGCGGGACTCGTGCCGTCCGACGAGCGGCGCGATCGATCGCGAATTGGTGGCGCGAGTTGCGCGGGCCGATCGAAGAGCAGTTCGATCCAATTCCCGTTGACAACCTCGCATGGAACGTGCTTGGCTCCATGCGCGGGAGTTGCTACGGAAGCAAGGAATCCGTCGCGCGTGAAGCAGCTCGGCGCGGGCAACACCGGATGGTGCCGGTGTGGAGCAGCGAGTAGCGCCGCGGAAGGCCTGAAACATCTGAAAGCAGTTGACGACGACGCGGAGCTTGTGCTCTCGCGTGCTTTCGTTTGGCGAGGTGTGGGAATTGGGCGCGCGATGCGGCTTCGTTTTGCGTAGACGAGGCCTTAGAGGCGGTTCGAATTGTCGAACCACGCCGATGCACATGAGTTTTGTGGATGATTGGTGGGCGAACTG
>QWPV01000098.1 GCA_003671055.1 Planctomycetota bacterium
CTCGTCGACGCAGGTACTCGAGCATCATGGTTTCCACAGGCACGCTGCTCTCAACCACAAGATGTGTCACATCGCGACGCGCGCACCACTGCCGCAATCCGCCGCACCAACCATCGAGACGATCCTTATACGCCTTGAGCAACGCAGGCGTCACGGTAACTTCTGTTTCGCCGAGCGATTCGCTGTCAACAAGTTTCATGTCGCCACTGACGCCGCCCTCGCGTGATGGATCGATCTGTTGCGGAGAGAGCACCTGCAATGCGAAGAGATCGAAGCCTCGTCCAGCAACCATGCCCAATCCTCGCTCATAGCCTTCGCGCAACATGAAGTCGCTCAGCACGATCATCACGCCGCGACCGAGTCGCGACAGCGCTGCGGTTTTCATCGCCGCTTCAAAGCCACTCGCGCCCTCGGGTTCCACCTGCAACAGCCACGTCGCCAGTTCGGACGCTTTGCGTCGACCGCGAAGATTCGAGACACGCTTGATGCCTTGATCGTTGAATGAAAGCATCGACACGCGATGTTGATTCGACAATCCGATGTACCCGAGCGCCATTGCGAGTCGTCGGCAGTAGTCGAAGCAATCAGGATTGCCTGTGCGCATCGATGCACTCGCATCGATCGCGATCACGAGCGAGAGATCTTCTTCTTCTAGAAACATCTTGAGGAAGAGTCGGTCAAGTCGTCCATAAATATTCCAATCAACAAAACGAAGATCATCGCCCGGGGAGTACGGACGGAAATCTGCGAACTCCACCGACTGCCCACGTCGTTTTGAGCGCCGTTCACCATGCAGTTTCCCGGAGAAGATCTTGCGGCTCACGATGTCAAGTTGATCCAACTTCGACATCAGACGACCGTCGATCAAATCATCGAGCTTCTTAAGTGCTGGTGTTGCGCTACTCATCGCACGCCTCCACGCTGCAGAACAGGCGGCGGTGTTTGCACACACGCGATGATGCGTTGCGCGATGGTGTCGTTGGAAATTCCCTCCGCCTCGGCTTCGAACGAACGGTGAATCCGATGCCGAAGCGCGGCGCGGGCAACTCGTCGCACATCATCAAAGCTCACTGCGAAACGGCCCTTCATGAGTGCAAGCACTCGTGCACTCGATACCAATGCTTGCGCGCCGCGTGGACTCGCGCCGATGCGGATATAGCGTCGAAGTTCTTCGGGGCAGAACTCGCTGTCAGGATGCGTTGCAAGCACAAGCCGCACGCACCAGTCCTGCACTTCAGCCGCAAGTGGAATGCGGCGCGCGAGTTTCTGTGCGGCAAGAATCCCGCGTGCATCGACGACTTTCTCCAACGCAACCTCACCGTCGCAGGTTGTGCGCACCAGAATCTCGTTGAGCTCTTCGCGCTTGGCGCTCGGTACTTCGACCTTGAGTAGAAAACGATCCAACTGCGCTTCAGGCAGCGGAAACGTGCCATCCTGTTCAATCGGATTCTGTGTCGCCATCACGAAGAAAGGACGACCGAGCGCGTGCGTCACGCCACCAGCACTCACCGTTCGCTCTTGCATCGCCTCAAGCAACGCGGACTGCGTTTTCGGGCTCGCGCGATTCACTTCATCTGCGAGCACCAGTTCAGCAAAGATTGGTCCACGGCGAAACTCAATGCGACGACGAGTCGTTCCAGGGTCTTCGATCAAGACATTCGTGCCTGTGATATCTGCGGGCATGACATCAGGCGTGAACTGCACGCGCGAGAATCGAAGGCCCGTGGCTTCCGCGAGTGAGCGAATCAGCAATGTCTTGCCGAGTCCAGGCACACCTTCGAGAAGCATGTGTCCATCTGCGAAGAGACACGTCAATGTGAGGTCGACAACTTCCTGCTGCCCCACCATGCGCCTCCCCACTTCGGTGCGAAGTCGAAGGAACAACATGCGAAAGAGCTCCGCGTGCCGTCGCGCTTGCGAGGCATCTTCAATGTCTGCGCTCTCTAACTGACGAGCGGCGTCAACGACATCAACATCACTCACTCGGCTTCCCCTTTCCCTGCTGCGCATCGCTGTCACCACCCGAATCATCCATCGTCGCTCGCTTTCGCGCACGGAGTAATCGCGTTGTCGGCGACTCTTCCTCAGGATTCGCAGCGTTGCGTGGATCGACTACCGAATCACTTCCACGCGTCGAAGCCGCTTGTCGCGCGCCAACACCTGCGTCGCTTGCTTCTGACTTCGTATCAAGCGCTGGACCCATGCGCGTTGCCAGTGGATCTTCTTGTGAAGCTGCAATGCCACGCGCAGTACCCGCGCGATTTCGTGCGGTTTTCCACGCAGCGACAGTTGCATCGCCACCGGCGCCGAGCGGCGTCATTGCGCTTTGAAGACGCTTGCGCGCCGCGTCCGCGTCAAATGTCAACCGGCGCACAGCGACATCAAGAAGGAAACATCCGGCGGCAATGATCGCGAGCAAATCCCAGATGCGTTTCGCACTCTCTGGAATCGCAAGCGCAGTCTTCTCGAATGCAACGCCGTCCTTTGCGGCGATCGCATCACCGAGGGCGAGCACGCGCCCACCAGTTTCTTGCGCGATGCTTTCAAGCAACGCGCGATTGTCGCGCACGGTTCGGAACTCCTTTGGATACGGAACACTCACGGACGCTTGCACGCTCCCTCGACGCGCATTCGGATCCGAACCGCCCGCTGCCGCAGACACATTCACGAGATAACTTCCAGCCTCTTCAACCTTGAATTCACCGCGCCAACGACCAGGACCAATCTGTTGCAACGAGAGCGAAGAGAGCGAACCGTCTGGCGCGATGATTGCGGAATCCGGCTGCACATCAGTTGCGAATCCACCCGCGTTCGAAAGCGCTTCGAGTTCAACGATGCCGCGATCCCCTTCGACCCGCGTGCGAAGCGCGAGATTCTGCGGCACTGGCGGACGCATGAGCCATCGCACTGTCTGTTCCCAAAATGGTTTGAAGTCGCTCCATGCTGACCACGACTTTCCCCAACGGCCCGCGATATCGCTCGTGAACACAACACTGCGCCCGAGACCGAAGTTCCAATCCGCATAAATCGGATCGTTGCCTTCCTGCGTGACATTATAAATGCGCACTGTTGCAAGTCCATCGCGCGGAATGCACAAGACGTAGCCCGCAATCCCAGGAACTGCGATAAATCCGCGCGTTGGACCGCTTGACGAAGAACTCACCGTCGGTTGAAAGTCGCCCTCAACGAGCAGACTGCGCGCAACCATCTGCGCTTCCTTGATAAAAATCTTCGGCAGATTCTTGGGGTTCTTAACCTCATAGAAATTTCCGCCCGTCGTATCTGCGACGAGTTTCATATTCGCGTTGTCTTGCGGCGTGCCGTGGCCAGCAACCATCACGGTGGCGATCGTCACCTTCGCTTCAACCGCATCTGCGAGCGTCTTTGCCGTCGGCGGACTCGGATCACCATCGCTCACGATGATGATGTGGCGCTGACCAGCGCGACTCTCCGCAAGCGATTTCAGCGCCATCTGCACTGTGCCATCGAAGTCCACCATGTCTCCAACAACCATCGAGCGCGCTGCAGCAACTGCCCTCGACTTGTCGCCCGCCTCCGAAAGCGGAAGCGCCCAGTTAGGACCGCCTGTCCACGTGATGATGCCGATGAGATCGAGTCGAGAAAGCGCTTCGACTGCGGCGATCGTGACCTGCTGCGCCCAGTAATTGCCTCGCGGCATCTCGCACGAATGCACGACGCACACAAGCGCTCCGCGCACCATTTGTCGCGTCGCTGGCGGATCGAGCTTCACCGGAAGTGCCTGTGCGGTTTCGGAACCAATCCAACCGCCAGCACCGAAACTCTGATCACCGCCAAGCATGAGCAATCCACCACCGAGGTCATGCACATACGCGCGCAACAGACGATCTGTCTCGCCGTCGATGTTCCAACGAGCGACATTGGCGAGGATGACCGCGTCAAATCCACCAAGAAAATCAGCGCCTTGCGAAAGTTCGGAAGGCCCAACTGTGCGCACCGCGATACCGCTGTCAACCAACGCCTCGCGCAATGGACCTGATTCGATACCGCCTTCATCGACGATGAGCACTTCACCTTCGCCGCCGACGAAGGTCACAGCAGTCGCGCGATTGTTTTCGAGTTGTGCGTCACTCTGCGCATCGATTGGTTCGAAGACCGCTTCGAAACGGCGCGCGCCACTAGCATCAAATGGAATCGGAACATTGATCGCGGTTGCTCCCGCGGGAAGTTCGATCATGCGCGCATCGCCCTCATCATCGGGCGAGAGATCGATAGGTCGTCCGCTCTCCGTGAGCGTGAGTCGTCCTGATGTCGCTGCTTGACTTCGCAGCGTCAACCGCAGATCGGCGGTCTGGCCGAGGCGCGCGCGCGAAGGCGCACGGATACCTTCGAACACAACCTCGTTGCGAAACTCATACTCAAGTGGCACGACATCGATCGGAATACCGTTGGCTGCGGCCAGTCGCGCTTCAGCAAGCGCGTCGCCCATGTTCTCGTTGCCATCGGAGAAAAGTACGATTCTCCGCGCAGTATCAGGCGGCATAATCGAGAGTGCCTGCCGCAAGCCTGCGGCGACATTCGTCGCGTCGCGTCCACCGGTATGTTCTTCGGTCGGCACAATTGAATGCTCATCAGGTTGCGCGGCGATGGCTGCTTCGCGCCCGAGCGTGATTGCAGCAACGCGATCTTCAGCGTTGGGCTTTCCATCTACGAGTGCCTTCGCGTAAACCCGTGCTTGCTGTCGCAACTCAAGCGGCACCGAACGGCTATCGTCGAGCACGAACACTGTGGTGATCGCTTCGCCCTGTCGAGTCAATGACGGCTGACTAATCGCACCCACGAGACAGAGCACAACGATGGTGCGAAGGAGAAGTGTCGTCCACCACTTTGTGGTGCCTTCACCATGCCGACTGCGCCACGCGAGCACTGCGACAAGCACAAGGAGTAGACACAAGAAGAGTGCGAGCGGATGTTCGAATTGAATGGGCAGTGCATTCACGGGACTTCAACGATCTGCACGCGGTTGTTTCCTGAATCGAGAACTGCCACGTTGCCATCTCTGCGTACGGCGACGCTCCAAGGATACTGCAGGAACCCCGCGTCGAAACCGCGCGCGCCCGCCAATCCCAAGGACTCTCCAGTGATGGCGTCGATCCGTCGGACGCGGTGTGCGCCGAGCTCGGTGAGGATCAAGGTTCCATCGTCAAGCAGATCGAGCCCGTAAGGGTACTCAAGGAGCCCATCGGCGAGCACACGCAGTAATTTGCCTTCACGCGTGAACACTTGCACGCGGCCATTCACGCTATCGGCAACGTAGAGTTCTTGGCGAGATTCGCTCCACGCGATCGATTGCGGTCGTGCAAACTGCCCCGCGTCATTGCCGAAAGAACCGAAGGCACGCACGAACTTCTTCTGCGCGTCGAAGACTTGAATGCGGTCGTTTGAGCCATACTCACTCACGAAGAGTTCGCCGTCAGCAGTGCACGCAATGTCGGTGGGATAGATGAACGAACCCTCTTCAAGCCCGTACGTTCCGAATCGCCATCGCTCAACGCCGTCGGGGCTAAATGCAATGATCCGGTAGTAGTGCGTG
>QWPV01000099.1 GCA_003671055.1 Planctomycetota bacterium
CAAAGCACTTCAACTGGACAGACACGCGCACAACTCATGCCGAGGATGTTGGCTTCGAAAATCGTCTTCGCGGAACCGTGCACATTGTCTGTGCTGATCTTGCGAATGAACTGCGGGATATCAATCGAAGTTGGACACGCTTTGATGCAGGGCGCGTCGCTGCAAAAGAGGCATCGATTTGCTTCTGCGATTGCGCCATCACGCATCAATGGCAGTTTGAAATCTTCAAACGAGCTTTCAGTACGAGTGGCAAGCGGTGGAGTCGTCATGCAGCAAATTCGTCCGAGTGCGCACACCGATTGGCATGGCTGCATAATGCTACCGCGACCTACACCGTGAAGCGCGAGACTTCGCCGTTGAGCTCACCCACCGCGGTGTGCAATTTGGTGGTCGCAACGTTGAACTCGTTCAGCGACGACGCCGTCCGCTCAGCACCCGCGGAAAGCCGCACCATCGCCTCACGGATTTGCTCCGCGCCCTGCGATTGCGCCCGCATGCCGTCGGTCACTTGGCCGAATCGACCAGAGATTCCCTGCACTGCGGAGATGATTTCGCCAAGTTTCAAGGAGATGTCGCTGATTTTCTGGACGCCGTCGTGGACCTGCGCGGAGAAACTGTGCATTTCGTCGACTCCCGCCTTCACACTGCGCTGCATCTCCTTCACCATGCCCTCAATGTCGAGTGCGGCGACGGCAGTTTGGTCGGCCAACCGCGAGATTTCCTGCGCCACGACGCGAAATCCCAGTCCATACTTGCCTGCGCGCTCGGCCTCTAGCGCGGCGTTGAGCGAGAGTAGATTGGTTTGGTTGGCGACCTTGGTCATCGTGCCCACCACGCGATTGATGAGGCTTGCGCGTTCGTCAATAATCGCGAGTTTCGCGCTGAAAGATCCAGTGCTGCGTGCGAGTTCCTTCATGGTCGCATCCATGCCCGTGAGATCCACGCGACCTTCTTCTGCGCGCACGCCCGTCTGCGAAGCCATGAGGTTGACCTCAGTCATCGTCCGCGCCAACTCTTGGCTGGTGGTCGAAATTTCCTTCACCGCGGCTGCCGCTTCGTTTGATGAGGAGCCGAACTCGGTGACGACCTGCTGCTGTCCTGCGTTGGTCGCTTGCATGGATGACGCGGTCGCGAGCAGTGTGGAGGAGGATTGCTGGATGCTGCCAATCAGTCCGCGTAAGTCGTTGCTCATCCGCTGAATTGCTTGCAGCAGTGCGCCGGTTTCATCGTCGGCGGTTACGCCAACATCCGCACGCAAGTCGCCGTCGGCTACTTGACGCGCAACCCGCACCGCAGTGCCGATTGGTCGCGAGATCGTGCGCGCGACGATCAACGCTGTCAGCGTGACGCCAACAATCACCGCGATGCCGATGGCGATGATCGCTTGGCGTTGGAGATACATGAGCGCCAACGCTTCAGCCGCGTCCTGTTTCACTGCCATTCCCCAGCGGAAACTAGGCAAGTAGCACCACGCGGCGACCACTTCTTCTCCGCGGTAATCGCGCGTCATTCCGTAGCCGCGATCGCCAGTAGAGCCGCGCTGCACGGCGGCGCCGAGTTGCGCGTTTCCAAAGGGAATTTCAAGGCGAAACGCAGCATCAGGCGCGAGTCGCAGCGGCTTAGTCATGAGGAAATTCGCGCCGCGCCGTTCACCTGTCACGATCTCGCCCGTTTCGCCAAGCCCGCTGAGATCGCCAAGTACATGCCAGACGCGCTCGGGAGTGAGTCCACCCGCGAGGACACCAATGACGCGGCCGTTCTCCATGATCGGACTGGTGACGAAGGCCAACGGTTCGCCCGTCACGCCAAACAGTTGGAAGCCGCAGAGTTCCGCTTGCAGCAGCGTTCGCGCGCGATCAAAGCCCGCAGCAAGTTCGGTGTCAGCGAGGTCGCCTTCGAGGAGCGAGGTGCCGACTGCGACTGAGTTGTCCAGCGCAAAGCGCACGCGTCCAGTCGTGTCCATCAGCAGGAGTCGTGAGAAGTCCATTGCATACGCGGCGTCGCCGAGGGTTGCCCGCATCGCGTCGTTGGTGGCGACATCAGACGCGTCGGTCTTCGTCGCCGTGAGCATCTTCATCGCGTCGACGATCGTGGAATTGCGCGCCAGTGTCGTGCCGTCGCGCACGCGCTGCAACGCATAGACCTCGAGCTCGTCGGCCTTTGACGCAGCGATGCTCACCAGTCGATTGCGCACCGCGCCTTCGAGCGCTTGGGTGGCAACGATGCTGGTGATCGTGGTCAAGATCGCGCAAGGAATGAGCGCGATGATGAGAAACCAAAAGACGAGCCTGCTCGCGATCGATCCACGCGTCTTGCGCACAGGCGTTCGCTTCGTCGTGTCTTCAGTCGTGGCTTGCGTCATGGCTTGCGTCGTGTCTTGCGTCATGGCGTGCTCCCCGCCGCATTCGTTGCATCCATCGTCAATCCCGCAGGCGCAGCCCACTTTCCGCCCCAGCGTTGGTGGAGGTCATCTACAAACGCGATCCACGCCTCTCTAGAGCGCGTGAGTGGAAACGGCGCGGGACGCACGGCGGTGCCACTCGACCAGACGATGTCGAACTGGCCGTCGCCACGAATGCGTCCAATCGCGACGGGCAACCAAGTGTGCTGCGTCTCAGGATCCACCGCGATGATGCCGCTCGGCGCGTTGAGGCTTTGATGGCGCAGCGCGAATCGGACTTGTCGCACATCAGTCGTTTCCGCCTCGGTCACTGCGTTCGCCCAGAGACGCACGCTGTTGTACGACGACTCCATGACCGACGACACGGTGCGGCTGGCGCCGAAGCGCGCTTTGAATGCTCGCACAAAGTCCTTGTTCTCTGCACGATCGATGCTCTGGAAGTAAGTCCATGCCGCGTAGTTTCCCACCATGTCCTGGCGCGAAACCGTGCTGAGTTCACTCTCACCCAACGCGAAGGTGAGCACTGGAGTTTTGTCGGGCCGCACCCCAGCTTCGCGCAACTTCTTCGCAAACGCCAGCGCAGAATCGCCGACGACCGCGCTCAACACGACATCAGGCTTGGCAGCAACGATGGCTCGCACCGCCGCATCGACATCGGTGCTTCCAAACGGGATGTACATCTCACCGACGCGCTCGGCGCCGAGGCCAGCGAGTTGATCGCTGATGATCGCGTTCACGCAATGCGGCCAGATGTAATCACTGCCAACGAGGAAAAACTTGCGCGCCGCGAGTTTCTCGTGGCACCACTGCACCGCAGGTGTGATCTGTTGATTTGGCGCGGCGCCTGTGTAGATGATATTGGGCGACTGCTCGAGCCCTTCGTACGCCATGGGATACACCAGCAGATGGTCTTGCGACTCGAAGATCGGCAGCACGCTCTTGCGGCTCGCGCTCGTCCAGCAGCCAAAGACCACGCAGACTTTCTCCTCTTCGATCAGCCGTTGGGCCTCAAGCGCGAAGACTGGCCAGTCCGATGCGCCATCAGCAATCTCCCAACGAACGGTGCGGCCGAGAAGTCCGCCGCTCTGATTGATCTCTTCAAGTGCGAGGATTTCCGCGTCAATCATGGAGCTTTCGCTCACCGCCATCGGTCCAGTGCGCGAGTGCAAGATCCCGACAACGATCGGAGTGCGATCGATCAAAACAGCATCGACGGCGTACCAGAGTCCGCCGCCAATGACGAGCAGACTGATCGTGGCGATTAGGCCACGGAGACCGCGCCAGTACATTCTTATCGGTGCGGTGCTTGCGTGGCTGTCCTCCATATCAATTGGATCTCCTCAGGCACGATACGTCATTTGCCTTTGAACATCCTGAAGAGCCGCGTGATCGGGTCATAGAACTCGTCGACCACGCGTTCCATCGGAATGATCGCGTTGTCAGTGATGCCGATGTGTTCAGGGCAAACTTTAGTGCAGCATTTGGTGATGTTGCAATAACCGATGCCGTCCTTGTTCTTCAGATCTCCAACGCGATCTTCGGTATCGAGTGGATGCATTTCCAGCGCAGCGGTGTACATCAAGAAGCGGGGGCCGATGAACTCGTCATGCTTGTGGTGATCGCGCAACACATGGCAAACATCTTGACAAAGGAAACACTCGATGCACTTTCGGAATTCTTGAACGCGGTCGACATCTTCTTGCATCATTGTCCACGATCCGTCGGCGTTATCTGGCTTTCGTGGCTTGAATGGTTTGATCTTCTTCTTGACGCGGAAGTTCCAACTGACATCCGTCACGAGATCTCGAATCAACGGAAATGATCGCATCGGCTCGACGGTCACGGGTTGCCCGACGGGCAGAGTTGCCATTCGTGTCATGCACATCAACTTTGGTTGGCCGTTGATTTCAGCAGAGCACGATCCGCATTTTCCGGCCTTGCAATTCCACCGAACTGCAAGGTCGTTTGCATGTTCAGCTTGGATGCGATGCACGCAGTCGAGCACCACCATGCCTTCGGAAACAGCGACTTGATATGTTTGAAAAGCTCCAGTGGTACTGTCGCCACGCCAGATGCGGAATTCCACGGTGGTCGATGCATCTTGAGATTGTGGATTTGAAGGTGCCGTGGGCGTAGTCGTCTTGTTTGTCATTTCATTTTCTCGATAATGGCTTTCAAGTCCGGACGCATCGCAACGATTGGACGGCGCCGAATCTCCATCGTGCCATCGGCTGCTTTCTTGGCAAGCAGGTTGAATGTCGCGCATTCTGCCGACTTCTCTGGGTAATCGTCGCGGAATTGCGCTCCGCGGCTTTCTTTGCGTTCGAGTGCGCTGCGCGTGATTGACTCAGAAACGGTCAACATGCAATTCAAGTCGATCGAAGTATGCCATCCTGGGTTGTACTCGCGGTGACCTGTGATGCCGACATTTTTGTATCGCTTCTTGAGTTCTTCGATCTTGACGAGGGCCAACTCCATTTCCTTTTCAGTACGCACGATGCCGACCAAGTCTTGCATTGCATCTTGGAGCGCATACTGAACCGCAAATGGATTTTCACCAGTGGGACGATCGAAGACCTTTTCGATTTCATGAGTGTGCTCGTTGATTTGCGCGGGATCGACTTCGACAGCTCGATTCGCCTTGGCAAACTTTGCAGCATGTTCGCCTGCGAGTCTTCCAAACACGACGAGATCCGAAAGTGAATTGCCACCGAGGC